>NZ_CP016500.1 GCF_001713475.1 Agrobacterium sp. RAC06
CAGACCGCCCTCGGCCGAGCTGATGATTTGCCGCCGGTCTTGAAGGCGATCATCGCCCTCGATGCCTGGAACGAGATTGCCGTCCTGCAGCATGCGCCCTGGCTCGGTCGACTGCTTTCCGCCTCGGTCCTGCGCGAGGGCGGCGTTACCACAAGCACCCATCTTGCCGCAATCAATCTCGGGCTGAAAGCCATCCCCGTCGATCGGCGCCGGCATCGTGATCGCGAGACGCGGTTACTGGCGATATCAAGGGCGCTGACGATTGCCGCCGAGACGGGGCTGAAGGAGCATGACCGGCTGGTGCTGGCGCGGCAGATGATGATGCGCAAACTCGAAGGACGGCGGACGTCATCCAGGCTGCCGGAGCTTGTTGAGCTTGTCATGGCGCGGCCGCTGATCTCCGCCGGCATGGTGGCAAAGACGCTCGAGGTGACGCCGCAAGGAGCGCGGCAGATCGTTCAGGAACTCGGTCTTCGCGAGATGACGGGCAGGGGTAGGTTTCGAGCGTGGGGAGTTATCTAAGTGATCCGATTACTGCTGCGGTCCCGCGCAAAGACGCTAGAAGAGCTATGACTCGTCACTGAAGAGCAGACACCTTTCACTCACTCTCGGATCATGGCTAGGCGATTTCCAATCAACGGGTCATTGACTTCCAATGATCACCGTAGCGGCGAAGGGCTGGCTCGTCTCGAGGTCGAGGGCAATCAACAACGTGGTCGGGTTCAGTTAGATAAGTTCAAGACGGCGTCGCTTACTGATCCCTGTTGGCTGGTCGAGAGTTGGAGGTTTATATGTTGAGCGATAAACAGGATTTCCATAACTCACGATAGACCACATTCATGAGTTATAGAAACGCTGGCTATAACTCATGAAATGGAACTGGCAAAACGCCGATTGGCCTGATTTCAGGTACGAAGCTGCAAGCCTGATGGCGTTCGAGCGGAAATTCCTGCAGGCCGCCGGCGAGGTTATAGGTGCCGTTCGGCATTTTAACGAGGATGACAGCTATCAACTTCGCATTGAAGTGCTCAGCGACGAAGCGGTCAAGACATCAGAGACACATGGCTCGGTTTGTCTGAACAGCTTCGGGCGTTTCGCTAAGTGGATTTCCGCCTCGATTATGCCGCCACCATCATCGGTGCCAGCGCGTTGAAGTAAGCCTGATCCGGTGTCTGCCGGTCAAGGGATGAATGTGGGCGTCGGCTATTGTAAAAGGTCAGATATCGACCGATGCCAGTGCGGGCCTCGGACACGGTCTTGTAGGCGTGGAGGTAGACCTCCTCGTATTTGATCGACCGCCAGAGCCGCTCGACGAAGACGTTGTCGCGCCATGCGCCCTTGCCATCCATCGAGATGGCGATCTGCGACTTCTTCAGCACGGAGGTGAAGTCGATGGAGGTGAACTGCGATCCCTGGTCGGTATTGTCGCGACAATGCTGCGCATTGCGCTGAGATTTCCGGCCTGCCATGACGGGCAAGTGCCTCCTCCACCGCCTCGATGCAGAAGGCTGCTTCCATCGTGATCGACAACCGCCATGACAAGACCTTTCGGCTGAACCAGTCCACGACGGCGCACAGATAGACAAATCCCCGCGCCATGGGGAAGTAGGTCAGGTCCATCGCCCAGACCTGATGGGTCCGGGTGACCGCAAGCTTTCGTAGGAGGTAGGGATAAATTTTGTGCCCTGGCGCTGGTTTCGAGGTGTTCGGGCGGCGGTAGATCGCCTCGATGCCCATCTTCTTCATCAGCATGGCGACGTGTATCCGCCCGGTCTCCAGACCTTCTCCTCTCAAGAGCCCTTGCAACATCCGACTTCCGGCAAAGGGGTAGTCGAGATGCAATTCATCGATCCACCGCATCAGGGCAAGGTCGCCATCAGGCACCGGGCGTGGAGAATAATAGACGTTTCCCCGGCTGAAGCCGAGAAGATTCGCCTGGCGTGCGACCGACAATTTGTGCTCGCGGTCGATCATTTCTTTCCGCCCAACAATCCCGCCTTGCCGAGCACACCGGACAAAAAATCGTTCTCCAGTGTCAGTTCGCCGATTTTCGCGTGCAGCGTTTTGACATCGAGGGTCGGACCCGTCGGCTCCGCCTTCGTTTCATCGCCGAACACACCCGTCGCCCCCTCAAGGAGCTGTTCTGCGAGAGACGCTCTGGCAGCAATGCAGGCTTTCAGAATGGCCTTCGTCTCCATATCAGCCTTTGGCGGTAGGGGCGGAAGGTCGCTATAGGGCAGATCCGGGCGAAGTCTCATGTCGCTCTATCCTCGAGACATGTCGACGAAATTCAAATCTATCGACATGTTGTGAGTTTCGGCCTGCGAAATGTTAGTGAGATCTGCTGGCGTTGTCTATTTTATGCACAAGACTCGTCCTTGACACTTTTTTAGGCTTGCCTTACCCCTTTAAACCAATTGGTAAAAAAATGGGGAACCGCCAATGTCCAGAGAGATCCTGATCTCCCGGCGCAGCATTCTTGCGTCGGGTCTTGCCCTGAGTGCCTCGACTTTCATTCCCACAGCGCGTGCCGCAGCACCGATCAAAGTGGCCGGTGTTCACGGTTCGCCCGTTGAAAATGCTTGGAATTCCGTCCTCCACAAAGCGCTTCAAGATGCTGCGGCCGAAGGGGCGATCGAATATGTCTTCTCTGAAGGCGTGTCCGGCACCGACTATCCGCGCGCCATGCGCGAATATGCCGAGCAGGGCGCCAAGTTGGTCATCGGCGAAACTTTCCCGGTCGAGAAACAGGCCCGCGAAGTGGCGGTTGACTATCCCGAGACGGCCTTCGTGATGGGATCAAGCGGCCAGCAGTCGGGGGATAATTTCGGCGTCTTCGGCACCTGGAACTTCGACGGCGCTTACCTCGCCGGCATGCTGGCGGGCAAGATGACCAAGTCCAACGTCGTCGGCTCGGTCGGCGCTATGCCGATCCCGGAAGTCAATATGCTGATCAATGCCTTCGCCGCTGGCGTCAAGGCAGTGAATCCGGATGCCAAGCATCTCGTGACCTTCATCGGCACCTTTTTCGACCCGCCAAAGGCGCGCGAGGCTGGCCTTGCCCAGATCGACGCCGGCGCCGACATCCTCTTCGGCGAGCGCATTGGCACGGCTGATGCGGCCAAGGAGCGTGGCATCAAGTCGATCGGCTCGCTGGTCGACTACACCCCGCGCTATCCGGAAACCGTCTTCGCCAACGCCCTTTGGAACTTCCGCCCGATCCTCAACGCCGCAATCGCCGATGTTGCCGCCGGCAAGCCGACAGGTCGCGACTATACCGCCTATGGCCTGATGAAGGAAGGCGGCAGTGACATCCTCTACGTCAAGGGTACGGCTCCGGCCGATGCCGAAGCGGCGATGGAGGCCAAGCGTGCCGAGATCAAAGCCGGCACATTCGAAGTTCCGAAAGTGATGGACGAGCCGAAGTAAGCCCGTCCATGCGTTCAGACGCAACGGATCTGGCAGAGGCGATCGGCTCCGGTCGCCTCTCCGCCATCGAGGCCATGCAGGCTGCACTTGCCTCCGCGGACCAATACCGGGAATTCGGCGCCATCGCCCATATCGATGCGGAGCTCGGGCTGGAAGCGGCCCGTAGTTTTACTGCCCGATCGACAGCAGATCCTGACAGTCCGCCCATGACCTTTGGGGGAGTGCCCACGCTCGCCAAGGATCTCGGCGGTCCTTTCGCCGGATTTCCAGTCGCGGCTGGTTCCCGGCTCATTGAGCGTCGCGGCGGTCACGTCGATTCCGATCTCGCGGGACGGTTCCGCGCCGCCGGGTTCTGTCTCTTTGGCCTGACCACCAGCCCCGAATTCGGCCTGTCACTTGCCAGCGAACCTGAGATCGGTCCGATTACTCGCAATCCGCTCGCACCCGCTCTGTCCGCCGGTGGTTCGTCTGGCGGGGCGGCCGCGGCCGTGGCGGCCGGGATCGTGTCGATCGCCCATGCCACGGATGCTGGTGGTTCTATCCGGGTGCCGGCGGCCTGTTGTGGTCTTGTCGGTCTCAAACCCAGCCGTGGCCTGATGCCGGCCGGCCCGCATTTCGGCAACCACTTGGGCGGCATCGCGACCGAACTGGCCGTCTGCCGTTCGGTGCGCGATACTAAAGCCATTCTTGCGGTCCTTGGCGGGCATGCCTGCGGTCCATTTCCACCGGTCGCGTTGGCTGATGTTCCCGAAGGACGGATGCGCATCGGGGTTCTCACCGCGACCGGTTCCGACCATCCGACCCAACCCGAGCGCTCCGCCGCAACTGAGGAGGCCGCGCGCCGGCTCGAACGCGACGGTCATGTCCTGGTGCCGGTCGCTTTCAGCCAGATCGAGGCCATCTCCGCGATCAGTCGCCGGGTTTTTGCCGACATCGTCTGCATCAATCTCGCCGAGACGATCACGCACTTTGATCTCGATGCGACGCGGACCGAGCGCCTGACGCAGGCCGTGATCGAGCGGGGCCTTGCCCTGTCGGCCCGTAGCCTTTGGCAGAGCCTTAATGCCATGGTTCTGGTCAGCCGTGATCTGTGGCGGCTGTTCGACGGCCTGGACTGCCTGATTGCGCCGATGCTGGCCTCGGCACCGCTGCCGGTTGGCAGCTTTCCGAGCGATCATGCCGACACTGACCTGCATTTCGAGCGCATGGCGGCCTTTGCGCCGCTGGCAGCGCTGGCCAACGCCTCCGGCTTTCCAGCGATCACTTTGCCATTCGGGGCTGACGAGCACGGGCTGCCCTTGCCGGTGCAGATGATTGCACCGATGGGGGCGGATGCATTGCTCTTGCGGCTCGCTGCCGTGCTGGAGCAGGATGGCCGCTGGCAGCATCGCTTTCCCGTCGCAGGATTGGACGCATGAACACACCCGTTCTCGAAATATCCGGTGTCAGCAAACGGTTCGGCCAGACGCTCGCTAACGACGACATATCCCTCAGCCTCGGCAAGGGCGAAATCGTCGCTCTTCTCGGCGAAAACGGTGCCGGCAAGACGACCCTGATGAGCATCCTGTTCGGCCACTATGTTCCTGATACCGGCCATGTGCGCGTCGATGGCCGCGACTTGGCACCAGGCAAGCCGCGTGCCGCGATCCGCGCAGGAATCGGCATGGTCCACCAGCACTTCTCGCTCGCCCCGAACCTTACCGTGCTGGAAAATGTCACAACCGGCACCGAAAGCCTCTGGTCCCTTCGGTCTCGTCGGACGCAGGCCCGCGCCCGGCTGCTCTCAATCGCCGAACGCTTCGGCCTGAAGGTCGATCCGGATGCCCGCCTCGGCGATCTCTCGGTCGGCGAACAGCAGCGGGTGGAGATCCTTAAAGCCCTCTATACCGATGCCCGGATTTTGGTGCTCGACGAGCCGACCGCCGTCCTGACCCAGATCGAGGCGGAACGGCTCTTTGCGACGCTGAAAGACATGGCGGCCCAGGGCCTGTCGCTGATCTTTATCTCGCACAAGCTGGACGAGGTGATGTCGACGGCAGACCGCATCGTGGTGCTCCGCGGTGGCCGGCATGTCGCGGAGCGCCTGGCTGTTGAGACGAGCAAGGCCGAGCTTGCCGAACTCATGGTCGGGCGCACCGTCACGCGGCCGGTGCGTGAGGCTTCCACGCCCGGCGAGATCGTGCTGGAGGCCGCAGCCGTCACCGTCCGTGTCGGCGGGGTCGACCGGCTGAAGGCAATCGATTTTAGGCTGCGGGCTGGCGAGGTGCTCGGCATCATCGGCGTGTCCGGCAATGGCCAGGCAAACCTTGCCCAATTGCTCTCCGGCACGCTGGCAAAGACCTCTGGGGACCTGCTGCTGTTCGGCGAGGCGGTCGGCGCGCTATCGGTCGCCGATGCCGTAGCCCTGGGGATTGGCCGCATCCCCGAGGACCGGAACAAGGACGGCGTGATCGGAGAGATGTCGATCTGGGAAAATGTCGTTCTCGAGCGCCTGGCGGATTTTTCCAAAAACGGCCTCGTGCAGCGTGCTGCGGGTCTGGCGCTTGCCCAGCGTATCATCGACCAGTTCGACGTGCGTGGCGGCAGCCCGGCAAGCCGCATCCGGCTCCTCTCCGGCGGCAACATGCAGAAGCTCATTCTCGGGCGCAACCTGATCAATCGCCCGCGCATCCTGCTTGCGGCCCAGCCTGCCCGAGGGCTCGACGAAGGTGCCGTGGCAGCCGTCCATGAACGCATCCTGGAGGCACGGCGGCAGGGAACGGCGGTTCTATTGATTTCCGAGGATCTCGACGAGGTCATGGCGCTTGCCGATCGCATCCAGGCGATCGTCGGCGGTCGGCTCTCGCCGCCAATCCCGGCAGAGGAAGCTTCGGCGCGCAGGCTTGGCCTGATGATGTCCGGCGAATGGGAAAAAGAGGTCGTCCATGCGGTTTGAGCGGCGCGAACATCGCTCAGTAGCGCTCGTGGTGGCGACACCGCTAATCGCCATCGTCGCGGCCTTGGCAATTGCCGGTGGGCTTATTGCCCTCGCCGGGGCGCCGGTCCTGGAGGCCTATTGGGGCATCCTCAAGGGCGCTTTCGGCTCCCGGCTCTCGGCCACCGAGACCCTGACGCGCGCGACACCGCTGATCCTGACCGGGCTTGCGGCGGCTGTCGCCTTTCGGGCGCGCCTGTGGAATATCGGCGCCGAAGGGCAGCTCTATATCGGCGCGATCACAGTCGCGGCGGTCAGCTCGCAGCTGGTCGGCGACTGGCCGGCGGCGCTGCAGATCCCCGTGCTGCTTGTTCTTGGGGCGGTGGCGGGCATGGTGCTGCTACTTGTGCCGCTGTGGCTAAGGTTGCGCTTTTCGGTCGATGAGGTGGTCACGACGCTTCTCCTGAATTTCGTCGCGGTGCTTTTCGTCTCAATGCTGATCGACACGGTGCTGAAGGATCCCATGGCCTTCGGTTGGCCGCAGTCGCAGCCGGTCGCCGATGCCGGCATGCTGCCCAAGCTGCTGGCCCGTTCAAGGCTCAATCTTGGCCTCGTCATTGCAGTCGTGCTCGCTGTCGTGCTTGCCTTCGTCCAGTCGCGCACGGTCTTTGGCATGCAGTCCCGGGCCGCTGGTCTCAATCCCCAGGCCGCGACCTTTGCCGGCGTGCCTCTCGGCCGCACCCTCATTGCCGTCGCCTGCCTTTCCGGCGGACTTGCGGGACTGGCCGGTGCCGTCGAGGTCATGGGTGTGACGGGCTATGTTACCACCGATCTGTCGCCAGGTTACGGCTATTCCGGCATTGTGGTGGCCATGCTCGCCAATCTTAATCCGCTCGGCGTCGTACTCGCTTCCCTCTTCACCGCCACGATGTTCGTTGGCGCCGACGGGATGAGCCGCAGCATGGGCATTCCGAGCTACATCGCCGATGTCATCGTCGCTTTATCGCTTCTCACCATGCTGATCGCCGTCTTCTTCACTCAGTACAGGATCCGCCGATGAACGAGGTCGTCGATATCATCGCCTCTGCCGGCCTCTGGGGCGCGGTCCTGCGGATCGCCACCCCGCTCATTCTTGGCACGCTCGGTGCCCTGCTCTGCGAGCGGGCAGGCGTGCTTAATCTTGGCATCGAGGGCATCATGACCTTCGGCGCGATGATTGGCTGGCTCGCCGTCTATAACGGGGCGGACCTGTGGACCGGTTTCCTCATTGCGGCACTGTCCGGGGCCGTGTTCGGCCTGCTGCATTCGGTTCTGACGGTCACGCTCGGCCTGTCCCAGCATGTCTCCGGCCTTGGAGTCACACTCTTTGCCTCGAGCTTCAGTTATTACGTTTTCCGCCTGCTGGTGCCCGTCGCCGGCACGCCTCCGACCATCCAGCCTTTCCAGCCGATTGCGATCCCGGGCCTGAGCGACCTGCCTTTCGTTGGTCCAGCCTTCTTTGTCCAGACACCGCCGACCTATCTCGCCATCCTGCTCGCGCTCGTTCTTGCTTATGTCATCTTCCGCACCCCGCTCGGACTTGCGATCCGCATGACCGGCGAGAACCCGCATGCCGCCGAAGCCCAGGGTATCAACCCTATGGTGATCCGCTACGGCGCCGTCATGGCCGGCAGCGCGCTGATGGGCATGGCCGGGGCCTTCCTCACGCTCTCGGCCTTCAACAGCTTCTTCCCGACCATGGTGCAGGGGCGCGGTTGGATCTGCATTGCACTGGTGGTCTTTGCCTCGTGGCGGCCGGAGCGGGCATTGATTGGAGCCCTGCTTTTCGCCTTTTTCGACGCCTTCCAACTGCGTCTGCAAACGACGCTTGGCGGAACCATACCCTACCAGCTCTTCCTGATGATCCCCTATGTCCTTTCGATCGTGGCACTCGCCGTCATGGCGCGCCGCGCCCGCGTTCCCCAGGCACTGATGCAACCCTACCGGCGCGGCGAGCGCTGAAGCCAAGAGGTCTCCCATGTTCGATCTGATCGTGCGAAACGCCAATCTGCCTGACGGCCGCCAGGGTTTTGATATCGGGCTTACCGGCGGGCACATTGCCGCCATCGAGAAACATCTTGACGCCGTCGCCGGCGAGGAAATCGACGCAACTGGCCGCCTCGTCAGTCCACCCTTCTGCGATCCGCATTTCCACATGGATGCGACGCTGTCGCTCGGAATGCCGCGGATGAATGTGTCGGGCACTCTCCTCGAAGGCATTGCGCTCTGGGGTGAATTGCGGCCGCAGCTGACCAGGGAGGCGCTGGTTGACCGCGCGTTGCGCTACTGCGATCTCGCCGTGTCGCAGGGCCTGCTCTTCATCCGCAGCCATGTCGATACCTCTGATCCGCGGCTGGTCACGGCAGAAGCCCTGATCGAGGTACGCGAGCGGGTGGCGCCCTATATCACCCTGCAGCTCGTGGCCTTCCCGCAGGACGGCTACTACCGCGCGGCCGAGGGTGTGAGATCACTGGAGCGAGCGCTCGACATGGGGATCGACATCGTCGGCGGCATTCCGCATTTCGAGCGCACCATGGACGAGGGGCGACTGTCGCTCGAAGCACTTTGCCGGCTCGCGGCAGAGCGCGGTCTGCCGGTGGACATCCATTGCGACGAGACCGACGATCCAATGTCGCGCCACATCGAAACGCTTGCTGCCGAGACCATCCGCCATGGCTTGCAGGGCCGCGTCGCCGGCTCGCATCTGACCTCCATGCATTCCATGGATAACTATTACGTCTCGAAGCTCATCCCGTTGATGGCCGAGGCTGAGATCAACGTCATTCCCAATCCTTTGATCAACATCATGCTGCAGGGCCGGCACGACACCTACCCCAAGCGGCGCGGGCTCACCCGCGTGCGCGAACTAATGGCGGCCGGGCTCAACGTTTCTTTCGGCCAGGATTGCACCATGGACCCCTGGTATTCCATGGGCTCTGCCGACATGCTCGAAGTCGGTCACATGGCAATCCATGTAGCGCAGATGGGTGGCATCGAGGACAAGAAGCAGATCTTCGACGCATTGACCGTCAATTCGGCGAGAACAATGGGGCTCGAAGGTTATGGCCTTGAGGTCGGATGCAAGGCCGACCTCGTGATCCTGCAGGCGGCCGACGTGATCGAGGCGCTCAGGCTGAAGCCAACCCGGCTCTGCGTCGTCAAGGGCGGCAAAGTCATCTCGCGCAGCGCGCCACGTATCGGCGAGCTGTTTCTGGCGGGACGTCCAGCTCGCATTGACCCGGGTCTTGATTATGTGCCGAAGGTCTGAACGGAACAGGCCTCATTCGGTTAAGGCACGATGCTGCTCCACCGAAGCGGTGTCCCCGTTTTGGTCCCTGATCCCTCCTGTTATGCGGTCCACAAGCTCATAGTCGCCAGCCACCAGCACAATGACGGTCAGGGGTCGGCAAAGCGGAGAAGGATATTCGTCAAGTTGCGCTGCTTCTTGAAGCCCTGCAGCAGATTAGGCGATCTGCTGACTTGGCGCTCTTCTACAACGAAGCGTGGGATCGATCGGCTGGCGCGCAAAGCCCTTATTCCGGCGCGACAAATTTCGACCGCGATCAATCGGACCACGGGCAAGAATTTCTCGCAATATGTCAATGAGTTCCGTATCGCGGAGGCTTGCAGGCTCCTGGCCGAGACGAAAAAATTGGTCACTGAAGTCATGCTCGATGTGGGTTTTCAGACCAAATCCAATTTCAACCGCGAGTTCCGCAGGGTGACCGATATGACACCTGCCCAGCGGCGAGCAAAGCGCGCAAATCACGGCTGAGTTCGCCTTCATCACGTCCGAAATCGCGATTCAGTACGGTCTAAAACGTGTTCGAGGTCGAGCGGTGCCCGTAAAGCCCGCATTGCTTGCGGCATGAACACGCTCAACGAATACGACCGGAAGCTCGTCGAAACGCTCAAGTCTCTGTCCCTGGAGACGATGACCGATCCGCCGAAGCCACGCCGCAAAGTGATCCTCTGGATCATAGGCGTCCTGACTGCCGCAGTGGTTCCTGCGGCCGTCATCCTCATCTCCCCGAACTCTGCGATTGACATCAAGACTGCACTTTTCGGAGCGCTTGAACCTGCCACAACGGTTCGGTCCATCCCGCTCGAAGAGGATAGGATCGAGAGCGGTAAATCGCCTGCTGATGCGAATCCGTCGCCGCCAGCCGCACGTGAGATTACCGGCTCCGGCTATCTGGTCGCACCGCAATCGACATCTGTTTACGCCAGATACCAGGGCGAGATCACCAGCATTGCCATCGACCTTGGCGACCGTGTCCAATCCGGCCAGCCACTGGTCATCCTGAAGGATCCGAGCGCAACTCTGGCTCTTGAACAGGTTAGGGCGACCAAGGTCTCCGCCGATCTGGTCCTAGCTGCACGAGAAATCAGCCTTGCGCAGACAGCGGCGGCTCTTCATCGCGTCGACACGCTCGTTCAGCGGAATGCGACGTCCAGAAAGGACTATGAAGACGCGGAAGCAGCCTGGAAGAGCGCTTCAAACTTCGTCGATCAGGCTCGCCAGGATGTCATCAGGGCCGAACTCGCAATCCGCATTGCACAAGAGCAAGTGGATTCACTGACAGTGCGCGCGCCCTTTGCCGGAACCGTGACGAAGCTGACCGCCCATGTAGGCGACACGGTCCTTGCCCGTGCAGACAGCGTCCGGGAAAGCCAGAGCCTTCTGACGCTCACGGACATGAACAGCATGGTCATTGACGCCGATGTTGCCGAAACCAATACCTCGATGCTTCGACCTGGCTTGCCTGGCGAGGCTGTCCTGGACGGTTTTCCGGATCAGCCGTTCAAGATCGAGCTGCAGCGGGTCGCGCCGGTCGCATCCGTCGAAAAAGGCACGGTCGGAATCCGGCTCTCACTCCTCAATCCGCCTGCCGGCATCAGGCCCAACATGGCGGCACGCATCCGCATCTCTGTTCCGAAACCCCAGACACAATCCCAACCTTACGTGGGAGAAGCCCAGCCATGAGCGACCAGCCAACAGACACGCCCTTTATCCGTTTTCGACATGTCAAAAAGGGATACAGCTTCGCAGGAGAGGCAATCTCGATCTTTGACGATCTCGATCTGGATATCCCGCGAGGCGATTTCGTCGCCGTCATGGGGCCGTCGGGATCGGGCAAATCGACGCTGCTCAATATGCTGGCGGGCGTCGAAAGCCCGGACGCGGGCGAGATTGCCATTGGCGCCGCCAGACTGGACCTGATGGGCGAAAGCGCCCGTTCGGCATGGCGTGCGCACAACATGGGCATCGTCTTCCAGTTCTACAACCTTCTACCTATGCTCACTGCGGCGGAGAATGTCGAACTGCCGCTCCTGCTCAAGCCTGTCTCTGCAAAGGAGCGTTGCATCCGCGTCGGCAAGGTTCTCGATCTCGTGGGCCTTGCGGGGCGTGAGCGACAGTATCCGGGGCTGATGTCCGGCGGCCAGCAACAACGGGTCGGCATTGCGCGCGCCATCGCGGCCGATCCCGATCTACTGTTGTGTGACGAACCGACCGGCGATCTCGACCGCAAATCCGCAGACGACGTGCTGGCCATGTTGCGTCTCCTCAACCGAGAGCTGGGAAAGACCATCGTGATGGTGACCCACGATCCGCAGGCCGCACGTCACGCCCGCCGGACCTTACATCTCGACAAGGGACGTTTCGTCGACGAGAGGGAGACCGCCTGATGAGCTTCTTCCGCCTCGCCAGACGCAACGCCTGGCGCAAGCCATTGCGCACGTTTTTGTTGATCTTTTGCGTGACAGTCGCCTTCCTGATCTATGGGCTGACCGCGAGCTTTCTTAATGGCACACAGGGAACGACCGGCGCCAGTGATGATCTCCTGGGTGTCATGAGCACAGCAGGGCGAACGCAAGCCTTGCCAATGGCCGCTATGACACGCATCGCCTCCGAACCCGGTATCGCTTCGGTCGCTTACATGACACGCATGCGCGGCTACGTGACTTTCGAGAAGAACGTGGTGGGCGTGAGCGCTGGCAATCCGGCACTAATTGCAAAGGTGAACGGCCAGGAGCTTGGCCTGACGCCGGAACTAGTTTCAGCTCTCGGGGAGGCGCGCGAAAGAGTGTTGGTGGGCCGTGCGCTCGCGGAAGCACAGGGATGGTCGGTTGGTCAGCGCATCACGGTCACATCTTTCCAGACCGCGCGCAAAGACGGAACCCGCGATTGGCGCTTCGACATCGCCGGCATTTTCGAAGGCGAGACCGCCAGCACCGACACCTATTTCATGCTGGCAAACTACGATTACATCAATACGGCGCGTTCGCGGGGCACGGATACCGTCGATGCCTTCGTCGTGCGGCCTGCGCCGGGTACTTCCGCTGGCGCGCTTGCAGCGCGTATCGATGCCCTCTTCGCCAATTCGGCGACACCTACCCGCACTCAATCGGAAAAGCAGTTCCTGGAAGGCTTCCTGCGCCAATATGCCGATGTAGGGTTGATCATCAATCTAGTTATTGGCGCCGCTTTCGTGACCTTGCTGATGATCGTCATCAATACAATGATGTTTGCGGTGCGCGAACGCACCTTCGAAATCGGTGTCCTGAAAACCCTGGGCTTCTCACGGAAGCGCATTTTCATTCTTGTCCTCGGCGAGACACTCTTTCTGTTTGCACTCGGCGGCACGCTTGGCCTTGTCCTGGCAAAGCTTGCCACAGTGGTGACCGGACCGGCGCTCGGCCTCGTCTTCTCGATGACGGTGCTGGCCAAGGCCGCCTCACTCATCGCCGTGCTTGGGCTCGTCACCGGCCTGATACCTGCCATAAACGCCATGCGCACACCGATCACGGCCGCCTTTAGAGCGAGATAAGAAGATGTCATCCCAATTCAAGCAAGTGCTCGTCATGACCAGAGCAAACCTCCTGAGCCTGCCACGTCGCTCGGCGATCGCGGCATCCATGGCCTTTTCCGTCGCGCTCGTCGTCTGCGTGCTGGCCGGCTTTCTCTCAATGGCCGCCGGCTTCGAGACGGCGTTGAAAAGCGCCGGTTCGCCGACCGTGGCCGTGATCCTTGGAGGCGGTACAAATCAGGAGACCGGCTCCGATGTGCCGGCCGGCGTCATCCGCACCATCGAGGCGATGCGGGGCGACATAGGCGCTGCACGGGGTTCAGCGGGTAACCTAATTGTGTCACGAGAAATCGTCGTGCCCGTCGAAAAGGCCGATGACAAGACTGGCCAGACAAAGATGCTGGCGCTGCGGGGCATGGACCCGACCGGCCCCGTCTTGAGGGATGGGATCACATTGACAACAGGGCGCTTTGCAGGACCGGGTGCGCGCGAGATCGTCGTCGGAAAGCAGATCGCTGCCGCGTTCCCAGCGCTTGCGATCGGGCAATCAGTGCGGCTGGGCTCCGTCAACTGGACGGTGGTCGGTCAATTCTCCTCAGGTAGCAGTGCGTTCGAATCCGAAATATGGGGCGACCTCGACGCGGTTCGCGCCGCCTTCGACCGGCAGGGCGAAGTGCAGAGCCTTCGCTTGCGGCTTGAGGAGATTGATGCGATCGGTACACTGAGAGCCGCTCTCGCAACCATCTCCGATACGCCTTTGAATGTCGTGACCGAAGCTGATCTCTATGCCGCGCAATCAGCCGGAACGGCTAATCTCATTCGGCTGTTCGGATGGCCGCTGGCTCTGCTGATGGCGCTCGGCGCAACGGCCGGGGCGCTCAATACGATGATGAGTTCGGTGTCTGATCGGACGGTCGAAATCGCCACTGTACGAGCGCTCGGCTTCAGCCGTTTTTCCGCTTTCATTGCGACATGGGTTGAGGCCGTTGCGCTCGCAGCGCTAGGGGTCACCGCCGGCCTGATCGCGTCATGGTTGGTGTTCAACGGCTGGCAAGCCAGTACCGTTGGCGCCAACAATGCGAGCCTGTCGTTCCAGCTGACAATGAATGGCTATGTGATGCTGACAGCAGGTCTTCTGGGCTTGGCAATCGGTGTTGTCGGCGGCGCTTTGCCTGCTCTTTCCGCAACCCGCCTGCCTGTAACGGCCGCCTTGCGGGCTCGCGGGTAACGGGTCATGTCGCACAAATACTGACACTGTGAAGCGAAGCGGATCGGTTGACCTTTGAGAACAATCTCTATCGCGCAAGTCCCTCGCAAAAGTCTGCACCTTGCGATGGAGTTTTGCGACGCACTCCCCTCGTTCACATATCCGGGAACGGTATCGGCACCGGGCAGTCGAGTTGACGAGAGCAAATAGGTCGTGGCAGTGGCGCTATCAGTAGCCATTTTGCCGATGGATATGCTCGGATGACACTGATCAGGCTTTGCCCACCAGTTGCCCCACTCGCCCTGATGGCAAAACAGACAACGCTTTAGTCAGTACATCGAACACGAGACGGATCCTGGTACTGCTGTGGAGTTCGCGGTGCGTTACGAGCCATATCGGAAATTCGACACAGATGGATTCAGGCAAGACCGCCTCTACCTCAGGGGCGAATGGAATGAAGTCGATGGCCATGAACCCGTATCCAAATCCTTTGCGAACAGCTTCCCATGCGACGGTTCCATTTGACGAGTTGAAGCACATATTGGCTTCTTTGACGTCTATACCGAGCTTTTGCAGGTGTCGGACCATGTCGCCTTTGTTTCCGTAGGCAACAAAGCGCTGACCAGCGAGGTCACCTAAATTCAAAGGGCGTCCATAGGCATCTAGATAGCTACGAGCCGCGTAAAGATGGGCGCTTGTTTGTCGTAGTAGCCGCCCTATCAATTCTCCGTCAACGGGGCGCACATGACGGATTGCGATATCCGCTTCACGTGTCCTGATGTCGCTGATCTCGTTCGAGGCTATCACTTCGATCTCAAGCCCCGGTGCAATCGAGTGCAAATGGCGCAGGATTTCTGGTAGCAGGTAGTGAGCAAACATGTCGGTGGCAGAAATGCTGACCGGACCTGATACGCCATTTGCTTGGCCAGAGGCGACCAAACTGAGTCGCATCCCTGCCTCAGCCATGGATCTGGCTGCATCTGCGATTTGGCGCCCCGTGTCCGTCAGCACAAGTGTTCTGCCGCGACGCTCGACCAGCACAATCCCGAGCGCCGCCTCCAGTGCAGCGATTTGACGTCCGATGGTCGGCTGCGTCAAACACAGCGCATTTCCCGCCGCTGAGAGCGAGCCTAGGTCGGCAACAGCTACGAGCGCGCGTGCCTGGTTCCAGTCAAAAGTCAGTTTGTTCCAATTCATGCAAATATGCATATCACTTCAACGTTAAAGCGCAATTCCCAAAACTATCGCATGAAGCTAATTGAACTCCAGCCCACCATTGGAGAGACGGATGACCGCAGATGCAGCGTTTTGGGATCAGATCGCGGAAAAGTATGCCCGCGACCCAATCAAGGATATGAGATCCTTTGAGTATACGTTGGAGCGGACTCGCAGCTTTTTGAACGCAGGTTCCCGTGTTCTGGAGGTTGGCTGCGGAACAGGAACGAGTGCCTTGCTTCTGGCACGGTCAGCAAGACGAATAGCAGCCTGTGATGTATCGGAGGCCATGATCCGGATTGCCCGGCAGAAGCTCGAGGTTCCCGATGCGCCACAAAATGTCACCTTTGAAGTCGCGCCAATATCCCGCGAGCATCTGCCTGTCGGCACATTTGATGTGGTTACCGCCTTTAATGTTCTGCATCTAGTGCGGGATCTGGATGAGGCGCTTGCCGCAGTTGCAGGACGCGTCCGACCGGGAGGGTTCTTCATCTCTAAGACGCCTTGTCTGGCAGATTCCAGTTTTCTCCTTCTGAAGCCTGTCGTGGCGATGATGGCGCGTATGGGGAAGGCCCCCCAAGTTCTGTTCCTCACACGAAGAACCCTTCAGGCACGTATACGGGCCCAAGGTTTTCAGCTCATCGAGGTCGGTGATTTTCCGCGCCGACCCCCGCGTCATTTCATTGTCGCTCGCCGCCTGGGCTAGTGCCCAATCTGCTTCAGGCATCCACGCCCAGTGGGGAGCCGACAAGAAGCGAGGCCCGATAATGTCCCGTCGGGCCTCGCGACGAATTGGTACTGCTGCTGCCTACAGACCGACCAAAGGCTGTTCTTTGAGAAAGATGGCAGGACCAGCATATGGCCGCCGAACTGACCAACAGACGGATGAGGACGACCAGTAGGAAGTGCGTCTTTTCTGACCGCCAGCTCGGCGTCATCCCATAAAGCGTAAATAAGAATAGCAACTGGAGGCATTGCATTGAAGATCGTATCGAGGGGCCTTGCGCCACAGAGCCGCCAGAGCAATTCCGGCCCCTTGCTGGAAAAACGCCACCATCGTGTTCACGGTCTTATCGAACACTGTACGGCTCGGCGTTCTTCTTCGGCTCATCGAGCGGGAGTGGTCCGTGGGCGAACTTGCGGCTGATATGAAAATGGGCCAATCGGCTATTTCCCAGCATTTGGGCAAGATGCGGGAAGCAGGGGTGGTCTGTGCACGTAAAGACAGACAGGCATTATATTCTCACTGCAGCGATGAAACTATGATTCTTTTGCTTTCTGAATTTGGAATAATTCGTTAGTTGCGAATTTACTGAGTTTCGCATCAAGGTTAAAGAATATTACAAGCAACTAGCGCATTGGGGTGCCGGATTTGCTAGTTCATGAGCGCTGTTTTGTAGATGAATAATCGCGTCTTTTGACTCGATATGAGAAGCATCGTTGTCCTTGGTGTTTTACGTGACAACCAATTCCGCAAAATATCCGTCGTTGCAGATATACACAGTAACAAAACGTCGTTCAGGGATTGCTGAAGTAAAGGCTCATATCATGCGGCTAAGCAAACTATTGATATCCCATTCGATAATACAGTCGTCTATTGCTGTTGTGAGTGCACTCCTACCCCTACAATTTGCAACTTCCTTACAGGCACAGTCGTTTAACGAGATGGCCAGTGAGAGTTCTGCACAAGCGTTTTACGCCGACGTTCAGCGAAGGATTAGTGCAGGCATCGATGACGGACCGTCCTACCAACTGTCTCGGGATTATACTTTAACACCGGAACAGGAGGCCCAGCTTGAACAGAGGCGACAAGATGACGAAACCGTAGAAAGGCTGCGCAAAGACCCCGTGTTTATGCGCTATTGGCAAGGTTACTGGGATCATTATCAGGCCCGAGCTGAAGCCCAACCTGGAGAGTTTTGTGCGGCAACTTATGTTAATCTCCACGGCTCCGTCACGCTCACGGGCGCCGACAAGAGCTGGGATGGCGGCCTACTGATGTTTGTCGGCAAGGATATTCCACGTCCAAAAGCGTTCAGAGAAATTTCTGCTTCACTCACGCAAGACGACGGGCGTCCTGCAACGGTTCGCATTTACAACATGCCGGCGAGTTCAGAAATGCCAGGCGTGGGAACATTGATTTTTGCCGTTCCGAGCATGCCAGCGGCCCTTTCCGGGATGCGGAACGAGCAAAGGTTCGTCATCGCTATTGATGGGAAAGAAGTGTTTCGGATGAGCTGGAAGGATGGCAAAAAAGCCAGTAACGCTCTTCGCAAATGTATCCGCAAGCGCTGAACTCACTCATCCCGCAGAAGCTGCAGTCAGCCGACATGCTCGAAGTCGGTCACATGGCGATCCATTTGGCGCAGATGGGTGGCATCGAGGACAAGAAGCAGATCTTCGACGCATTGACCGTCAATTCGGCGAGAATAATGGGGCTCGAAGGTTATGGTCTTGAGGTCGGGTGCAAGGCCGACCTCGTGATCCTGCAGGCGGCCGACGTGATCGAGGCGCTCAGGTTGAAGCCAACCCGGCTCTGCGTCGTCAAGGGCGGCAAAGTCATCGCGCGCAGCGCGCCACGTATCGGCGAGCTGCTTCTGGCGGGACGTCCAGCTCGCATTGACCCGGGTCTTGATTATGTGCCGAAGGTCTGAACGGGACCGGCCTCATTCTGTTTGTTGAGATGGACCGCCTAGCGCGGAGGCTGCTGATCTCCGCTGAGCCGTGGCAATGGCTTGAATGTAATCTTCCGATTCCAGATGAATTGCCTCGCGCGTTCATCGCTTGAAATATGTTCTGAAGAATGGCGGCGCTCGCAACACGGTTCGCACGACCAGGACGTGCACCCAGGCAGACCTGTTGACGAGAGTCATAATCAGTCATATATGACAATTTATCCATTTTACTAATTCAGATTTGGAAGACAGAGATGGGCTCTCCCAAAGTGAAGCCAGCCCTTGAACGGCTGGGACAGGATGTCCGACACGCGCGGTTGCGGCGGCGCATAGCCATCGCCGATCTCGCCATGCGTGCCGGAACATCGCCAAGCTCCATTGCCCGCCTTGAACGGGGCGATCCCGGCGTCGCCATCGGGACACTTGCCGATGTGCTGCTTGTCCTTGGCCTTCTGGAACGCCTTGCCGACCTCATCGATGTCCGCAAGGATGATCTTGGCCTGGCACTATCGACGGAACAGGGGCCACGTCGGGGGCGATCTTTTGCGGCGACACTCCGGAAGCAGAAGGCTCAATCCGAGACTGCACAGGAGCACCAGGATATCGTGGACCCCGACGGGGTTTCGTTCTGATGGCAGACTTCGTCGCCAATGTGGCTCTTGGCGAAAGCCTGACGCCCGCCGGCCAATTGCGGTTCACGCATGTCGGGCCGCGGCAGTTTTCAACATTCACCTATTCTGCTTCCTGGATCGACAGTCCTCGCGGTTTCGCCATTCAGCCAGATTTTTCACTGGAGGCGGGCCCGTTTCATACCTCGGGCCAGCCCGGCAACATGCGTGACGCGTTGGCAGGTGTGTTCGCTGATGCAGCCCCCGACAGTTGGGGGCGCAGGCTGCTGGAACGCGCCTATGGCAATGGATTGAATGAATTCGAATATCTTACCCTTTCGGACGATGCCTGCCGACAAGGGGCGTTGCGCTTTCTGGACGACAAGGGCGAGGTCATTCGGGGTAAGGCAATTCAGCCCGTCCCGCGTCTTATCAACCTCGAAACCATCACAGCGATCGCCCGGGCCTATGAGCAGGGAAAGGATATCAGCCCTGAGGACATGCAGGCGCTGGCCGGGGCCGGCGGCTCCGGTGGCGCTCGCCCCAAGGCCAATATCAGCGACGGCGATGCGCTGTGGCTGGCGAAGTTTACCTCCGTCCATGATCAGCATCCGATCGAGCGGGTAGAGGTCGCGACCCTTCGCCTGGCGGCGGCCTGCGGTATCCGCGCTCCCGAGGCGCGGCTGGAGTTGGCGGATAGCCCGTTTCCAGTAGCCCTCATCCAGCGCTTTGATCGGCGTGGAGCGACACGGATACCCTACATCTCCGCCCGCACTGCGCTCGGCAAGACGGGCTCGGAACTCGGCTCCTATACCGAGATCGTCGATTTCATGCGGTCTCATTCACCCGATCCCGTGGCCGATTTCCGCGAGCTCTACCGCCGACTTGTCTTCACCATCCTCGTCTCCAACAAGGACGATCACCTGAAAAATCACGGCTTCCTCTATGCGGGGGCGGGCCGGTGGCGCTTGTCGCCGGTATTTGACGTGAACCCGGCGCCGGACCGAAACGCGCATCTCGAGACGGCGATCCTCGAGGGTGGCCCCCATGACCGGTCGATCAAACTTGCCCTGGAAGCCTGCGCGTTTTTCGAAATCCCGGAGGCGGAGGCGCGCGATATGATCCGCACCATCGCTCGGGGCATCTCGGACGAATGGCGAGACGCGTTCCGGAGCGTCGGTGTTTCTGGCGCGCTGGCTCGTGAGTATGAGCCAGCGTTTCACAGCGATGAGACGGTCATCGCGTTACAGTTATAAGTCATATTCGACGTTTTATGATTATTTATAGGTCATATCTGACATTTTGTGCAGAGCCACCAGATGTTGGATTGATTGCGCAACGACAGGCGTGGCGCCACGCCCTCCTCAGGAACGGATCATCATCTGAGCGCGGGCTTAGCTTCCGGGTGATCAGATGCAGCAGCTCGAAACGTCCGTTCGTCCCGAGGCAAAGCCTTTGGATGTCAATGCGAGCCGCGACGTCTCCTCGCTTCAAAAGAACTGCGACGATGGCTTCACATACATACTCTTCATGAGAAGGGGGCTGGCGCCCCATCACCCGTCAAGACCTTGAACCCTTCGGGCAAAGCCGTCCGGGCCGTGGCTCAGGCTCGCGCCTTGCGCCCGCACCACCCCGGACGCCTTTGGGTCTGGACGGGCTCCCCCCGCTCTTCGCCAGAGGGGCAGATCGGTTGCATGCGCAACCCGATCAAAGGAAAAGGGACATGAGAAACGATGTTTACGCCCAAGTGACAGACAAGATCATTGCCGATCTGAAAAAAGGGGGATCTGACCTGGCTAAAGCCGTGGAATGCCGGGAACACGGCCGGGCGGATCACAAGGCCTTTGCGTCATAACGGGCTCGGCTATGGCGTACCGTACCGTTTGCCGCGGCGGACCTCGTTTGCGCAATCTACCATGACCGCCCGGACGCCGAGCCGCTCGCTTGGGCACTGGCCGACATGCTCGTCGCGACAATGCTGAAATGGCCGTTTCCCATGCCGTTGCTGATGGCCGAGCGCAATGGCCCGGCGTTCCGGACGCTCAGTGGCAGGGGACGGGTTGCGGCCGGGTGAACCCGCTTTTCCGCGCGCCGTCTGCCTGGCCGTGGTCGGAAGGGCGGGCAGCGCCCTGCGCTCGGCGAACGAGATCATCCGGTGCGCGGGCGCGCTTTTCGCCGCAGCGCCGAAAGTCCGGACAAAGGACGCCGGTCTCGTCATTCGAAGGCTGCTCGAGGACGCCGTGCCGGCAACGGCTCGGGGCAGCCATCTGTCCCGCTGGGCGGCGACGCGCCTGTTTGAGCGGCTCGAAGGATTTGACGCCGTGCGCGAACTGGCCGGCCGATCGTCGTTCCGAATCCACGAGCTATAGTTACGGCCGGGTCAGCTCTCAATGGAAATCAATAGTCCAAAAGCTGCCATTCGGCTTTTGGCCCCTTCCGGACATTCCAAGTGAACCAGATGCATGATCTGGTTCGCTTATCTGCCGGCTTGGATCCGAAGTTATGGTGGGTCGTCGGTTCTTATCCCTTCAAGGAGTAGAACTCGCGTCCCGTATTGCGACCGATCCTTTCGAGCGTTATACTGTTTTTGAAAAACAGTATAACGCCGGAGTCGAGCTTATGAAATCCGTCGACCTCATGTACCAGACTATGCTCGCCGAGCTAGGTCAGCGCTCGCTCGACGCCGCTTGGACGGCTGATTTCCCTCCAGAGGGGCGATTCACCCCCGCGAACATCAAGGGGCGCAAGTATTGGTATTTCGACATCCCGGATGGACACGGTGGTACCAAACGTCGATATGTTGGTCCTGCTGAAGATCCGGATATAGCACAACGCGTATCTGACCATAAGCGGGACAAGGACGACCTACGCGCTCGCAGGCGGTTGGTAAATACCCTGACGCGCGAAGGTGGGATGATTTCCCCCGACGCCATGTCGGGCGACATTGTCGAAGCTCTTGCCGATGGGGGGCTCTTTCGACTCCGTGGCGTTCTCATCGGCACGGTGGCCTTTCAATGCTATTCAGGGCTGCTGGGCGTGCGCCTTCCAATGGCTGCCATACTGACCGGCGATGCGGACATCGCTCAGGATTATGCCATCAGTCGAGAAGTTGAAGATAGTCTGCCTCCGATCGTGGAGTTGCTGCAGGACGTCGACGCCAGTTTCCGGCCCGTTCCACATAGATCGGGATCAGGGGCCTCGTCAGCGTTTCAGAATGCCGACGGCTACAGAGTTGAATTCCTGACATCGAACCGTGGCTCGGGCGACTACGTAGATCAGCCGGCGAAGATGCCTGCTCTTGGCGGTGCCAGCGCGGATCCACTACGCTTTCTGGACTTTCTCATCAGGGAACCGGTAAGGACAATCCTGCTCCACCGAAGCGGCATCCCAGTCGTTGTCCCTGATCCGGCTCGGTATGCCGTCCATAAGCTCATCGTCGCCAGCCGTCGGCACACTGACGGGCAAGGGCCAGCGAAGCGCGAGAAGGACATTCGCCAGGCTGCGCTGCTTTTTGAGGCGCTGCAGCAGACAAGGCGCTCCGCCGATTTGGCCCTCGTCTACAACGAAGCATGGGAGCGCGGCCCTGCGTGGCAAGACGCTATCCGAATTGGGGCGGGGATGCTGCCGGCACCAGATGCAGACCGGTTCAAAATGGTCCTAATCGACGGCGCAAAGAAAAACCGCGAAGAAATTGAACTTCCTTTTGGCGAATAGACCGTACTTGAAATTGAATGCCAAGCTGCTGATCTCGTTGGAAGTGGCTCAGACAAATAGGGTGCCGAGAGTGCGATTCTGTTCAAGGCGGAGGCGATAGGCCGTGCCTTAGACGGACGCGGACATTTTGCGCATATGCCTGCAATGGGATGAGCGACGCATCCGCCACACTACGCTGCCTCCCATACCTGATTGAGGATCCGCGCCGCCAATGCTGCTTTGTCCTGCGGCAGAAAGCGTCCGTAGTGCTGCTGCACGACGTCAGGCGTGTCCTGGATGGCATACTTGCCTGCTCATAGGATCCTGTCTGCTTTAGGATGTGTGTGGCGAGCACGTCTCGGACATTGTGGGGGCCATGCGGTAGCAGACCCTTAATCGCGCCGCGGCCGGTATATGGATTCTATATGTCGTAGCGCTGGATCGCCAACCGCCAGGCCTCGTAGAATGTTGTCTGATTATACGCCGCATCGATACTGGGCGTTTTGACAGTTTTGACGAAAAGCGTGTCCGGATCGGGCGCTCGCCCCAGCAGCACCTTCCGATGCCGCTCGATATAGGCATTGAGATAGGTGTAGAGATCAAGAAGATCCGGCAGCACCAGACGAAAAGGCTTCTGCCCAAAAAAAGATGAGCCCGAGTTCTTGAAGGCGTTGGACGGGATGAAGACCTCCCACCCACGCTCCCGTTCGTTCCAACGCAGTTCGCCGCGCTTCATGTCTTCGAGCCGGCGTTCTGCCGTCGGGAATTGTCCGCGCGGGCAGACCAGCAATTGCCGAAGGTTTTTCTGCCTGAGGCCGAGATGTAAGCCAAGCCTTAGCATCAGGAACGAACGGACGGCCTCGGCGGCTACTCTCGGGTAACGGTGCTCATCGGGCGTTCGCTTAAAGATCTCCTCGGTGATCTTGCGATATTCAGCGAGCGGGCTATCTGCCTCGAGCACGCACATGATAGGCTCGAACGGATCGCGGTGGACCCGCATCACCCGCTGGATTTCTTTTGATCGATTGGCTGTATGGCGATGGAAGTCCTCGCATGCACCGTGCCAATCTCGACGAGCAGCCGCAATCTCGTCTGTCGTGATCAGTCCTTCGATCGGCTTCACGTTGCGCAACAGTTCGGGATGTTGGCGGATCCAGTCGACTTCAGCGCGAGTGAGGGCCATGGCCACCATCAGCATGTCTTCCTCCCATTTCGTGAAGAAGCCGCGACGGCGCTCGCGCCATTGCAAATACCAGTCCCACACGCCAGGGAAGATCAGGAGACCGAAGGTGAGTTGGCTGAGCGGCACGCCTCGACCTTTGACAACCCCGTTCGGGGATGCCGCAAGTGCCCCAAACATCAGGCCGAGATGTTCGATCTTCTGGCTGGCTGTCTCCTCATTCCAGACGCCATTCCTGCGGTAGCCTATCGCGGTCAGTGTCGACGTCTTGAAGCGGATGAGGTCTGCCATCTCCATCGCAAGCCGAGGGGGCGCATCGACGACACCGGAGAGCAGATCTGGATCCTCCAGCGCCTCGGTCGTAGGCCCTTTTTCGTTTTCATCTCGCAGCCAGCTAGAAGCCTCGCGCATGGAAAGCGTTGGGACGGTTGAAGCCGATCATCAGGCGTTTCGAGCAAACAGCCCACAGGAGGTTTTGCGAACCTCAATCCTCACAGGGGCTCGCCGCAGCGCTGCCGCAGAAATCTAGGCATGAGAAGCTCTTGTGGCGCGTGTTCATCATATTGAGCGCCGATGTTGCCCCGATCAAAGTTCAGAAGTGCAATGTCGATGCGTTAATTAAGCGCGCTTATCTTGGCTTGTCAGTTAATTAAATGAAATGCGTCTTGCTTAAATAACGGACGCGACTGATATTTGGTTATGTCTGATTCCCAATCCAAAAACCGCCTGGGTCGTTTCGTCGAGACGGTCGCCGCCAGTGAAACAGTGCGGGCGTTCGTGCCCCCAGCATTGCCACCCGAGCCGGCGATCGATGTGCTTTCTTTGCTTGAGCGTCTCAGCCTAGCAGAGCGGGCGCTAGGACGCCTGGATGGCATCACAATGCTCCTGCCGCGACAGGAGTTGTTTTTGTATATGTATGTGAGAAAGGAAGCCGTTCTTTCCTCGCAGATTGAAGGCACACAGTCGACGCTTTCCGATCTCTTGCGGTTTGAGACCGAAGCTCAGGCGGGGCAGCCGGTTGATGATATCCGCGAAGTCTCCAACTATGTTGACGCCATGATGTATGGTTTGGAGCGGCTGGAAACGCTGCCCATGTCGTTGCGTCTCATCCGCGAGATGCATGCTAGGCTCCTGCAGAGTGGGCGAGGAGGCACGAAGGATCCAGGAGAGTTCCGCCGCTCGCAAAATTGGATTGGCGGAACGCGCCCCGGTAACGCACTCTTCGTACCGCCACCCGTCACTGAGATGGCCGCTTGTTTGGATGCGTTCGAGCGCTTCATGCATGAGGATCAATCGCGCTTGCCGGCACTCATCAAGGCTGGCCTACTGCATGTGCAGTTCGAAACGATCCATCCATTTCTCGATGGTAATGGGCGTATCGGCCGCCTGCTTGTAACCCTATATCTTTGCATGAACGGGGTTCTGCGAAAGCCGCTGCTCTACCTCAGCCTTTTTCTAAAGTCCCATAGGAGAGAATATTACCGGTTATTGCAGGAGGTTCGCGACCAGGGAAACTGGGAAGCTTGGCTGGACTTTTTCCTAGCCGGCGTTGCCGACACTGCCAATCGAGCGTTTGAGGCTGCGACCCAGATCGTCGATCTCTTTAAGGAAGATCGGGAGCGGATCACGATGGAGAGCGATAGAGCAGGGTCGGCCCTTCGTATTCACGAGCTTTTCCAGCAGAATCCTTTTCACACAGCGAACCAGATTGTTCAGATCACGGGTCTCTCCGCGCCAACGGTCAATGCCGCACTTGCTGATCTTGAGCGTTTGGGCATCGTTAATGAGGTAACCGGCCGCAAACGCGGCCGCGTTTTCAGCTATCAGCGATATCTCGCAATTCTGAGTGAAGGTACCGATCCCTTGCCCCTCAGTTCCTAAGAAATAAATGGGCCGACCGTTCGATTCCGCTCAGGAGCGTGGGCTTAAGAAGCTAAGTGTCCCATCCCAAGGAATCGAGACTCGGAATGGTGCTTGGAGGTGGAGCGAGTCGTGGCGACTTCGTCTCGATGCCCCATGCGGTGCCGTTCCGGATGTCCGCTTGGCGACGGTCTCAGCGAATGCGGGATTATCGGGATAGAGTGCAGTCGCGCATGATGAACAGATGGTCATGCTGCTTCTTGATGGCATGAGGTATGGGGCGGTGAGGTCCATGGGGATATGGTGTCACAAACATGCCTTGCCGGCGTTATCTAAGCGCTGCGCGCAGCCTGGGCGCGGCGAAATCTAAGAAGGCTCGGAGCTTGAGCGGCAGAATGGGGTTTGGCAGGTACAGCAACTGCACAGGTGACGCCGGAAGCTCAAACTGTTCCAGGACAGGCTCTAGAAGTCCCTGCTCAACCATGTTTTTGGCTTGATAGGACATGACCCGTGTCAGCCCCAGACCAGAAACCGCTGCGTCAACCGCGGCCTCGGCGGTATTGACCGACAAGCGGCGATTGATTTCTACGGAAAGGCTCTTCTTCCCATCCCGGAACAGCCACGCATTCGATGATCGCACGCCTTCGAATGCAATGCATTGATGGGCCTTGAGGTCGCCCGGCCTGATGGGTGCGGGATGTTTGGTCAGATACTCTGGGCTGGCGTAGACGGTGTATCGCACCAGTCCGAGACGGAGCGCCATCAAGCTGGAATCCGCGAGCTCACCGATACGCAAAGCGGCGTCGATATGATCCTCTGCCAAATTGTTGTTCCGATCGTTGAGGGTCAATCTCAAATTGATCTCGGGAAAGGCCTTCAGAAAATCGATGGCCACGGGGAGCACGTGCAGTCGGCCAAAGACGATCGGAGCGGTGATGTTCAGATCGCCTTTTGGGGTAAGATATTCCCCTGAAGCCTCCCGCTCAGCCTGTTCGACGCGATCCACAATATCTCGAGCTGCGCTTAAATACTCCCGCCCAGCATCCGTCAGCGCAACGTTGCGGTTCGTTCTCGTCAGCAGTGCCACACCAAGCAGCTTCTCAAGATCGGAAATCTTACGGCTGACGGTTGGCAACGGCGAGTGGAGAGCTCTGGCTGCAGCCGACAGACTGCCTGTTTCGACGACTTTGATAAAGACACGCATTGCGTCGATACGATCCATGCTTCCTTCCGGAACTTGAGAGGTTGGCTATCGAGAACTCTATCTACTGCAATTTTGTGGAAGCCAATAGGGTGGTGTTCAGCTTTAGCCAAGTGTTGAAACCAGGAGTTCTGAGATGAAGCTTTACCACCTGCCGCTTTCAGGCCACGCCCATCGGGCTGTCCTCTTCCTCTCACTGCTTGGTCAGAAGGCTGAGCTCATCGAAGTGGATCTTGCCAACGGAGAGCACCGCACCCCGGAATACCTGAAGCTGAACCCGTTCGGCCAGGTACCCGTGCTTGATGACGACGGGTTTGTGGTGAACGATTCCAACGCCATCCTTGTCTATCTCGCGACGAAGCTCGGTCGCAAAGACTGGTTGCCGGACGATCTGGAAACTGTTGCCAGGATCCAGAAATGGCTTTCGGTGGCCGCCGGAGAGATTGCTTATGGACCCTGTGCCGCAAGATTGATCACCGTATTTGGCGCCAATTTCCGGGCCGAGGAGGTTATCGCGCGCGCCCACCGCATATTGACGTTGATCGAGAAGGAGCTCGAGCAGCATTCGTTCATGATTGGGGACAAGCCGACAATCGCCGATGTGGCGCTCTACAGCTACATCGTCGGGGCGCCAGAAGGAAATGTGGACCTGATGCCCTATGGAAATGTTCGCCAGTGGCTGGCTCGCATCGAGGCGCTCGCCGGTTTTGTCGAATTTCCCAAGACTGTTGCGGGCTTGAGGGCGTGAAAACAACGTGAGGGCGGTATGACCGCCATTCCCATGGAGGTGACAATGTCAAAAGGTGTGGAACGAGTTGCGTCGCCTTGGCATGAAGGTGAACTCGAATTGCAGCGGAGCATCGGAGTTCTCGATCAGATGGACGTCGTCGGTCGCAGAGTGCTGCGGCCTTTCCTGCTAGACCAGCATCGTGAGTTCTTTCCCCTTTTGCCTTTTGTCGCGATCGGTGCTGTCGATCCGGATGGTCTGCCTTGGGCAACCATCCGCGCCGGGCGACCAGGGTTCCTTCATTCTCCTGATCCGCTGATGCTTGCAATCGAGGCCCGTCGCGACTGGGCTGATCCGGCTGAAAGTGGGATGGAAAACGGCGATCCCATTGGTCTGGTGGGGGTCGACTTCGTCACCCGGCGCCGGAACCGTCTGAACGGTACTGTTCAACGCCAGAGCGACGGACGCTTCGAGGTTGGTGTCGTGCAAAGTTTCGGCAACTGTCCGCGCTACATCCAGAGCCGTCATTTCGAATTCGTTCGCGATCCGGCCTGGAATACGCCCACACCAGCGATCATCTCAGATGCACTGAACGAAGAGGCGTGTGCGCTCATCGCAAACGCGGACACATTCTTCGTCGCATCCTATGCAGATCAGGGTGGGCAGGGGCGCCAGGTGGATGTGTCGCATCGGGGAGGTCGGCCCGGTTTCGTGCGCATTGATGCAGATGGAGCGCTGACCGTACCGGACTTCAACGGTAACCTGTTTTTCAACACCCTCGGCAACTTTGTCGTCAACCCGCGCGCTGGCCTGTTGTTCGTTGATCACCACACGGGCGGCATGCTGCAGATAAGCGGCAAGGTCGAGATCATTGATTCCTTTGAAATTGCGGGGTTTGAGGGTGCAGAGCGCTTTTGGCGGGTCTTTCCGGAAAAGGTTGTGTGGCGGCGTGATGTGTTGCCGCTCCGCTGGACCTTTGCAGAAGACAGATATTCACCCGATAGCCTGGTCACAGGGACTTGGACCGAAGCGGAACAGCCTATGGAGGCTGCCCGGCCAGCCAAGGTCTGGAGGCGCCTGCGGATCAACGAGGTTGTTGTCGAAAGCGAGACCATAAGGTCGATCAATCTCAGCCCCGTAGACGGAAAGGCACTGGTCCCGCACAAGGCCGGCCAGCATCTTCCAATCCGGATTGCCGACAAGAAAAGCTTTGTGCGACGAAGCTACACGATATCAAGCGCACCCTCGGAAGAATTCTATCGGCTGAGTGTCAAACGAGAGGGCAAGGGATCACAGCTGTTGCACAGCCTGAAGCCTGGAGACGATATCGAGGCACTGGCGCCTGGAGGCAGCTTCTGCATCGATCCGGTGGAGCAGGGCCGACCTGCTGTTCTGCTGGCTGCCGGCATTGGCATCACGCCGATGCTGTCCATGCTGCACCATGTCGTTAAGGTAGGTACCCACACTGGCTACCGCAGACCGATATGGCTTTTCCGGTCTTCCCGGACATCGGCCGAGCGTGCTTTCGACCAGGAGATCGTGTCCTTGGTTGAGCGCGGCGAAGGCAGCATACGGGATGTTCGAGTGTTGAGTGCACCGGAGCCGTCGGATGAAGGGAAGTATGACGCTTTGGGACACATTGATGCCAGTCTGCTGAAGGCGCATCTGCCGTTCGACGACTATGATTTCTACCTCTGTGGTCCGCCAGCCTTCATGCAGTCTTTGTACGCCGGGCTGCGCGCCTTCCAGGTGAACGATGATCGCATCCATGCGGAAGCATTCGGTCCAGCAGCACTGAGGCGCGATCAGGTGAACGGCCAACCCGCCAGACGGCCGGGTCCGGCTCCCGCAACGGAGGTCACAAAGGTCGTGTTTGGGCAATCCGCCAGGGAGGCCTCTTGGAGCCCGGGAAGCGGAACTCTGCTAGACCTTGCAGAACAAAACGGGCTTTCGCCATCTTACAGCTGTCGCGCTGGCAATTGCGGTGAGTGTAGGGCCAAGGTCATCAGGGGTGACGTGAGTTATCTCTTCGAGCCGAGCTATCGGGTCGACGAGGGCGAAGCCCTCATCTGCTGCTCGGTACCGTCAGACTCCGGGAACCTGCAAATCGATGTCTAGGTCTTGGTGACGCGATACGCCAGCGATTGGAAATCCCGTTCGACGCGGTTTTTGAACTTGGGAGACTGGAGAGCTGCAGCCATGGCGCCCACTGAAGTCGGATCCCTGCTGTGGGGACGGCGTTGTCAGAGCTTTTCCTGGACTTGAGAAGCGTAACAATCGGCCCGATGTCATGATATATCCCCGTTCTATAGGGCCCAAGAATCTTTGCACTGACGGATGAATTCAGCTGCAGCGGTAGGAGACCGTCCGGTCAAAGCGAACACGCCGTCGCTCAGTCGATCCTCACTGCCTTCGCTAATTCTTTCGTCCATCTTTGCCAGAATACTGGCATATGCTTCGTCCAATCCAGCCCTTGCGTACCGCTCAGCCAGTTCGGTTGTTGTCAGATTGATGTGTTCGATGGTTCGGCCAATCACGTCACTGATCTTTTCGGCGAAATCCGCGTAAGAGAGGGTTTCTGGTCCTGTCAGTATGAAGTCGCGGTTCCACGACGTTTCCGCCAACAGTGCGCTGACAGCCGCCTTCGCGATATCAGCTGCGTCAATAAAACCAACGCGCCCTGTGCCCGTTGCGGAGTAGATCGCGTTTTCGTTGCGGATCGTATCGAGATGTTGCTGTTCTGAGAAGTTCTGCATGAACCAGGTGGGCCGCAGCACTGTCCATTCCGGGACCTGATCGCGCAAATACGAGTGGATCTGTCCCATCATCGGTCCGCCCGCTTCAAGGGATGACGCGCTGAGCAGGACGAAACGCAGGACGCCACGCTTTCGCGCGATCTCGAGAATGGGAGGCACGATCGTGCCGTGGTCGCTGTTGTTGGTGGGCGCAACAATATAGACGGCAGTTACGCCGTCGAAGGCTGCATCCGCTATCCGGCGGTCTTGCCAGTCGAAGACAACATCATTGCCCCCGCGGGGTGAACGTGTGGCAACTCTAGTGCGGACTCCTCTGGTCAGGAGTTCCTGACTGACGAGCCTTCCCGTCTTTCCCTTGCCGCCAATGACGAGGATCTGCGTTGACATGATCAAGTCCTCTCAATGTGTGCCAGCCGAAGGCGCGCTCTCGATTGCAGAGAGAGCGATCAGCGGGTTCCAGTAGTCTTGATAACGGGCAATTCGACCGTCTCTAAGCTCGAGAATTGAAACATAATCCTGATCATAGCGGGCACCAGTCACGGGCGAGTGACCCTTGCAGCTGAACTCGATCGCCGCCATGTCGCCCCTTGCCGAAATGAACGCCTGATGAAGCGTCATGGACTCAATCGAAATGAGTTTCGACACTGTCGGAAGATAGGCCTCGAGTGCCGCTCGCCCTTCCAGACGCTCCGTGAAACCGGTTGGGTGATAGGGAAATTCGAACACCACGTCCTCTGCGCACATCTCCAGAAGAGTTTGCGCATCTGACGTCAGTGCGTCCCCAAGAGCTTGCCGCAACAAAGCCGATAGACTGGGAAACTGATCGATCGAATGGGACATTTCGCTTTACTCCTTTTCGATGGAACGATACCGTTCCGACCAATATGGGGTAAAATGAATGGAACGCAAGCGTATCGACGAAAAAAGCAAGCGGCGTCCGAGCGGAGCGGCTGTGATGCGTGACGAAGTTACGGATTCCCTCCTGCGCGCATTTCTGGAGGAGTGGGCCGTTAATGGCTATGCCGCGCTAAGCCTGGAGCGGGTTGCCGCACGTGCGGGAGCAGGAAAAGCTGCCATTTATCGCCGATGGCCCTCTAAGCGCGCACTCGCGGCCGACGCGGTTGAGAAGTTTGGCGTCGTGCTGACAGATATCGCCGACTATGGGACGCTTGCAAAAGACCTAGAAGCATATCTGCTGATGTTAAGGCGCGCACTTCGCCATCGCCTCGTGCGCAAAATACTCCCTGACCTTTATGCTGAAGCGTCTCGCGGCTCCGAACTCGTGCCCGTGTTGAGGAGTTTATCCGTATCGCGTCGGCGCGGCGGAGTGAGCTTAATCGAGCGGGCAATTGGCCGCGGCGAACTGCCCGTCGGGATCGACCGTGAGCTTGCGATGGATATGATACCCGCATCCCTTTATTGGGGCATGATCGTTACACGACGTCGCATTACACGGGTACAGATCCAACGGCAGGTCGATGCGCTGGTGGCCGGCCTGAAAGCGATTTAGACCGCCATCCTTCGTGGGGCTGACGCTTCAGCCTTCCAAAGGCGTGAAGGGCGGAACAGATGCTGCGCGAGCTTTGCGTTAACTCGAGAGGATCAAACCAGAATGGAACTGTCCGCTGGTGGTGTCATGCCTGAAAAAGCCGCAGGCAATGGCAAGCAGGCGATCATGTAGACTAAAAACCAGAACCGACATTTGAAACTCCATGCTCACGCAATCTTCAGGCCTAGCTTGCGATCCACCGCAAACCGGCATCGCACGCTTCAGGGTAAGTCTGAGCTGAGCATCGTGAGATCTCTCAGGTTCCCGGAGGATGGCTCGACGGAATGCGTAAGCGGCTCGGTTTCCAACAGGAGCCGTTGAGCCAGATTTTACAACCGGAGATCAAATCACCATGAACTCGACGGTTAAACTCCGGCTCGGGGCCTCATTGGCAAGATGTCGAACGGCAAATCATCACGGGGCACCGACCGTGCGAGCCCCGTTTCACAGGTTGATGCAGAGAAGCCTAAAGCGAGCGGTATGCATAGCATTGTCAACAAGGGTTGAGGATCGAGGTGGCGGTCAAGATCGATCTGACCAGCCACGTGCGGGAGTACGATTTATCACAGCGATTTTCTGTCTTCTGCTCGCGGCGGGGCATGGACGTTCGAATGAGGAGACGCCGATGACCTATCCGGAAACCAAAAAGGTCGATCTCACCGAGGAGCATTTCGGTACCGCCATTGCTGACCCCTATCGCTGGTTGGAAAGTGATCTCAAAGAGGATCGAGCGGTCGCCCAGTGGGTTGACGCACAGAACACCGCAACAAGCCGTCACATGGCAAGCCTCTCTAGTCGAAACGCATTTCGCGATCGTCTGACGGCGTTGTTTAATCATGAGCAGTTGACGAGTCCGCTCAAGCGAGGAGGGGACTATTTCTTCACCCGGAACACGGGGCTCGACATGCAGCCTGTCCTGGTCGTTCGAGACGGAGAGAACGGCGCGGAGCGGACGATCCTGGATCCCAACCAGTGGTCCGAACATGGTACAAAAGCACTGGCCGTATGGGCTCCCTCCGAAGACGGAAAGCTTGTGGCCTACGCAATCCAGGAGAATGGTTCGGATTGGCGTACTATTCGTGTTCTTGATGCCCAGAGCGGCGCGGTTCTCGCCGATGAGATTGCCTGGGCCCGTTTTACCCTGATTGCATGGGCGGCGGATGGTTCCGGCCTCTTTTACTCTGGCAGCCCGGAGCAAGATGAGAGTGGTCGATCTGACCCGCAATTCGTCAACCATGCGGTCTATTTCCATCGGCTTGGCACACAGCAGTCCGAAGATCGCCTCGTCTATTCTCCTGAGGCCGACGAGCATCCGCTTCTACATACTGTCGATGTCACGGCGGATGGACGATATTTGATTATCTATTCGACCGCACTCATGGGAGGAAGTGCTCTCTCGCTGGTAGACCTTTCTGTTCCTGAGTGGCACGTGCGGCCCGTGATTGAGCGCTTCGATCATTTGTCCGCGCTCGTTGGCAATGTCGGTACGAAACTTTATGTTCTGACGACTGATGGAGCCGAACGAGGAAAGATCGTCACCGTAGATCTTGCCGCGCCGAACTTGGTCTTCACCGATCTCATTGAGGAGAAGCCTGGCGCGCATTTGCGCCTTGCCTCTCTGATTGGCGACAAACTTCTCTTGTCGTACATGGTCGACGCGAGAATTGAAGTCGAGCGTTATGAGCTGGAAGGAAAGGCTGTTGGCGCTGTAAACTTGCCAGGAGCCGGCAGTGCGGGAACGTTCAGCGGCCGCCCAGGTGACAACGAAGCGTTCTTTACGTTTACCAATTACGCCACTCCCAAGACTGTTTACCGCTATGATGTCAGCGCCGACGAAGCCACCTTGTGGGCCGGGCCGGATGGTTTGATTGGTGCCGAGCGTTCGCCGGGCGACATCGAAGTAGAGCAGCGCTTCCACACCGGGAAGGATGGAACTCTCATCCCAATTTCGATCATTCGACGCGCTGGAGCCGAAGCTGCTGCGCCAACGATGCTGACCGCCTACGGAGGCTTTGGCATTCCGCTGCTGCCGGCTTACTCGCCACAAGCAGTCGCTTGGGTTCAAGAAGGCGGTGTCTATGCCGTGGCCAACATTCGCGGTGGAGGCGAATACGGAAAGGCCTGGCATGAAGCCGGCAAGGGTCGGTCGAAGAAGACTGCTTTTGATGATTTCATCGCCGCTGCCGAATTTTTGAAGCGTGAGGGCATTAGCAGTGAGGGTGGGCTTGCCATTCACGGCGAGTCGCACGGGGGCATGCTTGTCGGCGCAGTCGTTAATCAGCGTCCCGAGTTGTTCGACGTCGCGCTCCCTGGCGTTGGCGTGATGGATATGGTGCGCTTTGACCGCTTTACCGGAGGCAAACTATGGATCTCGGAATTTGGGGACCCATCGGCAGCAGACAGTTTCAAGTACCTCCGGTCTTACTCGCCGCTGCATAACATCAAGGCAGGAGAGGTTTATCCGGCCATACTCGTCACGACGGCAGACACCGACGACCGAGTGGTTCCTGCCCATTCGTTTAAATACGTGGCGGCGCTTCAAGCTGCAGAAGTCGGACCGCGACCACAGCTGCTGAGGGTGGAACGAAATGCGGGCCACGGTGATGGCACGCCAACTCAGAAGATCATCGATGAATATGCCGATAGGTGGTCCTTTGCCGCGCATTGGACCGGCCTCCGGTAAACGTCCATGGAGGGTATCACTCCTCCGAGGTCCTGTCGTTCTGCACTCTCACGGACCAATTCAGGGGCCGTATGTCGCGGTGTCGCCAAGCGAGAACATGGTGTCGTTGTGGTCGCCCAAAGGGACGACAACAATGAAACCGGCCTGAAAGCGACTGCTGCACTTATGGAAGCACTTTCTGCAGACGAACGACGAGGTTTGGAGGCTGGCGCCTGGGAAGCCGGCCTCTACCCGAATTCGGCTAGACCAGCCAAACAATCAATTCGAGTATGCATCGCTCCTAATCTTGGTGAATGCTCGTTGTACGCGAGGTGCATTTTTCCCACTTCGCGACCGCTCCATGTTGCTGCAATCTTCGGCCGTATCGTCAGCTTCGACGTCAGACCTCGCAAACCTAGAGTTCGAGACGTCGAATAACTGAGGTATACAAATGTTCTTTCAACCACTCCTACGAAGCACTCACGCACTTAAGAGCGTCGTCTTGGTAACCCTGATGGGGTTGTCGACGGCAGGATGCGTGTCCGATAGCGGATCTATGGAAAATGCGTATAGAGCCAATCTCGCCAGCGAAACGGCTCTCAACGCCCAGATTATAAGCGATCGGGCTCGGGATCAGCGCTGCCGGCGTGATCCAAGCCGCCGTGAATGTGGTCCTGGCTACTAGGACTGAGATGGGATCACCGGCGGACTTTCTTGCGTGAAGTCGCTGGGGATCCCGTTTTCACGTCGATCTTAAATCCGTCGAGCTGACGGTCGCGCCGACGCTGGTCCGGGCGTGGCGTGTGCCGGCTCCCACGGACAGGCGGCGCTAACCCTTTACCCCAAAATGAGATGCGCCATCGTTGCCCACGACTCTTTTCGATAGGACCTGCGATGCATGAATGGAAATCACTGACCCGGCCGACTTGGGCAGAACTGGGTGTCGGAATTACATGCTTTCAGTTCGTTCTCGTTCTGGTGGCACTTGCAGTTGGCGGCCTGGCGTCCGGCGAACCTGTATGGCAAGGCGTTATCGGTTCATATGGCGGAGGGGTGGCAGGCCTCGTCGGATTTGCAGTCGCCTATCTGATGCGGCGCCGTGAATGGTCGGCATATGGCATTACATCGAGCGGCCTGCATTGGTTTGCGATCGCTGCGGCTTTGGCGGTTTTTGGCTACGTGATCAGTCTGATCTTTCTCTACGGCCTCGCAGAGTTGTCCGGAAGCAGCGGCAACGATCCTCAGGCGATACTCCATGCCGCAGCGCGGGGCGGTGTCCTACCCTTCGTGCTCTCGTTTGCTGGCGGCGCCATGCTGACCCCTTTAGGAGAGGAGCTCCTGTTTCGAGGCGTCATCGCGAATGCGCTCAATCGTTATGGCGCATGGGCAGGCGTCGGCCTGAGCTCGCTGATATTTGGCATCGCCCATGGTGTAGGGGTAATCCTGCCCATCGCGATTTTCATGGGCTTAATGTGCGGCATCCTATTGCGAATGTCAGGTTCGGTTTGGCCATGCGTGGTTCTTCATGCAATCTACAACGGCCTACACAGTGTCGGCTCAGCGCTCTCTGGCTAGTTCCAAAGGCTGCAATGACGTTATGCGTTACCCGCGCAGCTTCGCAGATCAGCCAAATGACTCTTTGGTCGCCTTTACACTCCCGATAATTGAACGCGGATCAGAGCACCCCCTCTCGAGCCCTCCCTGATTTGTACCCGGCCCCTGTGTCGAGAGATTATCTCTTTCACGAGGTTCAGGCCGAGACCGCTGCCCGTCTGTCGAGGACGCAATCGATGAAATGGCTCAAATACACTCTCCCGCTCGTCAGGGGGGATCCCAGGCCCATCATCTTCCACCTCGAAGTTGGGTCCGTCGACCCTGACGGTAACGGATCGACCTCCATGATCGACGGCGTTCTGGACCAAGTTCATGATCACGCGCTCAAGCGCTCCTCGATCCCCGTAACAATCTCCACTCCGCACCACCTGAACCTCGATTGTTCCGCCTTTAGAGATCACAAGCGGAGCAAGTTCGCCGACCACATTTCTGACAAGGGATGAAAGGTCGAGCTTTTTGAAGTGCGTGTCGTCTTGGAGCCGCTCAAGGTCGAGGAGCTGCTCGGTCAGGGTTGCCAGCCGGTATACATCTTGGCCGAGTTCTTGAACTGGCTGATGTGTCGAGCTTTCGATCTTGCTTTGCAGTATGGCAATGGGTGTACGCAGTTCATGCGACGCTGAAGCGATGAAGCGCCGTTGGCGCTCATACCCATCATCAAGCCTAGCGAGCGCTTGGTTTACGGCTCTGATTAAGGGCAGGATTTCGCGTGGCACATCCTGAATGTTCAGTCGGCGACCCCGACTGTCGATGTCAATCCCTTCAGTCTCGCGCGCTACTCTAACCACGCCGCTCAGTGAACGCTTCACTATCCAAGGTGTTACAATCAGCGATGTTAGTACCAGCATCAGGAAAATGGGAATTGCAATGGTGTTGGTAGCCATCAACACGATAAAGCTGAGTTCTGAAAGTGCTCCATGTTCGAGGATTGTAAGCTCTCCGATATCGGTCTGTTCTCTGCGAACCACAGCCGCCAGTTCGTATGGAGGTGTACTGTCACGCATATGAGCATAAGAGAGATCACTCAAGCGACCGACAAATGACTGATAGAACGGTGGGATCTCTCCAAGCGACACGCTCTGGCCATGGCTATCTTCAGCCACGAACCAAAGAGTAGGCGTTTCAGTGCGCATCTGCTCGAGTTCGGGTGTCATCATCACAACGAGCCGGCCGGTCTGGTCTCGCTCTATGGCGCGGGCGATCGCCGACGTGATCTGCTCATCGGTATACGGTCCGCCGCTGTCGATCCGGAGTGCTACGGAGACCAGAACTGCAAAGGCGACAATCAGGGTCGCAAAGTGAAACACCAGTGGGTAGACGACCAGGGCTCGCTTGAGTGACCTCGGCTTCTTCACGCTGTCTCACGGAGCAGATATCCGACCCCTCTGATCGCGTGGATCTCAATACCTGCGTCCGAGCCTCGCAGTCGTCGACGCAGCCGCGATATGTGCGAGTCCAAAGTGTTCGACTGAATTTCGTCATCAAAGGCAAAGACAGCCTGTTCCAGAGACTCTCGCAGGACCGTCCTGCCGCGGCGTTTCATAAGAGTTGCCAGCACCCGCAGTTCGCGCCGCGGAAGATCGATGCGTGCGCCGTTCACTTTGACCTCCTCATTGGACAAGTCGAAAACAACTGATCCAGCCCTGATCTCCTCGCCTTGTAGCTCAGCTGGGCGGCGGCGAACCGCCCTTATGCGTGCAAGCATTTCATCGATCGAGAACGGCTTTACAAGATAGTCATCGGCGCCCTCATCAAGGCCCGCCACACGGTCTTCGACGGCACCCCGCGCGCTGAGGACGATGATATGAATTCCGGGATTGCGTGAGCGCAGAACAGGCACGAGGGCCAGACCTTCTCCGTCCGGTAACGTCCTGTCGAGGAGAACGAGATCAAACTCAGCCATTGCTGCCGCTTCCCGTGCTTCGGCCACGCCGCCCACCTGATCAACGATAAAGCGCTCCTTGCGCAAGACGAAGGACAAAGTGTCTGCAAGCCGAGCTTCGTCTTCAACGAGGAGTACTCTCATGAAATCCTCCGTAAACTTCCTAAGCGCTGCCCCCCAGGAGACGAGCTCCGACCCGTAGTTTCAGGTCTTTTGTCTGGAGTCCGTCGAGCGCCCGCAGGTTGACCGGATAAGTGGCGTCTAAGGGGTGAAGACCGCTGAGTTGAATCTGTGTCCGTGTTAGGCAACCGTCCGGTCGTCTCGGATCTACAGCTTCACTCTCAACGAGATTTGACGAAGGCGCTTACGGTCTCCACCACTTCTGGCACCAATGGCAAATTTCCATCAAAATAGGTCGCGATATTGGCGTCTCGATCAACAGAGCTAACCCGCTTCAGGACATGGTTGGTATCCGGAAGGGTAACCAATGTCGAATTTGGCGCGGCATTTTTTAGCCGCTCGGCATCGGCAACCGACACTTGAAGGTCACGCTGACCCTGGACGATAAGGATTGGCTTGTCGATCTTGCTCGCCAAATCCGCAGGGTCTAGCGAGAATGCGCTGATCAGAAATCCTTGCACGTTGGCACTGAAAAGTGGGGCAAGTTCTGGCGGAATCCTCGCCTCATTCACGCGCCGCCCTCCCGTTAATTCGTCGATCGCATGATCAGCCGCATCAATTAGAGGCGCCATGGCTGGGTTAGCGCGCAGCTGTTCCTTGAGGATCTCTCCGAGGGGTCGGCCTGGTGTTGCAACAAGGATCACGCCGGAGACATTCTCCAGTGCCTTAGCAGCTGCCAGTGCCACCAAGCCGCCCTCGCTATGGCCAAGCAGCCAGACGCGCTCAGCTCCGGTTCGAGAACGGATTACTTCGATCCAGGCCCTTGTATCTCGAACATAATCGTCGATTGTCGCTGCGTTTGGATCATCCACGGCAGTCTGGCTGCCGAACATACCCCGCTTGTCGATACGGACACTACCAATTCCGTGCCCAGCCAGGTCTTCGGCCAGCAATCGGTAGGGTGCCGCGCGCACCCCGTGCGGATTGTTTCCGTCCCGATCTGTTGGACCGGAGCCAGGTATAATCAGCACGGTCGGCGCATCAATCGCTGTATGCACCATCGTTCCGCGTAGTGGGCCATCGGGGCCCGGCGCTTCAACCTCGGTCACCTGTGCTTGGGTGCTAGGGGCAATTCTTGCCTCGATCGTTGCAGATATCATTTGCTCCCTCTTAGTAATGAATGCTCCCGGTAGTTGGTGCCGACCTGACGTGGCATTTCGAAGGTGAGATAGCAAATTAAGGCGTCGGCGCGATTTCGCTCTCGCAGGTAGCAACACTACAGGTAGCCTGCGCTCGTTCGTCAAAGAGCCTTGCTAATGCCTGCGACGCGACAATCGCTCTCGGAAAGCCGGCGGGCACGGTGATCATATAGGCAATTTCCTTCAACTCATCCTCCGTCACGCCGATGTTCAAGGCGTAACGAGCGTGTACTGTCATCAGGTCAGTCATGCCCATGGCGGCGAACGTGGCAACTGCTGCCAGCTGTCTCGTACGGTCGTCGAGACCTGGCCGCGACCATACATCACCGAGCGGATAGGCCTCGGTCGCCTCCGCTAAAAATGGAAACTCTCTCCGCATGTTTTCCAGGTTGTTTTGCGGTATGCCATTGTTCAGCTTGCTGACGACGGCCGTCCCTTTGGCGCGACGTTCCTCAACAGTGTGGGCAAGGGCTGGATACGCCACAGCAAGGACCGTCACGGTTCCAAATGCTGCAAGGGACAACCGGATGACGTCAGGCATTTCAGCTCTCCTATGAGTCGTGTTTGATTTGAGGTGCAGACTTGCGTGTCCAGCAAGGCAGGCATTGTGAGAGCAGCGCAGAAGAGGCTCTCCCTGGGGCCCCTGGACGTCATTGGCGTCGCAAGATCATTCCGGCATGGTGAAGTGTCTTCTCGTCGACAAAAACCCCATCGGCGGTAAAGCCGGTGTCATCCCAGTAATCGATGTGGTTCCCGGTGACGACATAACGGCCCTGATAAGCACTTTGACGACTGCCGCGGGCTTCGTCGTAGCGGCCATTTGGTAGGAGTTCGTGGCGGATATGACCGTCGTCGGTGACCCACATCCCGACATAAGGGTGGTTCTGATGTTGGGGGCTGCTAGTTGATTGGGTGGGCATTTCATTCTCTGCTTTTGCGTTTTGAGCCAGTGCGCCGAAAGCGGCGGCAGCGGCAATGATTGCGAGGACAATAACCGGTAGGAAATTTTTCATGACGTAGCCTCCGCAGGGTTGATGTCACCGTGCCTTACGCTGCTGCTCAGAATGGTGTCCGGGTCGGCCGGACCACCATTTCGTTCACGTCGACATCTTCGGGCTGCTCAACCGCAAAGCGCACGGCGCGGCCGATCGCATCCGGGGTAAGCGCAATGGCGCGATAGGACTTCATCGCTTCAGCCGCCACCGGGTCGGTGATGGTGTTTGCAAGCTCACTTTCCACGACACCTGGATGTATACAGGTGACGCGCAGCTTTTCGTTTTCCTGGCGAAGCCCATCGGAAATCGCGCGGACAGCGAATTTTGTCGCGCAATATACGGCCGCGGTCGGCGATACGGACAGGGCGCCGATAGAAGCAATGTTGATGATATGTCCGGAACCGCGTGCGTTCATCTCCGGAAGCACCGCGGCAATGCCGTAGAGTACGCCCTTGATGTTGACGTCCACCATTCTATCCCATTCGTCGACCTTCAATGACGACATGAGCGACAGAGGCATAACGCCAGCGTTGTTCACCAGCACATCGATGCGGCCGAATTCCTGGCGTGCTTCATCTGCGAAAGCTGCGACCTCAGCACGATTGGTCACATCGACCCTGCAGGTCTTGACCTTGCCACCCGCCCACCGAATTTCTTTTGCAACGTCCTCAAGGCGGTCAGTGCGACGCGCGCCGAGTACGACGGTCGCGCCTGCCCGAGCAAGTTCGCGGGCAATCCCGACGCCGATGCCACTGGATGCGCCGGTGATGAGAACAACCTTGTCCATGACTTTTCTCTCTCGCTGTTGAATGTTGAACATGAGAATAGACTTGGGGTATTGTCGCGATAAGCCGCTTTCTGTTTAACTCAGAGGGAAGAAAAACTAACCAATGCCGCCAGACCTGAACGCGCTTGCTGTCTTTGCCCTGGTCGCAGAAGAGCGCAGTTTTCGCGCCGCAGCAGACCGCATGGGCGTGACGCGTTCAGCCGTCAGTCAGACGATCCGTAAGCTGGAAGAGACACTCGGTATCGCGCTTGTTAATCGCACAACCCGTAGCGTCGCGCTGACGGAAGCGGGCGAGAGACTGTATGCCGAGGCCGCGCCGGCCTTGGCTGAGGTGCAAGGCGCGCTGGAGGGTGCGGCAAATCTGAGCGCAACTCCGCGGGGACGGCTTAATCTTGCGGTGTCATCGATCGCCGAAAGTTTTCTTTCCGGCCCGCGCCTCGCTACCTTCTTGGATCAGAACCCGGATGTGAAATTGCACATCACCGTTACCGACGATGAGTTCGACATCGTTGCGCAGGGGTATGATGCCGGCGTGAGGCTGGGAGAGGTGATCGCCCAAGATATGATCGCAGTGCCGGTCTCAGGTGAGCAACGTCAACTCGCTGTGGCATCGCCCGCATATCTTGAGCGTCACGGGACACCTCAGCATCCAAGCGAGCTTGCAGGCCGCCGTTGCATCGGTTGGCGCCGGTCGGCGAATATTGCGCCCTATCGGTGGGAGTTCTCAAAGAATGGGCGAGATTTTTCGGTAACGGTGGCGGATACGTTCACGACAACCGACATGGCGCTGATGATAAAGCTCGCGGTCGCTGATGCGGGCATCAGTTTCGGCATGGAAGATAGCTTTCGACCGGCGATCAGCCGCGGTGAGCTCGTTCCAGTTCTAGAAGATTTCTGTCCGTATTTTCCTGGTTTCTATCTTTATTACCCCAGCCGACGCAATATGGCGCCGAAGCTTAGGGCCCTGGTCGAGCATCTTCGTAGCTCCCGCTGAGTGACATGTTGATATCAAATGTCAGATATCATTTCTCCGGTCGAACGAATTGCCTCGAAGCGTTGGCTACCGTAGCTCTCGCTACAGCTACCGACGTCCCGCAAAAAACAGTCTTCAAACAAGCAATGGGTCAATCTCCAGACTGGACCGACCGTCTGAGGCTGACAATGCTAGAGATAGGAGGCTGGCCGAATTCGCGACGATACTCGCGACTGAATTGAGCAGGACTTTCGTAACCGACATCATACGCCGCAGATGCCGCGTCGAGGCCGGTTACAATCATCAGGCGGCGCGCTTCGTTGAGTTGTAAATGCTTGCGATACTGAACCGGGCTCATGTCGGTTATGGCTTTGAAGTGCCGATGAAAGGTCGACACGCCCATGCGAGCAATCTCGGCCAGATCATCTGTTGATCGGCGCTCACGAAAGTTTTGCCTGAGCCAGTCCAACACCCGGACAATCCCGCTGGAGGCTCCTTCCATCGACGCCAGGGCAACGAGGCGTGAACCGACGGAGCTCGTGATCAAGCGATAAATGATTTCTCGTTGTATGGGCTCAGCAAAGAGCGAAATTTCGTTCGGCCGCTCTGTCAACCGGCACAGACGGAACAATGCTTCGAGAAGATCAGGGGTCACAGTTGCGCTGGCTATGCCGAGAGGCGTCGCCTCCCCAAGCTTCTTGCGCTTGATCTCCGAGGTTAAGGTGCGAACAACGCTGAGATCTATCCGGAGCAAGGTTCCAAGATACGGCTCGGTCGGACTAGCATGCGTGACCCAGGCCGTCACTGGAAGGTCGATTGACGTGAGGAGGAAGTGCGTGAAGCCATAGTCATAGGTGTTGCTGCCAAGGACAACACGCTTTCTGCCTGTAATGACCAGCGACAGACTCGCTTCCATCATTCCGACATGAGGGGCTGTCGGTGACAGATGACGGTGGAAAGTAAGCCCGGGAACCTGCGAGTCGGTCGCGCCCTCGCTCGGTGCCCAGCGCTTGAAACCGTCTACCAGAGATTGCTGCAAATGCTCGATCATCTTCTTAGATGGTTCCATGGCCGTTGTACCGAGCTCTTTCGGTTAGAGGATCATTGGCTAGGGCACCCGCTCACGTCGGACAATCAGAAAATCATTGAGGAGAGAGGATCGTGCAATCATGCGAGTGAAACGTGCTACTGCTCCCTCATCCCGCACAAGTAGTTTCTTCAGGGGCGCGCAAACTGCTGCTGGCCCCGAGGAGAGATTAGATGCGCTATAATAAGTTGGGACGTACGGGCTTGCTTGTGTCTGAGTTGAGCCTCGGCACGATGACATTCGGGAAGAGCCAATGGGGTGCGATTGGCGGGGTAGATCAGACTGGCGCCGAGCAGATTATTCGGTGCGGGTTGGATGCAGGCGTGAACCTGCTCGACACAGCGGATGTTTATTCGAACGGTCAGTCTGAAGAAATCACCGGCTTCGCTCTTCGTAACCTGGGAGTACGAAGGCACGACGTTTTGGTTTCGACCAAGACATTTGGACAAGCGAGTGGCGGGCAAAATGACCGCGGATCGTCACGAGCGCATATTCTGGATAGCCTTCACGCCAGTCTCAAGCGCATGAAGCTCGATTACGTCGACCTTTACCAGCTGCATGGCTTTGATCCACTGACCCCAATGGAAGAAAGCTTGCGTGCGCTCGATCACCTCGTGCGCCAGGGCGCGGTACGCTATATTGGCGTTTCGAACTGGGCTGCGTGGCAGATCGCACAGGCCATGGGAGTGACCGAGCGCCTCGGGCTCTCTCCACTCTCCAGCCTGCAGGCCTACTATTCGCTGGCCGGGCGGGAAATCGAGCATGAAATCGGCCCCCTCGTTTCGGCCACCGGATTGGGGCTTGTCTGTTGGAGCCCATTGGCAGGGGGAATGTTGAGTGGCAAGTTCGATCGGGACTCCGAGGGTGACAAGCAGGCTCGTCGAGCCACGACGCCTTTTCCGCCTCTCGATCTCGACCGCACCTATGACCTCATCGACGAGCTGCGCAGCATTGCGGCTCCGCATGACGCATCGCCAGCCCAGATTGCATTGGCGTGGCTGCTCCACCGCAAGACCGTCTCGACGGTATTGCTCGGCGCGAAGAGGCTAGAGCAGCTGGAAGATAATCTCGGCGCGACGACGATCGAGCTGAAGCAGTCTGATCTTGACCGACTTGACGCAGTGAGCAAGCTCGCTTCGATCTATCCGCAGTGGATGCAAGAGGTTTTCGATGGCGGACGGAGTGAGCAGATCGCCTCGTTAGGTCAGCGTAATCGTCTGTCACTCGGTAACAGAAGTTTCCAGAGAGAAGTTTAGTTGGACGGCCCAAAACCGGGCGATGCAGTCAATTGACAATGTATTGGGAGCATTGCGAGCGACGTAGCAATCGGACGTCGCGGGCCTTTGATCGATCAACACGATCAGCAAATGCGCATATATTGCGGATAGGGCATATGAGGCAAGTCGTTGCATTTCGCGCTGTTGGAGGAAGGCTCAAAGGGCTTGGACGATCTCGGCGACAGTGAGCATGCGCCAAGATCGTCGGTAGCGGTTACCCCCCTCACCAGTGGAAGCAGCTCGCATGCGCACCACGTCCGGAATGTGGTCGGTGTGTCGCGCCTGGAGGCTGAAGTGACGAGGTGATCCATCCCTTCGTTCTTGGCCGTCAGCATTTCGACATAGGCTTGCGCCATACCGTCGCTCGCGCCTAACTCGCGCATCATCTGACCGAAATGGGCCATAGACAGTTCGGATGCCACGATCTCGCGACCGAGAACCTCCGACATAATCGCAGCCATCTGATCAAACGACAGGTCTTCAGGCCCGAGAAGCGGGATTGTCTCGACGCCCGTCCACTCTGGGTCCAGCAGCAAGTCTGCCGCAACCTGCGCCACGTCGGCCTTGGCCACATGTGGCAGCTTTAAGTTCGCTGGTGTCGGCTGGAAGAATTGGCCGATGGTGCGGATCGGTTCGGCCTGGCGGCCAATGTTGTCCATCAGTGAGGCGCAGGCCAGGGCGCGATAGTGGGCTCCCGTATTCGCGATCATATCGTCGACCGCCAGCGTAGCCGTCACATGACCGGCAGGCTTCGGCCAACCGCGGCCGAGAGCTGATATGCCGACGATATGGGTCACTCTGGATCCAGGAACTGCGTCACAAAATGCCTTGGAGACACCGCCATAGGCGGCCTCTGGCGAGGGCAGGGTGGCGTCGCCAGGCGGCAGCCAAAACACGCGGGTCACGCTGGGCAGCGCCCGCGCGATGGTATCGGCGTCAGCCATGGAGCCCTCGACAACGTCCAAGGCAGGATTTAGCGGCAGTTTCGACGCATTGCGGGCGATGACGCGCACACTGGCACCGGCTGTGAGCAGCTGAGAAAGGACGCGGCGACCGATATCGCCCGTGGGGGTTGTTAAAAGAATCAATGCGCTCTCCATAGGGGGTTTTTGACGTTAAGTTCGCGCCAAGGTTGTTGTTCATAGTCGAGTTGCTCAGCACAACGACCCTTTTGAAATCGACCGGAACCGAAACATGAGCCTTCGTTATCAGTGAGCGGCCAAATACGCGGCGCACAACGTTCGTTTCCTGCACCCACACATCGGTGTGCACCCGCTGAAGGTCATGACTTCAAGGCGAGCCAGAATACGTGCAGCTGCCAGATCACCTTGGTTGCCCTTTTGTTTGATGACCCAACGTAAACTCGGTTGAATGAACGATCTATATATGTCAGTTCTCATTTCTGTAGAGTTCGTTCAGGATCATGTCGTGAGCCTCGCTGTCGCCGATCCCCTTTCCGACATTCTTGCTTTGCTGAGGCCACACGACTGCATCGCTGCGGGCCTTGATGCGGGTGGCGACTGGTCAGTACGGTATGCCCATCACCCAGGTGTAAAATGCATCGGAATCCTGAAGGGGGGCTGCTGGTTGGCGATCGAGAGCCGGGGCAAACCCGTCTGGCTCGACACCGGCGACTGTGTGATGCTGCCGCGCGGCAGAGCGTTCGTCATATCTGCAAGCGGCAGCCGTATTGGTGATGCCGCAGAGACGGTGCATTCCGCGCCATCGCATGGTGATACTGCGACGCTTGGTGGCGGCGGTGACTTCTTCATGACCGGGGCACGGTTTCTGCTGAATGGCCCGGCCTCGGAGATTTTGATGGCGACGCTGCCAGATGTGATCGCGATCCGTGCTGCGGCCAACGACCAGTCTGTAAGTGGGGAGACCGTACGCTGGGCCATTGCACAGATCGGCGTCGAGCTTCAGTTGCGCCGCCCCGGTTACGCGAGTGCGATCGAGCATCTGTCTCATATTCTACTTACTGAGCTAATGCGGCGGCACCTGGAGGAGGGCGATGGGGGGCAGGTTGGATGGACCGCCGCGCTTGCGGACCCATTCCTTCGACGTGCTTTTGCCGCCATGCATCACGACCTCTCTAACCACTGGACCGTCGCGACACTAGCCGAGCGGGCAGGCCTGTCACGTACCGCTTTCGCGGTTCGGTTCGCGCGGATCGTCGGGCAACCGCCGATGAGCTACATGACACTTTGGCGGATGCTATGGGCAGCCAAGAGGCTCGATCGGGATGGTACGACGGTTGCCGAAGTTGCAGCTGAGGTCGGATACTCCTCAGAAAGTGCCTTCACTGCAGCGTTTAAACGGACTTTAGGAAAGACGCCGCGACGGTTCGTTGGCAGCACCGTGAACTCGACCTCCGGCCAAAGCTAAGCGGCTCGGCAACTGGTTTTCAAAGTCAGTGAACTGCAACGACGTGTTCGTTGAACAAGATCTTTGCACGCGCCTGTCAAGCGCCCAAGTTTCGACAGCCGTCCAATATGCCGAGGGGCCTCGGCTCGTCTTTCTATCGGCTTGGCTCTTTTTAGAGCGCCGGAAACTTGCGGTGGAAACAACGATTGAAAACGACTGCGCATTGCGCGAGACATACCGCGTCCGCTTCAGTTCAAAGCGCAGTTAGAGGGTACGGTCAATCTGTCGCCGCTGCACATGTCAGCCGTCCCATCACTCGAGTAGCTATGTTTCATTTTATCCATTCCAGCGATCTTCATCTCGGAAAGCGTTTCGGCAACTTCGAGGGTGACCTGCCCAGCCGGTTGCGCGAAGCGAGGCACCACGCAATCGCGCGGCTGGCTGCACACGCCCGCGAGCAAAACGCCAAAATGGTCCTGCTGGCTGGAGACACCTTCGATACTGAGACACCTGCACCGCATGTGCGACGACAGGCGTTTGCCGAGATGGCGGATGATCCTGCGATCAAGTGGGTGATCTTGCCAGGTAATCACGATTCCTTGCAGGCCTCACAGCTCTGGACAGCGTTGAATGCAGAAGCGCCAGAAAACGTCGTCCTCGCCGTTGAGCCCCGGCCGATCGAACTTGCGACAGGTGTGGTCCTGTTTCCCGCACCATGCACGACGCGCCGGCCTGGCCGAGACCTGACGGAGTGGATGGACGGTCAAGCCACACCCGATGGGACGCTGCGTATTGGGCTTGCCCATGGTGCCATTCGCAATTTTTCGGAAGAGGCAGCCGCCTCCGAGGTTATTGCACCAGACCGGGCAAGGCGCGCAGGGCTCGACTATCTCGCGCTCGGCGATTGGCATGGCATGGTCAGTGTGGACCCGCGAACCCATTATTGTGGGACGCCAGAGCCGGACCGTTTCAAACATGATGCGCCCGGTACGGCTCTGCTGGTCACGATCGCCGGCCCATCGAGCATACCGGATATTCGAGCCTTGCCCACGGAGACATTCGCCTGGCGTCGCCTCGATCTTCATCTGCTTGAAGGCGACGCTCCAGAGCCTGCTCTCAATTCCTTGCTACCCGCCTCAAGGGAACGCAGGAACTCGCTGATCCGGGTGGTGGCATCAGGGCATAGCCGCTTGGCAGGGCGCGCGGAGCTTGTCGCTGCCGTGGAAAGGGCAGTTCCGGATTTCGCTTTTCTGGAGCTGGACCAGGATGGATTGGTCACGGAATGCGAGCTGGAAGACCTAGACCAGATCGATCGCGGCGGCGCCCTGCGTGAAGCTGCCAATGCGCTGCTTGCCGAGTCTACAGATGAACGTCGACCCTTGTCTGAGCGCGGGATCGCGCGGGCGGCCTTGATGCGCCTCTACTCCTATACGCAGGCGGTCACATCATGAAGATCTCGGCCATACGCCTCTTCAATGTCAAACGGTTCGCCGGTCGCGGCGTTGCCATCGAAGGTATCGGAGATGGCGTGAACGTGCTTTGCGCCGCCAATGAGTTCGGCAAGTCGACGAGCTTTGAAGCCTTGCATGCACTCTTTTTCCAACCTCATTCAGGCACTCCGGGCGATGTCCAGAAATTGCGCCCCTATAGCGGTGGGAATCCGTTGGTCGAGGCCGATATCACGACCGGCGAGGGCAGCTTCCGAGTTACCAAGCAATACTATGGTGGGCGGTCAGCCCGAGTGGTGGATCTGGCATCGGGCCGGCTCGTCGCCCAGGCCGATGAGGCAGAAAACTTCATCACCAGCCTGATCAGGGGAGGGACCTCCGGACCTGCGGGTCTCCTCTGGGTGCGCCAAGGCATCACCGGTATTGAGAAGCGAAGCCGCACCGAGGAAGAGGGGGAAAAACAGGTTCGTCAGAGCTTGCTCGAATCCGTCCAGGGAGAGGTGGAAGCCGTCACCGGCGGGCGCCGGATGGCCGAGATCATGGCGGCAGCCAAGGAAGCCCTCTCAGACATGGTCACGGCGACCGGCAGACCGAAAGCTGGCGGTCGCTATGCAGCTGCGATTGAGGAACGGGATAGGCTCGCCAATGATGAGGCGCGGCTGGCAGCTGACGTGAGCCGCTTGCGCCAAGCGCTGGACCAACGTGCGAACGCTGCAGCGAGGCTTATCGAAGTCGACAGCCCTTCAGAAAGAGAAGAACGCAGGGCGGCCATTCAGAAAGCCCAGAGCAGATTCGATGCCGTCAAGGCGCAGAACGAGAAACTTAAGACGGCGGAAGCGGAACTGAAGCTCGTTCGTGAGAGGCGAAACGCAGCAGAGCGGGAACTGAAGGCGTTCATCGAAGCTCAGGAAAGGGCAGCCGTTCTGCAAGAAAATCTAGCTTCTGCACAGAGCAAGAGGACCGAAGCGATAACGCGGCGCCGCGAGGCAGCTGACACTATTAAAAAGACACGTGACGACGTTGAGCGCGCGGAGACTGAGGAGCAGGAGCTCCGGGAGCGGCTTGCCCGCTTCGACGCGGCAACAAAGGCACGCGAGGCGTACGAGCGTCTGGCAGACCTGAAGCAACGCTTGGCCGAGGCAGAGAAGGTCCGTCAGAGCATTGAAGAGAGTGAGGCGCAACGCGTCCTCCTGCAAATCTCGGCAAGGTCCATCGAAGAGCTGCAAGCATGCGAAGTCGAAATCGCCAAGCTCCGTGCCTTCGATGAGGCCGCTCGCCCCTCAGTCTCAATCCACTACGAGGCAGAGGCGGCCGGAAGGGTGACCCTCGACGGCAAGCCTTTGACAGATGGGGAAGACCGGACCTACGACGGACAGGCTTGGCTTGAAGTCGAAGGAATTGGGACAATCATCCTGCGATCCAACCGCCCTGGTCGGGATGATAATCAACTGGCGCTGGGAGAAGCGGCACGAACCGCCCTCCTGGCTTCAATGGGCGTCGATAGCCTCTCTGCAGCGCGAGACAGGCAAGCCAGGGCACAGCTGGCCGATGGTGACCTGCGGGGATTGCGGGCCCGGCTGTCCTTCATTGCTCCAGAGGGTTTGGCGAAACTCAGACAGGACGTGGCTACGGGTGACGCGATCAGCCTCGAGGTTCTCGACCTGAGCGAAGATCCGACATTGCTTAGCACCCAGCTGGCACAAGCCGAAGACCGCCGCAAGCAGGCGCGTCTCGCCCTCCGAGAGGTAGAGCCAGACCAGTCTCGTGCCGATGAAGCTTTCGTCGCCACTGAAACGACATTGACCTCCCTCCTGTCCGATCGGGCGCAGGTGGATGCTATCCTGGGGCCGGAAGAAGCTCGTGCAGAGCGCGCGCGCTCGTTGTCGACCACGCTGACCGATCTGGATCAATCCCTTTCTGAGGCGGAGGCACATGTCCTGAAATTGGGTGCAGATGCCGGGGATCTCGCGTCGATCGAGGCGGCGCTGACGCGTGCTCGCTCGATCGAAGCAGCAGTCGACAAAGAGATAAATGCGCTGCGGGAGACCATGGCCGGACTGAACGCAGAGATACGGGCGCAATCCGAAGAGGCCGTGGAAGAAAAATGGCGCGAGACTTCGGAGGCGCTCACTGCGGCGACCGCGCGGGTGGCTGCATACGAGAAGGAGGTGGCGGTCCTGCAGCGTGTGACTGCCGCCTTGGAAAATGCCAGGTCTGAGGCTCGCGAACTCTACCTCAAGCCTGTCATGGCTGAGCTCGGACCGCTGCTGAGACTTCTTTTCGACGATGTCTCGATCACCTTTGATGACAGGACGCTTCTGCCCCAGACCATTTTGCGTAATGGACAGGAAGAAGACGTCGACCGCCTGAGCGGCGGTATGCGGGAGCAGCTGTCCATACTGACGCGATTGGCCTTTGCGAGGCTTCTCGCACGTGACGGCCGGCCCGCGCCCGTCATCCTCGATGATGCCCTGGTCTATTCGGACGACGACCGCATTGAGAAGATGTTCGACGCCCTCCACAGGCAGTCTCGGGACCAGCAGATTATCGTGTTCTCCTGTCGGCAGCGTGCGTTTCAGAAGCTCGGAGGAAATGTGCTGCAAATGAAGGACTGGCAGACGTAGGGCCGCTTCGACAGCGTTCTATGTTCGTATCCCCCTCAAGACCTCAGTGAAGAACGTATCAACAGATACTGCCTTGTGACCGCGTGGCCCGATGGACCGCGAAGCTTGAGCGTCACACAGCGATGCAAGTCGGGCTGACCAAACCTCTGAAAAGTGCCTGGATCAATGACACGTCAATAGGCGCTTGTATGGACGCGAGGCTCCTATGATTGCGAAAGCAGGCCGCTCGTCTGAATTCCCCACGTGATCGACGGCTCTTACAATGTGAGACGCAATGGAAAGCCAAGATTGCGGACGAAGTCCCTTTCTGTAGGCTTGCACAAGAGCTGGATCATGCCAATCGTGCCAGTCGACAATAGGGAGGATACTATGAGACACACAATCTTCGGAAGCATCGCTGCACTCGTCATTGCGGGTTTGACCGCCTCTGCAGGTCCGACTGCAGCGCAAGAACACAGTCTTCGCATCGGCTCGGTTCAAGCTGAAAACGATCCAATCATTCGCGGCTTTAACGAATTCAAGCGTCTGGTCGAGGAGCGTTCGAACGGCCGGATCGAGATTCTGGTATATCCAAACGGCCAATTGGGCGACACGCAGGAAGTCCAGGATCAGGCATTGGCGGGTGGAAACGTCGCGGCCTTTACCGACCCAAATCTTCTGGCGACCTTCAAGCCTGAATTCGGCATTATCGGTGCACCCTATGTCTTTGAGAGCTACGAAGACGCTGACCGCTTCACTTCATCGCAGACCTTCAAGAAATGGGCTGAAGACCTGCGAGCTGAGAGCGGGTTCGTGACGCTTGCCTTCAACTGGTATCAAGGTCCTCGCAACTTGATGACCAAGAAGCCGATCGCAAGTCGAGCTGATGTGAACGGTTTGCGGATACGCACCCCGGGCGCGCCTGTTTGGGTCGCCGCGGGCAAGGCGCTTGGCGGCACGCCAACCCCCATGGCCTGGGGCGAAGTCTATTCCGCACTGCAATTGGGAGCCATTGATGGTGTCGAATCCCAGCCTTCGGGCGCCGTCGGATCGAAGTTTCACGAAGTCACTACGCACGTTACCAAGACGGAGCACATTCACCTGATTACCGGGATAGTGGTGGGAGACCTCTGGTGGAAGACACTTTCCCCCGAAGATCAGGCTTTGGTGCAAGAGGCGGCAGTTGAGGGAGGTCGCTTCATGTCGAACCTTGTTGTCGGCCAGCTGGAGCAAGACTTTGCAAAAATGCAGGCTGCCGGCGTCACCATCTCCGATATCGATAAGGCTGAGTTTAAGGCTGCTGCCGCCGTAGAGCTTGAGGCACTCGGACTGATGCCGGCCCTGGAAGCCGTCCGGTCAGAACTCGGTCGAAACTGAGCGTTCAGGAATTAAGGCGGCGCCGGCTTGAATGGAGGCGGCGCCGTCGTCTGTGAGGAGGCAGAACAAAATGGGCGAATTCTATCTCAGACTGCGTAAGGCTGAGGTTTGGCTCGCGGCGCTCGCACTTTGTGGCGTAGTCGGGCTGGTGACATGGGCGACCCTGACACGGGTTCTGGGTGTACCCAGCATTTGGGTGATCGAAGTAACGCAGATACTCTTCGCCTGGACATGCCTTCTATCGGCATCAGTGGCTTATCGGAACGCGACCCTGTTTTCTGTCGATTTCCTCTCGATGCGGTTACCGAAACGGTACAGGGCAGCCTTGCGGCTTGTTCAAGCGATACTTGTCCTTGGTATGGTCGTTTGGCTTGCAATCGTTGCGCTCGATTTTGTTGCTTTGGCGGATCGCCGGACGCTCCCTTTGACCGGGATACCGTTTTCCTTTGTGGCGGCAACCATCCCTGTTGCATGCATAATGATGGCACTGACCAGCCTTGAAACAATCATGGACGTCCTGCAGAGCGCGAGTGCGCCGGAAGAGAGCTTGTAATGCTGCTGCTTGGTGTCGGACTTTTTCTCTTGGCCGTCTTGATCGGCTTGCCTGTAGCCTTTGCGCTTCTCCTAGCATCAGCACCAACATTCCTGACGGGCGAATACCTGCCGCCGCAAATCGCCGTTCAAAAAATGGTAGCGGTGACGCAATCCTATTCCTTGATGGCAATTCCGTTCTTTGTCTTGGCGGGCAATATCATGGTTGCCTCCGGCATTGCCGAGCGTCTGGTTCAGTTCAGCAAGGTGATGGTGGGTTGGACTGTGGGAGGCCTTGCCCAGGTGTCCATCATACTGAGCCTGGTCATGGGCGGGATATCAGGATCTGCCGTCGCAGATGCGGCCATGCAATCGCGCCTGCTCGGGGGGCCGATGATTGCCAAGGGGTATTCTCGCGGCTTTGCAGCCGGCGTCATCACCTATTCATCGATCATCACGGCCCTTATCCCGCCGTCGATTGGGTTGATCGTTTTTGGTGTGATTGCAAATGTCTCGGTTGGCCGTCTTTTGCTTGCGGGGATCATTCCCGGACTGATTCTGACGGTCGCCCTGATGGTTTACACCTGGATTGCTGCCGCACGCGCTGGTTACGGCGCTGATGACATGCCACGGCCGACCTTGAAGGATGTGACCAATGCCACGCTGCGCGCGTTCTGGGCGTTGATGTTCCCGGTCTTTCTGCTCGTGGGTTTCCGTTTTGGGATCTTCACCGCCACAGAGGCCGGTGCATTCGTGGTGTTGTATTCTACGTTTATCGGCTTCTTCGTCTATGGTGAATTGACCTTCTCCAAATTGGTCGAGGCTCTGCGCCAGTCCCTTTCCGATATCGGCATGATCATGTTCATAATCATTGTCGCGGCTGTGCTGGGCCACGTAATCGTTTTGGAACAGGCTCCCGCCGGAATGGCGCAAGCGCTTGGGGCGGTAACGCAGAACCCCACGCTCACTCTTTTGCTGGTGCTGGGTTTCCTGGTGATTGCAGGCATGCTGATGGAGGCAACGGTGAACGTACTTTTGTTGACGCCGATTTTCCTGCCAATTCTCACCGCCCAAGGTCATGATCCGATCCATGTCGGTGTACTCATGGTGACAATTATCACGATGGGCAGCAACACGCCGCCACTTGGAATATCTATGTTTACCGTCTGCGGTATGCTGAATGTGACGATCAGGGAATATATTCGGGGATCAACGCCTTTCTTTCTGGTTATGATGGCCGTCTTCCTGTTGCTGGCATTGGTGCCGGCACTGGTGACCTGGCTACCCTATCAGGCGATGGGCCAATGAGGCGGCTGTTGATCACAGGGGCCGCCGGTGGACTTGGGCAGGGCATTCTCGACTTTTTGCGGCCGCACTTTGCGCTGCGCCTTTTGGATATTGTCCCCGTGTCTAAGCTTCATCCGGGCGATGAAGAGGTCACAGGGGATCTGGCGGATCCAGATTTCGCGACACGAGCGGTGGCCGGCTGCGAAGCAGTCCTTCATTTGGCCGCCGTTCATGGACTGACGATCCCCTTCGAAGCCACGCTCAATAGCAATTACCGAGCGGTCCTGAACTTGATGGAGGCGGCGCGGGTAGAACGCATTCGACCGATTGCTTTTGCAAGCAGCAATCACGGCTGGGGATTTCATCCACGAACAAGTGCTCCTTTGGCTGTGACATCTCCCCCTCGTCCGGACGGCTGGTATGCCGTCTCAAAGGTCTGGGGTGAGGCGGTCATGGCGCTCTATGGTGATGCCTATGGAATGGCGACCACGAGCCTGCGGATCGGAAATTGCGGGCCGGATGTCCCTGATGAGCGACGAAGTCACATGTGGATCTCATATCGAGATCTCGCTTCGCTCATTGTCATCGCTCTGCAGCGAGAGGATCCTGGGCATCGTGCGCTCTTCGCCTGTGGTGAATGCCCGGATCCTTTTTTTGACACGAGCAGCGCCAAGGAATTAGGCTTCAGTCCGCTTGACCCTGCCATTGATCATTTGGCCGATCCTGGGATCGCCGATCAGTCGCCATCGGATGGTATGGCTGGCCTTGCTATAGGCGGTGCTTTTGCTGCGGCGAACTTCCAGGCCGACATTCACAACTGGAGCAAATCGTGAGATCTGAGACCATCCGCAACGTTGAGACAATCTTGCTGTCGATTCCATTTACCGATGGCGGCGCGGGGGAGGGATTGACCCCTTCGCGTTGGAACGCGCTCGATATCGTGCTGATCCGCATCGAAACCAGCGAAGGCCGCGTTGGCTGGGGTGAAGCATTTGGTTATTTTTGCGCAGAGGCCGTAAAGGCGATGATGGACAGATCCATTGCACCTTTGCTGATCGGTCAGCCCACCTTTGATCCAGCAGCCCTGGGAGAGGAACTTCAGAGGCGGATGGCCTTATTTGGACGCTACGGTATAACGATGTTCGCCCTTTCGGGTGTGGATATCGCGCTTTGGGATCTAAAAGCAAAAGCTGCGGGGCAGTCGCTGGGAGACCTCTTGGCTGTTACTCCCCGCGACAGCATTCCTGCCTATGCGAGCCTCGTTCGCTATGGAGATGCAGACGTGGCGGCAGCATTTACTGAGCGTGCGTATAGCGAAGGTTATGGTCATATAAAGTTGCATGAGGTCACAAGGCCTGAGATCGCAGCCTGTGATGCCGCCCGCGGCACGAGCGCACTGATGGTCGACGTCAACTGCAGTTGGTCCATGAGCGAGGCGCGCAAAATGGCGCGGTGGTTGGGCGAAATCGGATGTTTCTGGTTGGAAGAACCGATTTTTCCTCCGGAAGATTTCAGCGGTCTTGCGGATCTGGCAGGGCATGGCCTTGCCCTTTCGGCGGGCGAAAACCTCTGTACCCACTGGCAATTCGCTCAGATGATTTCATCGGCAGCCGTCAGCTATCCGCAGCCATCGGTCACAAAGGTTGGGGGTGTATCGGAATTCCTCAAGATTGCCGCGCTTGCGGAAACGGCCGGACTGACCTTGATGCCCCACTCACCGTATTTCGGTCCGGGTTATCTAGCCACCTTACAGCTCTGCAGCATTCTGTCAGGCGACGCGATCTTCGAACACTTGTATATATGGCCGGAGGCAGAGCTCTACCCCGACATGCCGTTGCCGATCTCTGGACGCATCACGCGTCCGAAGGGGCCAGGGCTGGGGATCGAACCTGATCCGGCTGTTATTGCCCAGTATCGCACGACGTAATATGGTGGACGTTGTCCTGCAGGCCGGGCCCCTCAGCCTCACCTTGCGGCCGGCCTGGGGAGGTCGGCTCACTTCTTTTTCTCACAGGAGCGGTGGCGATATCTTGCTGCCGGTTGTCGACACAGTTTTTGATCCTGAAAACTGGCCCCGCGCCGGAGCCTATCCGCTGGTCCCTTTTCACAATCGTGTCGCCAATGCTCGCTGCCAATTCGCGGGGCGTGAAGCGCAACTGGAGCCGCACCCGTCCAGTCTTCCCCATGCACTCCATGGGATGGGTAGCCGATTGCCGTGGATGCTTGGCAGGCGGACAGGGCAAATGGCCGAATTGAAGCTGTGCCGCCGCGGTGACAAGACATGGCCATGGAGCTTCGAGGCAGCTCAGGTGCTTGAGCTTGACCCAAACGGTCTATACGTCACTCTGCGCCTCACCAATATTGATGAGGTCCCGATGCCAGGGGGGCTCGGCTGGCATCCCTATATTCCACGCCCGATCCGCATTCGCGACGATGCATTGATCGGCTGGCCAATCCAGGCGGACTATCTGCCCGGCTCCGGCCCTGTTGAGCGTGGCGAACTGAGCGGCGAAACGCTTTATCTTGCACAATGGACCCGCGTGCGCCTGGATCTTCCCACTGGATTATGTTTGAGGTTTCATAAACCAGTTGAGTTGCCGCATTTGGTGATCCATCAACCGGTTGGGCGCCATGCTTGTGTGGAGCCGGTCAGCCATTTGGCGAATGCCCTGACACAGCCAGGCATACCGGACATGGGGCCGATTGCGCCGGGTGCCACCATGGTATGTCATTTCCGCTTTGATGTTATGCTCAACCCGTTCCCACCGGTAGACGGAATACATGACCGGATAACGGCGCGTGAATGAGCTCTTCACGACGCAGTCTGTGACGCGCCGAGGTCACGAAGAGCGCTCGACCATCCTCGCCGACACACAAGCCGGTCGCGTCTGCAATTGGCAATGCCGAGCTTTGAGAAATTTCACCGACATCATTCAGGCGCAGAACGCTCCAACCACCAGTCAGTGCCAGCCAGTATCCTCCATCGCCGGCGTCTGCCACTCCTGAAGGCATCCCCGCGGCGCGTGAGATGTTCGCAAACAATCTCAGTCGACGCGTCGTCGGGTCAAAACGATGCAGGCTGCCGCCTTCTGCCGATACAACAAAAACGCTTCTATCCTGCATGGCCGCGAGGGATGTCGCTGCGCAGGGTAAATCGATCGTGTCGATCAAACTTCCGTCTGCGCGCAAACGCCCGAGCCGGTTCTCAGATGTGGAAACCCAGAGATTGTCAGCCTGATCAGCACATCCTGCCAGGACCTTGAACCCGATAAAGGGCGTGCGGCGACCGAGTTCTGGAAAGACGACCTCGTCTTCATGGAAAACGGCAGGTCCTACTGCTTTTGTCATCGCGAACGCCTCAATTCGCTTCGAAAAAGTAGCAGCTTCTGTCACCAGGCCCGATGTATCCCGCTGGAGCAATGCAGAAGCATAGCGATCTGCCCAACTCAAAACCCCCGATTTTGCGTTCCAATGAGGATCAAGTCCATGAAATCCTGGTTGTTCCGTCACAGGCAGGTAGTCGAGCGCACTGACCTGCCCCACCTTGCGAGGGGTCAGTCGTGCAGCGATATGGTGAGCGGCCTCCTTAACCTCCTGCCCAAGATACTCTGTCCGCGCGAGAGTTATGCGAAAACTTGGACCGGCCACCGAGACCGCAGCAATGGGCATTCCGCTATCGTCAAGCACTGGTGCGCCAACGCAACGAGTACCCATGACGATCTCTTCGTCATCAAGCGCATATCCACGCGCACGGGTCTTGGCGAGCTCAACGTCAAGGAGAATAGGGTCGGTAATCGTGCGCTCAGTCAGCGCGACCAAGGAGCCCTCAAGCAGGCGATCCCGCTGAGCCTGCGGTAAATGTGCCAGAAACGCCTTGCCTTGGGAGGTGCAATGCAGCGGTTTGACTGAGCCAAGTGCAGCTGAAGAACGTTTGGAATGCGCACCCTGAAACCGACCTATCGAAAGTACGCCCGCACCTTCCATCACAGCCAGATAGGCCGTCTCACCAGTGATATCTCGCAGGCGCTTCAGTTCGCCGGCCGCAACCGTGGTCAGATCGGAAGACGCCCATACCTGGGTTGCCATATCCAGAAAGCCGTATCCAAGCATGAACTGACTGTCAGCTGGACGAACGAGGCCGCGCGCAGAGAGCGCCTGTAGAATACGGTAGAGTGTCGGTCGCGACAGATTGCAGGATTTCGACAACAGCGCATGATCAGCCGCCCCCCCATTGTGGCTGATGGCTTCCAATATATCAATCGCCTTGCCGATCAGTGCGGCTCCGGCAGGTATCGCCTTGGGATCTTTCACACTGATGGTGTCCCTTTGGTTGAGGGAGCGGCATAGACGCTCGACCATCTCATATCATGAGACTCCTGATCCGCCTACTGTTGAAGTCCTGTGATCTCCATGACACCGTTCCCTGACGCCCTCACCGGACCAGTCGATACAGGAGAAAGACATGGATAGAGGTTTTCGGGACAGTGACCCGGTTTCTGAGGCTGTGCTCGACATGCTGAGGCAATGTGGACAGGGAACGCTGACGACCCAGCTGTTCAAGCGAGGCTACCGTCAACAGTTCCTGGTCGGATTGGCCCCGCTGAGCCCAACCACTGGACGCTTTGCCGGCGAGGCCTTCACGTTGAGGTTCATTCCCAGCCGTGAAGACAAGGACTGGGACCTGGGGGATCTGCACAAACGCGGTGTGGATAATCTGCAATGGGAAGCCGTTGAAACCATAGGTCCTGGCCAGGTTCTGGTCATCGACAGCAGGAATGATCCGCGTGCAGCGTCAGCAGGAAATATGCTGCTGACACGGCTCATGCGGCGCGGTGCTGTGGCTGCGATCACCGACGGTGCTTTCCGAGACGGCACCGAAATTAAAGCCATGCCAATTCCCGCCTATTGTCGGGCCAATACGGCATCGACACGGCCGGCATTCCACCGTGCTGTCGGTATCAATGAGCCGATCGGTTGCGCGGATGTGGCGGTGTATCCCGGTGATATCATCGTGGGCGATGCTGACGGTGTGACGGTAATACCTCGCCATATTGCCGCAGATGTTGCCCAGGACGCGCTGGAACAGGAACAGCGTGAAGCATTCCTGTTTACCAAGATCGATGCCGGGGCGCCTCTTTGGGGGACTTATCCGGCTAACTCCGAAACGCTGGCCGAGTTTGAAACTCTGCGGTCCAAGGGAGCTCCATGATGACTGGTCCAGAGAAGGCTGAAGCGCTGATCCGTCACTATTTCATGATGTGCAATGCGGCAGATCGGCAAGGATTGATCGATTGCTTTACACCGGATGGAACCCATTACTTTCCTCCCGGTTTGCCGGGCGCTCCATGGCGGGGTGCCGAGGCGGTCGCGGACGGATGGTTGCGGTGTGTGGAGAATCTAGGCTCGAAGTGGACAATCGAAAAGGTTTTGGCAAGCTCTGACGGGCGCGAGGCGGTGATCGAGTGGACCCATTGGAAAACGGCGCTCGGCCAAGTCTTGCGCGGCGATGAGTGGTACATCTTCAACCATGACATCACGCGGATCGTTGAGATACGTGCCTATTATGCGAGCCCTGTGAATCATGATCGGCCGATCAATTGTTTGCAAGACTTCGATTATGAAGAAAGGGGATATCACCTGTCGCCCCCGAGCGTTCCGGGGAGATCCGACTGATGCAATTCGCACTGATCTGCCGTGATGGCACAAATGCACTTGGTCGCCGTCTTTCTGCTCGCACGGAGCATCTGGCAAGCGTCAAACGCCTCAAGCAACAGGGTAACATCATCGATGGCGGAGCCATTCTGGATGACGTTGGTCGCATGGTGGGCTCTGTGGTTCTGTGCGACTTTCCAAACAAAGAGGCCCTTGATGCTTGGCTATTGACCGAACCGTTTGTACGTGAGGGGGTCTGGGAGCAGATTGAAATCCTCGAGTTTCAGCGGGTAAACTGGGATCTATAGCATCGGCCATTGTGACACGGCATGAAAGCCGGATGTAACGCATCGCGCGCTTTCCTCATCCACGCTATGCGCAATCATGTTTCTTCCCGCTTGCCGCCTCAAGCGGCAGCGAGTCGCTCGTGTAGCTAAAAAACTCAATCACGCCGGCGCTTCAGTGAAGCGCTTGCAATGTAAACGTCACGCGATGGTAGGATGTGCGATCTGCAAAGCTCCACCAGGGCCTTTCTGTCACCTTGCTCCAGTGCACCGATGATGCCCCAGTGCTCTTTCCGCGCGCGCTCGAGATAGTCCGGATTGACCGCGGTGAGCGAGCGTGCGCCATGTACTTTCTGTGCGGACAGACGGATCATTTCGGCCAGATGCAGGTTGCCGCAGGCGGCGAAGAAGGTTGAGTGGAACTGCATGTTTGCCCGAAAAGCCCCGCGGGGATCCGCACCGGCGACAGCCCCGTCATGTCTGGCCTGAACCCGACGGAGTTCCTCGAGAATTTCCGGTGGTGGTGGCAAGGGAATTCGTTCGGCAGCGAGGGTCTCGAGGGAGATGCGCACTTCATAGATCTGTGCGACCTCATCCGGATCCAGTACGCGAACAAACGCGCCCTTGTTGGGCTGTCTTTCTGCGAGCCCCATCCGCTCCAACTCGAAGATAGCCTCGCGTACGACATGTCGCTTGACCGAAAACCGTTCGGCAATCGTCTCTTCGACAAGCCGTTCGCGCGGCTGGAGCCAGCCAAGGACGATTTCTTCTTCTAGTGCGCCGACCAGTTGGGCAAGGCGATCGGGGGTGTCTGCAGGCGTCGATTCAAGCATGATGGCACTTCTGCGAAAATTGTTGACAATCTTGTTAGCAATCTTGTAGCTCTGTTATGGAGAATGGCGGAGGTTAACATGGCACACAAGACCGGGATGCAAAAAGCGCTGGCAAACTACGGCGACGCGGCATTCTCGGTGTTCCTGCGCAAGGCCTTCATCAAGGCTATGGGATATACCGATGATGCGCTTGAAAGACCCATCATCGGGATCATCAATACAGCTTCCGACTACAATGCCTGCCATCGTAATGTTCCGGACCTCATTGAGGCCGTGAGCCGAGGCGTATTGCTTTCTGGTGGTATTCCGATGAGCTTCCCGGTGATCTCCATCCATGAAAGCTTTGCATCGCCCACTAGTCTTTATCTTCGCAATCTGATGGCGATGGACGTAGAGGAAATGGTCAAGGCTCAGCCCATGGATGCCGTGGTTTTGATCGGTGGCTGCGACAAGACTGTACCTGCTCTCCTGATGGGCGCTGCCAGTGCCAACATACCTGCAATCTTATTGGTGACGGGGCCAATGCTTGCTGGCAACTGGCGCGGTGAGCGGGTCGGTGCATGTACAGACTGCCGCCGCTTCTGGGCAAGGTTTCGGGCAGGTGACCTCGATGAGGGCCAGATCGCCGAGGTGAACTCTGAACTGGCTCCAACCGTTGGCACCTGTGGTGTCATGGGCACTGCAAGCACCATGGCTATGGCAACCGAGGCGATGGGAATGATGTTACCAGGCGGCGCTGCCATTCCCGCCGTATTTGCAGAGCGCCGCCGCAGCGCTGAGCGCACCGGCGCACGCGCAGTGGCAATGGCCGCAGAAAACCTGACACCGGACAAGATCATTACACCGGCTGCCATCCGTAACGCATTGCGGGTTGTTCTGGCGTCAGGTGGATCAACAAACGCGCTTATACATCTGACGGCCATAGCTGGACGACGAGGCATCAGCGTCAGCCTGGACGAGTTTGATGCCATGGGGCGACAGACCCCAGTACTTATCGATCTGAAGCCAAGCGGACAACACTATATGGAAGACCTGCACGAGGCCGGTGGATTAGCACCACTCCTGCGGGAACTGGGTGACCTGATTGAGGGCAATTGCTTGACCGTCACCGGGCGCACGCTCGCAGACAATCTGGCGGACGCCCCACCGTCGTTTGCCCAGCATGTGGTTCGTCCGATCTCCGACCCTGTCTATAGTGGCGGTGCCATGGCGATCTTGCGGGGCAATCTGGCGCCAGGCGGAGCCGTCATCAAGCAGGCGGCGGCCTCGAATGCCTTAATGAACCATGTCGGGCCTGCTATGGTCTTCAGCGATCTGGCCGATCTGGCTGCACGCATCGACAGCGACGATCTCGATGTAACGGCGGATAGTGTTCTCGTCTTGCGAAATGCAGGTCCCAAGGGAGCACCGGGCATGCCCGAGGCAGGCTATCTGCCGATCCCCCGTAAGCTTGCACGCCAAGGCGTCAAGGACATGGTCCGCATCTCCGACGCGCGCATGAGCGGAACGGCGTTCGGGTCTATTGTTCTGCACATCACGCCTGAGGCCGCAGTCGGCGGACCACTTTCTTTGGTACAGACCGGTGACTTGATCCGGCTCGATGTGCCGGGACGGCGGATCGATATGCTGGTTGACGACGCTGAGCTGTCACGCCGCAAAGCAGCCTTGCCTTCCCCTGGACCAAGCGCCACACGGGGGTTCGAATGGTTGCACATGCATTCTGTGCTGCAGGCCGACAGGGGCTGTGACTTCAACTTTCTTACCTTTGAAGGAATTGATGAGGAGGCTGGTCGATGACCTATGCAATTTACCCCGATCTTGCAGGCCGAGCCGTTTTGATAACCGGGGGTGCCAGCGGTATCGGCGAAGGACTGGTCGAGGCCTTCGCATACCAGCAAGCCAAAGTTGGATTCATCGACATCGATGAGGCGCGGGGCAATGCCTTGGCCGATACTCTGACCAAAAAGGGTTTCCTCGTGAGGTTTGAAGCGGCCGATCTGACAAGTACGGCCGCGCTTCAGGCCGCAATCGGGCGCATCCGCACAGTGTTTGGCCAGATAACAGTGCTTTTGAACAACGCTGCCAACGATGAACGTCACCGGATCGAGGATTTAACAGACGCCTATTTCGAATCCAGGATCTCGGTGAACCTCAAGCATCAGGTCTTTGCAGCGCAGGCAGTATTGCCAGACATGATCGAGGCCGGAGGCGGATCCATCATCAATTTCGGATCGCATTCCTGGATCCTCGGGATGGGGGGGATGCCTCTTTACTCGGCCTGCAAGGCCGCAGTCCTCGGCTTAACTCGAGCAATGGCTCGTGATTATGGCCGCCACAGAATCAGGGTGAACCACTTCGCGCCCGGTTGGACGATGACCGAACGACAGCTGACGCATTGGCTCACTCCGGAAGCCGACGCAATGCGCGCCGAGCGCCAGTGCCTGCCGGAACGACTTTACCCAGCCGATATTGCGCGCGTCGCACTGTTCTTGGCTTCTGACCAATCTGCCGCGATCACTGCGCAAAGTGTGATCGCTGATGGCGGCTGGGCCTGACACCGAGCTTCAAAAACAAGAAGCGGGAAACCGCCACAAGTCATTCAACCCCGAGGAGGAGAACTCGATGACCACCAAACTGACCCGCCGTATGGCTCTCATTAGCTGTGCAGCAGCCATTGCACTGACCTCGCTTCCCGCTCTTTCGCAGGAGAAGCCGATCCTGGCCTTCGTGACGAATGCATCAGCCGATTTTTGGACAATTGCCCGCCGTGGCGCTGAAAAGGCGCAAACTGAGCTTCCCGACTATCAGGTCGAATTCGTCGTACCTGCCGAATCCACGCCGGCCGAACAGCGTCGTATCATTGATGACCTTCTGGCGCGGGGCGTGAAGGGCCTGGCGATCAGTCCGATCAACCCTGAAAACTCGACAGAGATTCTCAATAAGGTCGCTGCCGCTGGCGTGTTGTTCACGTCCGACAGCGACGCGCCGAATTCCAATCGTACGGTCTATATCGGGACCGATAATGTTGCCGCCGGAGTACAAGCGGGCGAGCTGATGAAGGAGGCCATGCCCGAGGGAGGAGATGCCATGCTCTTTGTCGGCACGATGGACAACGCAAACGCTCGCGAGCGGGTTGAGGGGATCCGCAAAGCACTTGAGGGCTCGAACATCAAGATCATCGATGTCAGGACGGACGAGATCGACTTTGTTAAGGCGCGTCGAAATGTCGAAGATACCCTGACGGCCTTTCCGGACATCGATATGCTGGTTGGGCTCTACAGCTACAACCCGCCACAGATTGTCGAAGCTGTGGCCGCCGCTGGGATGACAGGCAAGGTGAAGATTATTGGCTTTGACGAAGATGTTGTCACCCTGCGTGGCATCAAGGATGGTGCTGTCTACGGCACGATCGTGCAGCAACCCTTCGAGTTTGGCTACCAGTCGATTATCGGCATGGCCAAAGTGATTGGGGGCGACAGTTCCTGGATCCCCGAGAACAAGCTTTCGATCGTCCCCACCCGGGCTATCACCGGGTCTAACGTGCAGGAGTTCGAAGACAGCATGAAGGCGATGCTGGCGAACTGAGGCGCGTCGGGGCTGGCTACACCTCCCTGGGTCAGCCCCCATCTTCATCGAAAGAGCTTTCCCATGATCCCCGTTTTGTCGATGCAGGGTATTTCCAAGACCTATCCCGGCGTCACAGCCCTCAATGGCGTGTCTTTTTCCGTGTCGGCTGGCGAAGTGGTCGGCCTGATTGGCGAAAATGGTGCAGGCAAGTCGACATTGATGAAAATCCTGGGTGGAGTCCTGGCACCCAGTGCGGGGACCGTAACGATCGACGGCGTATCCTTCAGTCGCCTGACGGTCAGCCAGAGCCAAGCGGCCGGTATCGCGTTTGTTCACCAGGAGCTCAACCTGTTTGAGAATCTGGACGTCGCGGGAAACATTTTCGCAGGCCGTGAGCCTCGCAACCGTCTCGGTTTGCTTGACCGTGGGCGGATGAGATCAGAGGCCCGAGAGTTTTTGGCGCCGCTATCTGTATCCTATGGACCCGATACGCTCGTGGAGAGCCTGTCCATCGCTGAGCGCCAGATGCTTGAGATCGCGAAGGCTCTCTCGATGCAATCGAGGTTGATCATTATGGACGAACCAACCTCTAGCCTCTCCTTGACCGAGACGGAGCGTCTTTTGACGGTGGTGCGCGGTCTCCAGGCACGCGGCGTGGCCGTCATATTCATCACCCATCGTCTCTCTGAGGTGCGTAGTATCGCCGACCGGGTGGTCTGTCTGCGTGATGGGCAGGTGGCTGGGCATCTTGCCAAAGGCGAGATCACGCAGGACGCTATGGTGCGCCTGATGATTGGCCGCGAACTGCAGTCGCTTTACACGGCTCCGAAGGTGTCGACGTCAGAAGCGATCTTGACTGTGACAGATATGGTCATGGGATCTTTTCCCGCGCGCGAGCTGTCTCTGGAGCTGCGGGCGGGTGAGATACTCGGCCTGGCGGGCCTGGTCGGATCGGGACGGACAAGCCTTGCCAATACGCTTTTCGGCATCACCCCAGCCTTGTCCGGTCAGATAACTTTGGGTGGTACCCCTCTCAAAGTGACCTGTCCTGGAGACGCAATTCAAGCTGGCATCTTTCTCGCGCCGGAGGATCGCAAACGGTCCGGTGTCGTGCTTGATATGTCGATCCGCGAAAACATAAGCCTTTCAGACCTGCCTCGATTGTCGCGCTTCGGTTTGATCCGCCAAAAGGCGGAACTAGCGCTGGCTGAAAGCCAAAAATCTGCATTGAAGGTCAAGGCCCCTAGTGTGGATACCTTGGTAGTTACGCTCTCAGGCGGCAACCAACAAAAGGTGGTTCTCGCCAAATGGCTTGCTATGTCCCCGCGTGTCCTGATTTTCGACGAACCAACACGCGGCATCGACGTGGGTGCGAAAGCGGAAATCTACACATTGATGCGCAATCTCGCAGATCAAGGCACCGGTGTGTTGATGATCTCCAGCGACCTGGAAGAGGTCGTCGGCGTCTCTGACCGCATCGCTGTGATGTGCGAGGGGAGAATTTCTGGCCTCCTGAACCGTCCGGAGTTCAGCGAGGATGCGGTCATGCGATTAGCTGTCGGAATGCATGAAAGGCACGTGGCATGATTTCGAAGAAGGAACTGGCTCTGATCGTGCTGATCTTGGCAGTGGGAGCGGTGACGTATGCACTCAACCCGCGCTTCCTCTCGCCAGTCAACATCATCAATATGGCCAATCTAACCGGCCTTTTTGGTATATTTGCAATTGGGGTCGGCCTGGTCATCATCTCTGGTGGGATCGAGCTATCGGTCGGCTCTATGTTTGCACTGTTAGGCGTGGTCTTTCTGGATCTTTTCGCCAATGCCGGTCTGCCATGGACGGCCGCGTTGCTACTGGCTGTGGGCATGGGTCTTCTTTTGGGACTCATTCACGGTCTGCTGGTCACCAAGGTCGGCCTGCAGCCGTTTGTCGTGACGCTTTGCGGCTTGTTGATCTATCGGGGTATTGCCCGCTACTACACCTCAGATTCCACCATGGGCTTCGGTTATGGGACCGATGATGAAACTCTGCGTTGGTTGATGTCGGGACGAACACTAGAGGTCCCCCACACGTTCATCGCCTTTGTGATAATCGCTATCGTCATGGCTGTCGTGCTGCATGGCTCGGTCTTCGGTCGACATCTGTTCGCGACGGGAAAGAACGAAGAAGCGGCTCGCTATTCAGGCATCAACACCACCCGCGTGGTGGCGGCGACATACGTCATTTGCGGTGGGCTTGCAGGCCTCGCATCGGTGTTTATCGTCTTCTATACCAACTCAGTATCGCCATCATCTCACGGCAATTTTTACGAGCTCTATGCGATCGCTGCGGCGGTGCTGGGCGGCTGCTCTTTGCGGGGAGGTGAAGGCTCCATCCTTGGCATCGTGTTGGGCACGGTGTTGCTACAGATCCTGCAAAATCTGGTCAATCTGCTCGGCATACCGTCTTCGCTGAACTTTGCGGTTATGGGCTCGGTGATTTTGCTTGGCGTCCTGGCAGATCAGGAACTGACGAGGCGGCGAAAGCGAGTGCTGGCACAACGGGGAGCAAAACTATGATGGCACATCCGAATTATATCGGCGGCAACTGGGTAACCGGGGAGGCTGTTGAGAACATCAACCCATCCGATACGTGCGAGGTGGTTGGACTGTATGCCGGTGGGAGTGCCCTCGATGTGGCGTCGGCAGTCGACAGTGCCCGCACAGCTTTTGCGGCATGGTCTACTTCAGTCCCCCAGACCCGCGGTACCATTCTCGCCCGCGTCAGTGCTGAAATCGGCGCACGTTCCGAAGAGCTTTCCACGCTTTTGGCGCGCGAAGAGGGAAAAACCCTCGTGGATGCGCGCGGAGAGATTGGTCGGGCCGCCGACATTTTTGCGTTCTTCTCAGCTGAATGTGTAAGGTTGACTGGCGAAACGTTAGCCTCCACGCGCCCTGGCGTCGGAGTTGACGTCACGCGCGAACCCGTAGGTGTCATTGGTCTGATCACACCTTGGAACTTCCCAATGGCAATTCCGGCATGGAAAATCGCGCCGGCTCTGGCTTACGGAAATTGTGTCATCCTGAAGCCAGCCGAGATCGCAAGTGCCTGTGCATGGGAGCTTACCAAGATCCTTTCCGATTGTGGTCTTCCTGCAGGTGTATTCAACCTTGTTATGGGCAAAGGAAAAATTGTCGGCGAGGCGCTCGTCAATCACCCGGGCATCGACGCGATCTCATTCACCGGATCGGTTGACACCGGCCGATCTATTGCGCTCGCCTGCATCTCCAGCAATCCGATGAAGAAGATCCAGCTGGAAATGGGTGGTAAGAATCCACTGGTAGTTCTAGATGACGCTGATCTTGATCAGGCGGTGTCCGTTGCCTTGAACGGAGCCTTCTTTCAGACCGGGCAACGCTGTACGGCATCCTCGCGATTGATCGTAACTGAAGGTATTCACGACCAGTTTGTCGCTGCCTTGACCTCCGCAATGGCAAAGTTGCAGATTGGCCATGCCCTTGACCCAACCAGTCAGATTGGCCCGGTGGCAGACGCCCGGCAGCTCGAAACCGACCTGCGATACATTGCTCTTGGCCAGTCGGAAGGCGCGCGGCTTGCGTTTGGCGGAATGCTCTTGAACCGGCCGACCCCAGGTCATTATCTGCAACCAGCGCTGTTTACGGAGACGACGCCGGAGATGGCAATTGCACGCGAAGAGATTTTCGGACCAATCGCCTGCATCATCCGTGTGCGGGACTATGATCATGCTTTGGCGGTGGCCAATGATACGCCATTCGGTCTCTCTTCTGGCATTTGCACTACCAGTTTGAAACATGCCACCCATTATCGTCGCCACGCCCAGGCAGGGATGGTTATGGTAAACCTTCCAACAGCAGGAGTGGATTTCCATGTACCTTTTGGTGGTCGAAAGGCTTCAAGCTATGGCGCACGCGAGCAAGGTCGCTACGCACAAGAATTCTTTACCACCGTCAAGACTGCGTATTCGTTTGCTTGATTGAGCTTGCCTTCAGTCTGAGGTGAACCCCCAGTCTGTTGGGACTTTGAGGGATAGGTGTGAAGCCTATTGTCCTTGGTCGTGGATCGTGTCCCGGGAAGTGGTGTAGCTGGATTTCATAGCCATCGGTGATTTCCGGTGGGGTCAGGTTGCTTAGAGCCAACCTGAGGGACACCACCGATGACCGACGACATGATGAACCTGCGCTCACTCGTTGAGAAGAGCGCTGACGCCGATTTGCTGCGCGAGATGATCGGCTTTGCTGCCGAGAAGCTGATGGCGCTGGAGGTCGGTACCAAGACCGGCGCGGGCTATGGCGAGAAGAATGGCTTCCGTCTTGCCCAGCGCAACGGCTACCGCGATCGAGACTGGGAGACGCGTGCAGGAACAGTCGAGCTGCGCATTCCCAAGCTTCGCACAGGCAGCGACTTCCCGAGTTTCCTGGAGCCGCGCCGGAGGGCGGAGAAGGCTCTGACGGCGGTCATTCAGGAGGCTTACATCCAAGGCGTTTCGACCCGATCCGTCGATGATCTCGTCAAGGCCATGGGCATGAGCGGCATCTCCAAGAGCCAGGTATCGCGGCTCTGCGAGGAGATCGACGAGAAGGTGAAGGCCTTCCTCGACCGTCTCTTTCGCCCTTTACTCTCCCGGCTGGCCTCCGGGCTAGTCGGCGACGATCAGGCGTTTTGCTGCGCTTGAAAGTCAGCAAAGGCCGTTGAACAAGAGGTGCGGTTTCGCCGGGTCGTTGTTCGCTTTTGGATGACTGGCAATTGCTGCGTGGGCTTTCGTTAGAAACGCGACTAAAACAGGTGGCTGTAAACTGCACCTACTGCAGGCTCACGCGATGGGGGCAATGTGACTGGCACTCGCACTGGCACTTCGGTAATACCGGGCCGTTCCGGCCTGCAAGCGTCTAAGCGTGTTTGCCTGCTGGGCGCCACCGGCACGATCGGTCGCGCGACATCTGCGGCTCTCGTGCGGCAGGGATATGAGGTGGTCTGTTTTGTCCGGCCGCCCGCTGGTTCCAGTGGAGCGAGCGTGACAACGACACTCTCTCATGTGCTAGAGGGTGCATCCGTCCGGTTGGTCGATGTTTCCGATCCGGTATCACTGGATCGCGATGGATTTTCCGGCTCCAGGTTCGATAGTGTGATCTCGTGCATGGCCTCACGCACCGGGGCGCCCAAGGATGCCTGGGCCATAGATCACCGCGCGCAGCTGAACGTGCTGGAAGCGGCACAGCGTGCAGGCGTTGAACATTTCGTCCTTTTGTCTGCCATCTGCGTGCAGAAGCCGCTTCTCGCCTTTCAACAGGCCAAGCTGGCGTTTGAGGCAGCCCTGATGGCATCCGGTCTTCGCTATTCCATCGTGCGCCCGACCGCTTTCTTTAAATCCTTGTCCGGCCAGATCGAACGCGTCCGCAATGGTCGCCCCTTTCTGATCTTCGGAGACGGCACACTGACCTCCTGCAAGCCCATCAGCGATGGCGATCTGGGCGGTTATCTTGTCGACTGCCTGGAAGATGCACGCCTCTGGAACTGCATCTCGCCGATCGGCGGGCCGGGTGAGGCGATCACCCCACGCCAGCAAGGTGAGGCACTCTTTGAACTTCTCGGGCGCCAGCCGAAGTTCCAATCCGTTCCAGTCGCCTTGCTCGACGGCATTATCGCTGGCCTTTCAACCCTTGGTCTGGTCGCACCGTCGCTGCGCGAGAAGGCGGAACTGGCACGGATCGGCCGCTACTACGCAACCGAATCCATGCTTGTGCTCGATCCGCAGACAGGGCTGTACGATGCAGAAGCCACGCCTTCGACAGGGACCGAGACTTTGTTCGACTTCTACCGCTCGGTTGTGGCCGGCGGCGACCTGCCTGACAGAGGCGACCATGCCGTCTTTTAGACTGCTGTGAGGCCGGGACGATTTGCGGTCTGATTATGTAGGAGGCCATTGCCATGTCAGCGCCCGGTGGACGTTGGTTTGGTATAATCTGAAGGCATCACGGGGGAGGACATGGCCAGAAGAGGGAAGATGATGATGACGATCTTTGCCTGGCTGGCCGGGTTCATTGTCCTTGGGATCATCGCCATGGCGGTCTGGCTTTATGAGCCCGACAAACAGCGTGCCGCATTGGAGGAAATCTATGCAGGGGAATATCGCATTGTCGACGGGGCTCGTCTGCGACTGCGCGACACCGGCCCTACGGCCGCCCAGGCCATTGTCATGCTCCACGGTTTTGGCGCCAGCCTGGATACCTGGGAGGATTGGGCACAGGCCTTGTCGACACGGTACCGGGTTATTCGCTTCGACTTGCCGGGATTTGGGCTGACCGGTCCAGATCCGACGGGCGACTACACCGACGCTCGCAGCATGAAGATCCTGGGCGACCTGATGGACCAGCTGGATGTGGCCCGCGTCAGCCTGATCGGCAATTCCCTGGGTGGACGTATTGCCTGGCACTTTGCCGCCTTGCATCCGGATCGGGTTATCAATCTCGTCCTGGTCTCCCCCGATGGTTTCGCCAGTCCGGGCTTTGACTATGACAAGCAATCAGAGACGCCGCTGATCATGCGTGCTTTGCCCTACACGGCACCGCGCAGCATGTTGAAGGCCAATCTGGCCGCCGCATATGGAAATCCGGACGTCCTGAGCGAGGCAAGCGTGACCCGCTACCACGACATGATGCTGGCACCTGGCGTGCGGCCAGCAATCCTCGCACGCATGAGCCAGGTAATCCTGCGCGAACCCGGTCCAACACTCGCCCGCATACAGGCCCCGACGCTGCTTCTATGGGGTGAGAAAGACAGCATGATCCCGACCAGCAATGCGGATGATTATCTGCAAGACCTGCCAAATGCCACGCTGGTGCGCCTGCCGGGCCTTGGCCATCTGCCCTTTGAGGAAGATCCGGTTCAATCACTTGTTCCCTTGGAGCGCTTCCTGTCAGGCGAGACGCCATAGAGCCTCCATTGAGGCTGCGTTGCAAAGTCTGGATGGCGTACGCTTACCAACCAAATCTTGCCGCCGTCTCAAGGATCCTTGGCGCCTGTGGTCGGCCGGCGAATGATTTAGCGCCCTTCATGAGCTGGCTCGAAACGCAGACAGACACGCCAAGTGGATGTTGGCCCTATCTTCCTGCCACCTTAGCTTGACCTCAGCATGCGCACTAGCAGACCGTCCTTGAGCCAGAACTGGTGATGGAGCGAAGCGGCGACATGCAGCGCTATGGGGACGATGAATGGCCTGCTGCCGGTTAGTGGTCAATGCACATATGCTCGACGACGGCGACCTTGAGCATTTAGAGTAGTCCTGCGGAGTTGTAGATTCATCCCGATCGGTTCTATTTCGGTCAGTTGGCGCTATTAATCCTAAAATCATCCCGATCGGTTCTTTTGACTTCCCTTCATACCATCTGATGATATCATCATCCCGATAGGGGTGATTATGGAAACGATCAAAGATACGAAAAGCCTCGGAATGCTGATCCGTGAGGAGCGCAAACAGCAGGGTTTAACCCAGGAGCAACTCGCCGGGGTGATTGGTGTGGGCGTACGGTTTGTGCGTGAACTCGAGGCTGGCAAAGAGAGCTGCCAGATTGGCCGTGCGATGCAAGTCTTGGCTGGTTTGGGCCTCGTTGTTTCGGTCGGGCGTCGCCAGGGCCCGCGATCATGACACGCGTCTTGGACGTCTATTTTCGCGACACCAAGGCGGGCGTACTCGGCCGGCTTGATGACGGCCTGCTGACTTTTGCCTATGACGGCGCGTATCTCCTGGACCAACGATCGCGTGCGATCTCGTTCTCGATGCCCCTGCAAGAAAAGCCATTTGGTGATCAGGTGGTGCGCCCGTTTTTCTCCGGCCTCTTGCCGGACGAAGGCGCACGGCAACGCCTAGCCGGCGCGCTCGGCCTTTCGGCAGGCAATGCTTTCGGGCTACTGGAAATTATCGGGGGTGAATGCGCAGGTGCCTTGTCACTCTATCCCCCCGGCACGGCGCCCGAACCTCCCGGCCAGTCCCAAGCCGAAATTCTCACTTCGGAACGTCTGGATGAAATTCTCAGCAGGTTGCGGACCCGCCCTTTGCTTGGTGGAGACGAGGGCATTCGCTTATCGCTCGCCGGCGCGCAGGATAAACTGGCGGTCATTGTCGATGGAGATTCCATTGCCTTGGCGAGAGATGGTCGACCAACGACCCATATCTTGAAACCGCTCATCCAGGCGTTGGAAGGCACGGTGGAGAACGAGTATTTTTGTATGCGGCTGGGTGCCCGCCTCAAGCTGCCGGTACCCCATGTCGAGATACGCCTAGACGGGGCGACTGCCTTTCTCCTGGTTGAACGTTATGATCGGACGAAGGCTGCAGACGGCATCATTGAGCGCCTACACCAGGAAGACTTTTGCCAGGCCCTTAGCGTACCGCCGGAGCTGAAGTATGAGGCCGAGGGCGGACCGGGAACAGAACGGGCTCTCGGGCTGATCGACCAGGTCTGCGCTAGACCTGCCGCGGATCGGTTACAGTTCATCCGCATGCTGATCTTCCACTATCTCGTCGGCAACGCCGATGCCCACGGCAAGAACTACGCCCTGCTTTACGGCTCCGATGAACCGGATCTGGCACCGATCTACGATGTCGTTTGCACGGCCGTTTATCCTCGCTTGTCAAAGAGGCTCGCCATGAAGATTGGCGGCCGCGATGTGCCCGACACGATCCAGATGAAGCATTGGACGACATTGGTGCCCGAAACCAAATCTTCTCAGCGCATCCTTGTTCGCGATCTTGCCCAAATGGCCGAAAGGATTTTGAGCGAGGCCGATGCCCTTGTTGCAGAACTGGCCGACGAGGGGATCAGGCACCCCATCCTGAGCGCAATTCGCAAGGTCATCTCTACTCGGGCTGGTTTGCTACAGAAAGCCGCGGAGCAGGTGTCTTAAGCAGTTAAGGGTCGCGGATATCCACCGCTTTGTCCTTGGACAAACGGGTCGGTGGTTCGAATCCTTTCAAGATCGAAGACGACTGGTATCGCACAGAACGCGGAGACAACTATCCCATTCGCCAAGAGCATCGCCGATTACGATTACGACGACGCCACTGGCGGGGAAATCCGGGGGCGCCGGCGGAACCGGCGCCCTTTGATCGGCATCACGACATATGGTGCGGCTCGCTGAGGCCGTAGACGGGGGTGTCGATCCCGGCCTGACGTGCCTTCAATTGCAGTGACAGGTATTGCGAGTAGTGGCGTGACTGGTGAAGGTTGCCGCCATGGAACCACAGCGCTTCCTGTCGCGTCGGCTTCCACATGTTGCGCTGTTCACCCTCCCAGGGACCGGGGTCCTTGGTCGTGTTCGAGCCGAGGCCCCAGCACTTGCCGACCTTGTCAGCCACTTCGCGCGAGATGAGATCGGCAGCCCAGCCGTTCATCGAGCCGTAGCCAGTCGCGTAAACGATGAGGTCCGCCGGAAGCTCCGTGCCGTCCTTCAGCACGACGGCATTCTCCGTCAGGTGCGAGACATCGACGCCCGACTTCAGCTTGATCGAGCCGTCGATGACGAGATCGCAGGCCCCGACATCGATGTAATAGCCCGACCCCCGGCGCAGGTATTTCATGAACAGGCCTGAATCGTCATCGCCGAAATCCAGCATGAAGCCAGCCTTTTCGAGCGCCCGATAGAACTCAGCATCCTGCTCGCGGATCCTGTTGTAGATCGGGATCTGGAACTCGTGCATGATCCGGTAGGGCAGGGACGCGAAGATCAGGTCCGCCTTTCGCGTCGTCATGCCGCTCTGGACTGCCCGTTCGGAGTAAAGATCGCCTAGTCCGATCTCCATCAGCGAGTCCGACTTGACGATATGGGTGGACGAGCGTTGCAGCATGGTGACGTCGGCGCCGGCTTCCCAAAGTGCCGCGCAGATGTCATGGGCGGAATTGTTGGAGCCAATCACAACGACTTGTCTGCCGGCATAGGCATCCGGTCCTGGATGCTGCGAGGAATGCTGCTGTTCGCCCTTGAAGATGTCCTGACCTTCGAATTTCGGAACATTGGCCTTGCCCGACATGCCGGTTGCCAGCACCAGCTGCTTAGGTTTGAGCACCACTTCCTTGCCGTCGCGCTCGACCACCACCGTCCATTCGCCTGTCGCCTCGTCATATTGCGCTGACTTCGCCGTGGTCGAGCCCCAATAGTTGAGCTCCATGACCCGGGTATACATTTCCAGCCAGTCGCCCACCTTGTCCTTCGGCGTGAAGACCGGCCAATTTTCCGGGAAAGGGATATATGGCAGGTGATCGTACCAGACCGGGTCGTGCAGGCAGAGTGACTTGTAGCGTTTGCGCCAGCTGTCTCCGGGTCGTTGGTTCTTCTCTATGATAATGGTCGGCACGCCGAGCTGGCGAAGACGCGCGCCGAGCGCAATGCCACCCTGGCCGCCGCCGATGATCACGACATAGGGCTGGATGGTGTAGCCGAGTTCGGCTGCCTCGGTGTCCTGCTTCTCCTTCCAGGTCCGGCGGTTGCGGTCATGGCCGTGCTCTGCCCCCATTGGGCGACGGAAACCCCGGGGCTCCTCGTGACCCTTGAGTTCCGTCATGGTGGTCAGAAGCGTCCAGATCAGGCCCTCCCTGAGGCGGATATGGCCATAGCCACGGGCAACGTCGGTTTCAAATTCGAACCAGCCCTCGGTGACGCCGCCGGCTTCGGACGCCGCCTCTTTGCTATCCTGGACAAAGTTGGAAGGTTTGGTTGTCGCAAGCTGGCTCGCCAGCATGTCGCGGATCTGCTTATGGCCTTCCAGCGTCTTCAGGTTCCAGGTGAAGGTCACCAGGTCGCGCCAGTAGCAGTCGGCCTGAAACAGGTTGACGGCGGTGTCGATGTCGCCGCTTGCAAGCACCCCCTCGAGTTTTGCAAGTGCCGTATCGATCTTGGTTGCGGGGCTGATATCAAGCATGTCTTCTCCTCCATGAATGCTTGGGTGTGGTCAGGAGAACGCCCGTGCGGGGCGTTCCGTCAAAGCGTCCAGGCCGCCGCCTTCTGGGCTCCTCTCCCTGAAGGCTTGGCCAAGGTGCTTATTTCGAAAGATCGATGAGGATCTTCAAATGGGTGCCGGCTGGGTCAAGGAGGGCGTCGAAGCCCTCCTTGACCGCCGAGCCGAGCGTGATGCGCTTGGTGACTATCTTGGTCGCCGGCAGCAGGCCGGAGGCGATCAGGCTGATGACGCGCGGCCAGTAGTGGGTCGGATAGGCCCAGGAGCCCTTCACCTCAAGATCCCGAAATGTGACCTGGAACCAGTCGATGGGGTTTTCGTGCGGATGCAGACCTGTCTGCACGACGACGCCCTGCTTGCGTACGGCATCGACGCAAGCCTTCAGCGCATGCTCGTTGCCCACGCATTCGATCGCGACGTCGCAACCGACCTGGCCCTCGGTCTGGGCGCGCACGACATCGCCGACCTTGTCGCGCTTCGGATTGATCGTGATGACGTCGGGCAGCACCTTCCTGGCAAGTTCGAGCCGTGAGTCGTTGAGATCGGAGACAAACAGCTTGGTCGCGCCGGCCGCGCGGGCGGCGAGCAGCGTCAGCATGCCGATCGGGCCGGCGCCGGTGACGAGAACGCTGTTGCCGGCGGTCACGCCGCCGCGGTCGCAGGCATAGACGGCAACGGCCGTCGGTTCGACGAGCGCGGCCTCCTCATCGGTCATCTCGTTCGGGATCTTCTGGACGTTGTATTCGTTGACAGTGGCAGCTTCGGCCATGCCGCCGCCGTCCCAGCTCAAGCCCACCAGTGCCAGCTGCGTGCTCAGGTGGAACAGGCCTCGGTCGGCGAAATAGTCGCCGGAGCGCGGCATGACGAGCGGCTGGATCGAGACGCGATCGCCAACGGCAACCGAGTTCACACCTTCCCCGACGGCTTCGACAACGCCGCCGAATTCATGGCCGAGCACCTGCGGGCCGTGGGCGCCGGTAAAAGGATGCGGCTTTGTTGGGATGAAGATCGGGCCATAGCTGTATTCGTGAAGATCGGTTCCGCAGATCCCGACGAAGCGGTTGCGAACGCGAACCTGACCTGGTCCCGGCATCTTCGGCTCGGGGATATCTTCGAGCCGCAAGTCCTTGGCGGCATAAAATCTCAGGGCACGCATGTTTCCTCCACAAGGCTGCTTTTGATATCCTCAAGGAGAGCAACCCCTGTGCCAGCTGTGCAGGTCGTCGAGATGACTGAAATTGCAGCGCTTTTAGAAACCACGCAGGTGGAGGGCGCCACAGGTGTGGCGCAACAGCTGTGGCCGGTGCCGCAGTGGCCTGTTTAGTGTGGGCGGTCTATGCCAAATCGCTTCATCCGACGATGAAGGGTCGTGCGATCGATGCCGAGACGGCGTGCGGCTTCCGAGACATTGCCCTTGCAGCCGATGAGTACGGCCCTGAGCTCCGCTTCCTGTCCATGTTTGTGACGGTCCGGAGCCGATCGGATTAATTGATCCGGCAGGTCCGTGACCTCGATCATGCCGTCGTCGCAAAGGGCTGCCGCAAAGGCTATGGCATTGTCGAGCTCGCGGATATTACCCGGCCAGCGATGGGCCAGAAGCAGCGTCCGGGCCACGCCGGAAAGCGTGAGGGGCCGGCCGCGCGTGCCGTGTTTATCGAGCATTCGTTCGAGTAGCCAGGGCAGGTCCTCGCGTTCGCACAGCCGTGGCAGCGCCAGGACGGCGGTGTTCAGCCGATAATAGAGATCTTCCCGAAAACCGCCCGATGAGACCATGTCGGCCAGCGCATGATGCGATGCGGAGAGGATGCGGAAGTCGATCTTGCGGGCGACCGAGCCGCCGACGGGCAAAACCTCGCCTTCGGCCAAGACCCTCAGCAAACGGCTCTGCGCCGCATAGGGCATGTCGCCGATCTCGTCGAGGAACAGCGTTCCGCCTTCGGCCTCCTCGATCAACCCCTTTCGCCCCTTGGCCAAGGCGCCGGTGAAGGCGCCCGGTACATAGCCGAAGAGCTCGCTTTCGATCAGCTGTTCTGGGATGGCGGCGCAGTTGACCGCCACGAAGCGGCCGGAAAGGCCGCTCACCTCATGAATGATGCGGGCGAGATATTCCTTGCCGGTTCCGGTCTCTCCCTGCAGCAGGATCGGCAGGCCGCTGGGGGCGAGCCTTGTTACCTTGCGCCGGAGGGTGTCGATCGAAGGCACGATGCCGCCGAGCCGGCTGAGAGCCGGCGGCCGGTCAGACGAATGGACAAGCGGCAGGCTCGCCGTACGCTGCTGCGGCTCGATGGCATGGGCAAAGAGCAGCGAGCCGTCGCGCACCGCGATCCGCCGGTCCTGAGGCAGGCTGGCGCGGGTGAGCGAAGCGAGTTCGTCGAGCCCGGCCTGGAAGAAGTGAGTGACCGGCTGTCCGATCAGAAGCTCGGGCGATCGCCAGTCGATCCCGGAAGATGTGGCCAGAAGTCGGGCGCCTCCGTGGGTCATGCCGGTGATCCGTCCCGCGCCGTCGACGGAGATCGCGGCTTCCGGGTCGACGTCGAGAAACTCCGGCGCCCCTGCAAAGCGCAGTACCAGATCGTGGCGGCTGTTTGCCATGAGATTGGCCAGTTCGATGCGCCGCACGGTCGATGAGACGAGATGGCGCGCCATATTCTGGCTTGTCTTGAGGATGGGTGAGCTCAGAAGCGAGATATCCAAGACGGCAGCCAGCGTCCCTTGCGTATCGTAGATCGGCGCGGCAGTGCACGAGAGCGGCGTGTGGGTAATGTCGAAATGATCGGTCTGATGGATGGTCAGGGCCTCGCCGGTCGCGAGGCAGGCACCCACTGCACAGGTGCCGGCGCGTGGCTCGGACCATTCCGAGCCAAGATAGAGCCCCGCCTTGCGCAAATTGTTGTTGAAGGACGGGTCGCCCAGAAATTCAACGGTAACACCCTGCCGGTCCGATAGCAGCAGCACATAGTTCTGCTCGGCAACCTGCCGGTAAAGCCGCTCCAGACCGGAGCGGGCGATATGCACAAGGTCTTCTGCCTGCTGGCGATGTTCGCGCAGCCGAGTCTGAGAGACGATGACCGCCTCGCGCGCCTGCGCAGGATCAAGCTGATAGGTTTCCAGGCAGCGGCGCCAGGATTCAATGACAATGGCGTCGCGACCCGTGTTGCTCCCTCGTCCAACCTGCTCGATTTCTTTTATGTGATCCGCAAAACCCATCAAATCACCGGCCTTCAAGGCCGCCTCCCGTGATCACAGATTGGTCGTAGACGCATCGGCTTTGCTGCCTTACGCTCACTGGAAATGTCGCCTGCATCTGGTGCGCCTTCGGCCCACAGAGACTGCGATGTTTCAACGCCAAGAGCAACCCTGGCCCTAACCTGATTTCCTTGGCAACGGAGAAGTCGCGGTTCTATTGCATGCCGCGACAGAGCCGCGGTCGCATCCCGTAGATCCCATTCTCAGACCTCTGGAGCGAATAGGGTTGTCTGGGGTCGAAAGAAATCACGCTTAGAGTGGGTGACGACGGGGGAGTCCGTGAGTTTCCCTTTGAAACCTTGACTGCCGGAGCGAAGGCTTTCATCGGGTCCGCCCATCGAACTTTTTGTCATTCAGGCACGTTGAACGAACGGCGGAAATAGCCTCTCACCGCATCCATCGCGGGGCTGAACTCCGCGTTCAGTTTCCAGGCGAGGCCCACATCCATCGACGGGATCGGATCGGTAAGCGAGATGGTTTCGATCCGTTTGCCTTCCAGCGACCAGGGGCGATGCACCATGTCCGACAGGATGGCCACGCCCTGGCCGTTTGCCACCAGCGAGCGCACGGCTTCGACCGAGGAAGTGCGCAAGGATATTTTCGGCAAATAGGGGGTCTGGCTCCAATATTTCATTGAACTATGTGAGGCCTCGTCCACTGTCAGCATGATATAGTCTTCCTCGGCCACCTCCTTTAGGCCGATCTGGTTTTCGCTGAGTAGCCGGTGGCGCGCCGGCACCCAAAGGCGACGTTGCGAACTCAAGAGCTTTTCGGCGACCAGCTCCGGGTTTAGGATGTTGGAGGTCAGCATCACCGCAATGTCGTAGCGATTGGCAAGCAGCCCTTCCTCAACCGATTCCCGGTTCATCTCGAATAGCTGGATCGACAGGTCGGGGAACCGACGTTTCATCCGCTCGATATGGAAGGGCAGAAAATAGCCGATGACGGTATAGGTCGCCGCGATGCTGAGCGTGCCGCTGACCTCTTCCGAAACAAGGCTGAGCTGCGTTGCCTCCTCAACCTTCTGCAGGATTTCATAGGCTTGGGACAGAAAGCGCCGACCGGCGCCGGTCAGGTCCATGCCATGCGGCGTGCGCTCAAAAAGAGCAGCGCCAATCGTTTCTTCCAGATCCTTGATCGCGGTTGTCACCGCCGATTGCGAGATCGCCAAGTTGACGGCGGCCTGGGACACCTGGCCCGCTTCTGCCGTTGCGACGAAGTAGCGAATTTGGCGAAGGCTGAGCGACATCACAGTTCCATTCTGTTTCGCGGATATCCTGTATCGGAAAACCAGATGAATATTCCAAAAAATTGAAATTATGCGCTGCGCAACCGAGACTGTCTCTCGCCAAATCCCTATTTTCGAGAGCTATTTGGCTTTGGAGCGCAATCGTGGCGCCATCTGAATTTTCGATATGATGCTTCTGAAAATAGAATTTTTCAAATGAATTAATTCTTCCTACCATCTTCTGACCAAAACAAAAGCACCGCTGTTATGTGCGTAAAAATCAGGCAAGGCAGGGACGAAACGTGGCACTCGAAGTCGTGGACATCAATTGCGATATGGGCGAAGCCTTTGGTCGCTGGCGCGTCGGGGATACGGACGACGATGTGCTGATGGGGCTGATCAGTTCCGCCAATATCGCGACGGGCTTTCATGCCGGTGACCCCAATCTGATGGACCATACGGTGCGCATCGCTGTCCAGCATGGGGTCGGGATCGGTGCGCATCCCGGCTATGACGATCTGCAGGGTTTCGGTCGTCGCAAGATCAATGGCACGGCCCGCGAACTGGTCAACGACATGGTCTATCAGGTCGGAGCCTTGCGCGAATTTGCCCGCCGTCACGGCGCGAGCCTCCAGCATGTGAAGCCACATGGCGCGCTCTACATGGAGATGGCGGTCAATCCCGAGTTGGCGCAGATCTTCGTCCAGTATATGCGCACCGTCGCACCCAATGCCTATGTGCTGTGCATGGCAGGGTCTGCCACAGAAAGGGCAGCGATCGAAGCGGGCCAGCCGGTCGTTCGCGAATTCTATGCCGACCGGGATTATGACGAGAGCGGATCGATAGTCTTTACTCGCGATGTCGGCCGCCCGGATGCTGCAGCGATCGCCCGCAAGGTGGTGCGGGCCTGCACGCATGGCACCGTCACGACGGTGACCGGCAAGGACATAGACATCCCCTTTGAAAGCATCTGCTTCCATTCCGACACGCTCGGCGCACTCGATATCGTCCGCCAGATGCGTGAGGCGCTGGTCGCGGAGGGCATTCGTATCGCGCCCCTGTCCGAAATCGTCAAGTAACCGGAGACAAAGATGAGCAAGCTCGAGATCAGATCGCCACTTCCCGGCACCTTCTACCGCAAGCCGGCTCCGGATGCCGCTGAGTTCATGGCCGATGGCGCAACCGTCGCCGTTGGCGACGTGATCGGCCTCATCGAGGTCATGAAGACCTTTCACGAGATCCGCGCCGAAGTTGCCGGTGCAGTCGTCGTCTTCATCGCCGAAGACAGTGAGCCGATCATGGCGGGCCAGGTGATTGCCGAGGTCGAGGCATGACCATCCGCTCGATCCTTATCGCCAACAGGGGCGAAATTGCGGTCAGGATCATCCGGGCCGCCAAGGCGCTTGGCATCCGCACCGTGCAGGTCTATTCCGCCGCCGACCGAGACATGTTGGCGGTTAAGATGGCTGATGCCTCGGTCGAGATCGGGCCGCCGTCTGCCGCCAAGTCCTATCTCAATATCGCTGCTGTGATGAAGGCGGCGGTCGATGCGGGCGTCGACGCGGTCCATCCGGGTTATGGCTTCCTCTCGGAAAACGCAGCCTTTGCGCAAGCGGTGGTGGATGCTGGCCTCATTTTCATCGGGCCGAGTGCTGACGCCATCCGGTTGCTCGGCGACAAGGTCGAAGCCCGCAAGGTCGCGAAGACTGCCGGTGTGCCGACTGTTCCCGGATCGGATGGTCGCATCGAAGATCTCGACGCCGCCCGCGCTGTTGTCGCCGGGATCGGGTTTCCGGTGATGATCAAGGCGGCTGCTGGTGGTGGTGGTCGCGGCATCCGCATCGCCGAGACCATGGAGGATTTCGAACGCCATTTTCCGCAGGCTTCCGCAGAGGCGCTCGCTGCCTTTGGTGATGGCGGACTTTATGTCGAGAAGGTCATCACCCGCGCCCGCCATGTCGAGGTCCAGGTACTCGGTGACGGCGTGGATGCGGTCCACTGCTTCGAGCGCGAGTGCTCGCTGCAGCGTCGCCGGCAGAAGGTCTGGGAAGAGGCCCCCGCCTTTCGCCTGCCGGATGCCGTGCGTGCGAACCTCTGCGCCAGTGCGGTCGCGCTTGCCCGCGAGGTCAAGTATCGCGGCGCCGGCACGGTCGAGTATCTCTATGACGAGGCGAGCGGCGAATTCTATTTCATCGAGGTCAATACCCGTATCCAGGTCGAGCATCCGGTGACGGAAATGGTGACGGGCATCGATCTCGTCCAGGAAATGATCCGCATTGCAGGCGGCGCCAGGCTTTCTGTCCGTCAGGACGAGATCAAGGTCCAGGGACATGCCATCGAATGCCGCATCAATGCCGAGGACCCGGCGCGCGGCTTCCTGCCGGCACCTGGCACGATCGAGGCGCTGACGATCCCGGAAGGCGAGGGCATCCGTTTCGACACCATGCTCTATGCCGGCTACCAGGTGCCACCCTTCTATGACTCGCTGCTCGGCAAGCTGATTGTCTGGGGCGAAACGCGCGAAAGCTGCATTGTCCGCTTGAGCAGGGCGCTTCAGACCCTAGAGATCAAGGGGCTCGCCACGACGATCCCGTTGCACCAGGCGCTGGCCGCGGACCCCGCCGTTGCCTCTGGCGATGTCCACACCCGGTTCCTCGAACCCTGGCTGGACACCGCGTTCCAGACCGCTGTTCCACCAAAGGAGGTTGCGTGATGCCCATGCGATATACATTCGGCGGCGATGAACACCTGTTCGTCGAATGCTCGGACGAAATGTCCCTCGATGCCTTCTTCAATTCGATGTCGATGACCAGCGGCATCCGGCAGGCCGGCATCAAGGGCGTTACCGAAATCTGCCCGGCCAATGCATCCTTCCAGATCAAGTTCGATCCCGACGTCATTCATCCCAACGACATTTTGAAGGAAGTGCAGGCGATCGAGCTGGCGGCGGCCAAGGCCGAGCCGGTGATCTCCACCCGCATCGTCGAAATCCCGGTCTTCTATAACGATCCCTGGACCCATGAGACGTTGATGCGTTTCCGCGAGCGCCACCAGGATCCCGTAGGCACCGATCTCGACTATGCAGCCAGGATCAACAATTACGGCTCTGTCGACGATTTCATCAAGGCTCATGCCGGTTCACCCTGGTTCGTCTCCATGGTCGGCTTCGTATCCGGGCTGCCTTTCATGTATCAGATGGTCGAGCGCCAGCGGCAGATCGAAGTGCCGAAATACTTGCGCCCCCGCACAGATACCCCGCGCCTGACCATCGGTCATGGCGGCTGCTTCGGCTGTATTTATTCGGTGCGTGGTGCTGGCGGCTACCAGATGTTCGGCATCACGCCGATGCCGATCTACGACCCGACCCAGACGACGTCCTACCTGAAGGACTTTATGGTCTTCTTCCGCCCCGGCGACATCGTCAAGTTCAAGCCGGTGGATCGCGACGGCTATGACCAGGCGGTGGAAGACGTCGACAAGGGCCGCTTCTCCCCGCCCATCCGCGAGGTGAAGTTTGACCTCACCGAATTCAGCAAGGACATCGACGGCTACAACGCAAAGCTGGAGGGCATTCTCCATGGCCATTAAGGTTCTTCATCCGGGTCTTGCCACCTCCATCCAGGATCTCGGCCGCCCCGGCTATTTCCACCTCGGCATCCCGCTTGGCGGCGCCATGGATCGACTGGCGCTCAAGGCCGCCAATCTGCTTGTCGGCAATGACGAGGGAGCTGCCGGCCTCGAAGCCGTCTTCATCGGACCAAAGCTCGAGTTTGAAACGGATGTCATGGTCGCCGTCACCGGCGCCGAAATGCCGATCAAGGTCGATGGCGAGGAAAAGCCCGGCTGGACGGCCTTCAAGGTCAAGGCAGGCCAGGTGCTGACCTTCGACTACCTGAAAACCGGTGCCCGTATCTATATCGCCGTCTCCGGCGGTATCGACGTGCCGCTTGCACTTGGCTCCCGCTCGACCTATGCCATCGGCGCGCTCGGCGGCCTGAACGGGCGGCCGCTGGCTGCCGGCGACGATCTGCCCGTCGGGCAAGCGCGGGATGCCGTTGAAGGAAAGTCCATTCCGGAGGCCCTGCGGCGCAGGCCCGGAATGCCGGCTGAACTGCGCGTCCTGCCGGGTCTCTACTGGGATCGCATCACCGAAGAGGCCGGTCGCAACTTCTTCGAGGACACCTGGAAAGTGGCGCCGGAAGCCGACCGCATGGGCTACCGCTTCCGCGGTGGTCGCAAGCTTGATTTCGTCGATCGCACGCCGCCCTTCGGCGCAGGCTCCGACCCCTCGAACATCGTCGACAGCTGCTATCCCTATGGCTCTATCCAGGTGCCGGGCGGAACAGAGCCCATCATCCTCCACCGCGATGCCGTCTCCGGCGGCGGCTATTTCATGCTCGGCACGGTGATTTCCGCCGACATGGATCTGATCGGCCAGTTGCAACCACACACACCCACCCGCTTCGTCAAGGTCGACATGGAAACCGCCCTGACGGCGCGCAAGGACCGCACCGCGCTGATCGACCAGATCCGCGCATTCTTCTGATCATCAATAACCAATAAGGGGAACGATCATGACGCATAAACTCGCATTGACACTGGCAAGCTCGCTGCTTGCGCTGTCCATCGCCAGCCCGAGCTTTGCCGATAGCTGGTATCCCTATCCGGCCCAGGCCATGGAACCGCCCTTTGCCGCCGATGCCAAGCCCGTCGGCGTCGAATACACGCCGCTGGAAAAGGCTGAGAAGTCCTGGAATATCTGCGTTTCCTTCCCGCACATGAAGGATGCCTACTGGCTCGGCGTCGATTATGGTGTCGCCGAACAGGCCAAGGACCTCGGCGTCAAGATGAACCTCGTCGAGGCCGGCGGCTACACCGAGCTCAACAAGCAGATCAGCCAGATCGAAGACTGCGTCGCCGGTGGTGCTGAGGCCGTGGTTATCGGTGCCATCTCGTTTGACGGATTGAACAACCTCATCGGCGAGATCAAGAAGAAGAACATTCCGGTGATCGACGTGATCAACGGCATGTCATCTCCGGATATCACGGCGAAATCGCTCGTCTCCTTCTACACCATGGGCTACGAGACCGGCGCCTATCTCGCCAAGAAACACCCGGCGGGTTCGGAAGAGGTCAAGGTCGGCTGGTTCCCTGGTCCGGCCGGTGCCGGCTGGGTGGAGGCCGCCAATAGCGGTTTCCTTGATGCCATCAAGGGCTCCGCCGTCAAGGCACTGGAGCCGAAATATGGTGATACCGGCAAGGAAGTGCAGCTGAAGCTGGTCGAAGACATGCTGCAGGCTGAGCCGGATGTCCGCTATGTCGCCGGCACTGCGGTGACTGCAGAAGCCGCCCAGGGCCTCATCCGAGAACGTGGCCTGCAGGGCAAGGTCGATCTGCTCGCCTTCTACATGACGCCCGGCGTCTATGAAGGCATCAAGCGCGGCTTTATCCTCGCAGCCCCTGCCGATTCCATGGTCATCCAGGGTCGCATCGCCATCGACCAGGCGGTTCGTGCGCTCGAAGGCAAGGAGCTGGTCAAGCATGTCGGTCCGAAGATCTTCGTCGTCGATCCGGACAACATTGCAACCGTGCCGCAGACCAACATTCTGCCGCCGGATGGCTTTGCACCGGTCTTTTCGGTCAACTGATACCTCCCCCCGAGGCAACCCCGGCGCGCGAATGCGCCGTGGGTATTTATTTGAGCGTTGAGGAACCAGTGCGGATGACCGTGACCGAAACTCTTGTGCAAATGTCGGGCATCGCCAAGGTCTATCCGGGCGTGCGTGCGCTCGACGGTGTCGACTTCGATCTAAGATCGGGGGAGGTGCATGTCTTGTTCGGGGAAAACGGCGCGGGCAAGTCGACGCTGATCTCGATCCTCGCCGGTGTAACTCCCCAAAGCGAAGGCCGGCTGGTCATCGATGGTAAGGAACGGCATTTCCAGTCGGTGATTGATGCGCGCCGGGCCGGCATCGGCGCCGTGTTCCAGGAGTTTTCGCTGGTCCCGACCATGAGCGTGGCCGAGAACATCTTTCTCGGACAGGAGCCCCGCCGCTTTGGCCTCGTCGACCGCAGCCGGATGAACCGCGAGGCGAAGGCGCTCTTTGTCCGGCTGGGCTTTGATATCGACATTCGCCGCTCGGTCATCTCCCTGTCGCGCGCCGAGCAGCAGATGGTCGAGATCGCCAAGGCCCTGCACCAGGACGCACGGATCCTGATCCTCGACGAGCCGACCGCCTCCCTGACAGAGCGCGAGACGGAAAGACTCTTCGAATTCATCGGCAATGCGAAGGCGGCAGGCGTTGGCATTGTCTACATTTCGCACCGGATCCAGGAGTTCAAGGCAATCGCCGACCGTATCACGGTGCTGAGGGACGGACGTCTGATCGGCACCATTACCGGACACGAGCTGACGGAAACCCGACTGGTCGAGATGATGACCGGACGCCGTATGGAGGAGACCTATCCGCAGATCATCCGCAATCCTGCCCCGCACCCGATCATGACTGTCCGCGGCTTGAGGGCCTGGGGTGTTGCCGGCGTCGATATCGATATTCACCGTGGCGAAGTGCTGGGCGTTGCAGGGCTCGTCGGATCGGGCAAATCGCGCAGCTTCCGCGCCCTGATGGGTCTCCTGCCGGTTCAGGCAGGTTCCGTTACACTGAACGGCGTGAGCTGCACCGGGGCCACCACCCGCCACATGATGCAGCATGGTGTCTTCTTTCTGCCTTCCGACCGCAAGGAGGAGGGACTGGTGCTTGGCTCCAGTGCCCGCGCCAATATTGCGCTCTCGGTCATCGATCATAAGGACAGCCGGTCCGGGCTCGGTTTCCTGTCGACACGCGCCATCGACGGGCAGACCAGCGCAATCGGCGCAAGGGTTGACCTCACCGAGGCCTTTCTCGAGCGCGGAACCGCAAAACTATCCGGCGGCAACCAGCAGAAAATCCTGTTCGGCAAGAGCTTCGGCCAGGACTTCGACATCTACATCTTCGACGAACCGACGGTTGGGGTCGATGTCGGCACGCGCGCGGCGCTCTACAGGATCATCAAGTCCATCGCCGAGGCCGGAAAGGCAGTCGTCGTCATCTCCTCCGATCTGCCGGAGGTTATGCATCTCTCCCATCGCCTCATTGTCTTCAGCCATGGCCGCATCGCCGCTGAATTCGAACGCGAGGGCATACAGGAACAGGCGGTCCTTGCGGCCTTCTTTGATCAGGAAAGACAACGGGCATGACCAGCGTAGACACTTCACCCGCAGCACAGGCCTCTCAGGGCAGGGCATTTGGCGCCATCATCAAGACGGTCTTCATCAAGCTCGGCGTGCTGCCATTTTTCCTGCTCGGCGCGCTCGTTCTCTTCACCTTGACGTCAAAACAGTTCCTGACGCTCGACAATCTCACCAATGTCGCCCGACAATCGGTTTTTCTGGTTCTGGTTTCGCTCGGACAGATGCTGGTGCTGGTCACCGGCGGCTTCGATCTCGCCGTCGGCACAGCGATTGCGCTGACGTCTGTGGTCTCGGCGCTTGCGATGGTCTACTTCGCCGCCCAGTTTCCCGAACTGATCTGGTTGGTGATCCTGCTCGGCATGTCTGCGGGCTTCCTGGCAGCCCTCGCCCTTGGCGCGCTGAACGGATTTGGCATTGCCCAGTTCGGTGTCTCTCCCTTCATCATGACGCTGGGCGTGCAATCGGTCGGCGCGGGCTTTGCGCTCTTCCTGACCGGTGGCGTGCCGATCGGCAACCTTCCCCACGAGTTCGGCAATATCTTCGGCTTCGGTCGCCTGTTCGGGGTGCCGGTGCCCGTGCTAGTGGCAATTGTCGCGATTATTGCCATGTGGATCCTGATGAACCGGACCCGCACCGGTGCCCGCATCTATGCCGTCGGCGGCAACATCAAGGCCGCCAATCTGTCGGGGATCGACACCAAAAAGACCTTGTTCATCGCCTATCTCATTTGTGCCTTCCTGGCCTCGGTCGCCGGTATCCTGCTCACGGCACGGGTCGAGAGCGGCGAAACCAATCTCGGCGGCTCGATCGCGCTTGAATCGATTGCCGCCTGCGTCATCGCCGGCGTGTCGCTGCGCGGCGGGATCGGCCGTGTCGAAAGCGTCGTGCTGGGTGCCTTCTTCATTGTGCTGGTGCAAAACGGCATGAACCTTATGCAGATCGGCTCCTACATGCAGATGGTCCTGCTCGGCTCGCTTCTCATTCTGGCCGTGGTCATCGACCAGTTTCGTTACCGCATGCTGGTCGGGGGGCGTTGACTGGCCTCTCATCCGCTGAAAAGACAATAGGCTGTTCAGGGGCATGGAGAGAGGCAAATGAAAGAAGGGCTCGGGTAGCTCGGGGACCACCGTTGCAGTAGCTGCCTAGCTTGATGACGCTCAGGCTCGCACAGCCAACTGCCGTTTGGGGTCAAGCTATTTTAGGTGCCGATTTGCAGCACGACGAGCCGCTTGCGGTGCCTGTGTTGTAGACAAAAAAATTCGTTACTCCGATCATTGGCATGCGTTGCTGGCGAATAGAATCTGATCATCAGTCACTTCAAGGATGCCGCGTTTCGACCCGTGCTTGCCGTGAATGTAGAACAGAAGAGAGAGAATAATTCGGGCGCGTGCTGAGGGCCAGATCCACACAATTCAATCAACCAGACAAAAGTGTCTTCAGTGGATTTGATCTTCTACAAAGAAAATCCAATGTCTAAAAATTTTTATCGATGCATCTAAAGGCAGAGTGGTCGGTCTAGGGGTCTACTATAGCATGGGGAGACAGGATCGGCCTGTGTTTCGAACCGGTAAATTCTTCCGAGCGACATCGAAGAGCAACGCGGCCGTGTTCACAAACCCACATGTGTGCCCATGTTGGCATCTTCATTTCTGGAGCAAGCAAGGTGAGCCGATTGACGATCGACATAATTGTTCAATAGCATCAAAGCTTCGGGCTCGCGGATTTGCAGGGCAAAACAACCAAGCCGTATGCACTTGACGCCTCGTTCCCGGTGACATCGATGGAGAACGAGCCTGGGTGGAGTTGAAGACATTGATGAACACGCAGGTCAATGACGGGCTTCCAGCAAAACTATCGATTAAAACCGTAGTTGAGATCCTGATGAGGAGATTACCGAGGGTAACGCTTGAGACCTGCACTTTCACCGCAGAGACGGAATCGAAGCTAAATTCGCTTATCTGCTTCACACATGTGCAATGTAGTGCCTTCCAGGCACGCCGCTACGTCTCGACTCCGCTCTATCCGCCCTTACGAGTTCCTGGATGATCGACCTTTCAAATACCTGCAAGCCTCGACAAGATGAAACAGCAGGCGTTGCAGAGCACATCCTCACGCGAATCCAAGAGGCCGCCCCCTCTGGCGTGTGGTCACGGACCGACTTTCTGGATTTCGGCAGCTCATACGCAGTGGAAAAAGCTCTGCAACGCCTGGTGCAGCGAGGGAAAATCCGCAGGCCTTTGCGTGGCCTTTATGACCGGCCCACAAAAGACCCCAACACCGGAAGGTGGAAAAACCCTTCCATTCTTTCCTTTGTTGATGCGATTGCTAGACGTGATCGCCTGACGGTTTTGGTCGACGGAATGACGGCGGCGCATGCACTGGGGCTCATCCCTACGAGACCTTTTTCGACGGTTTTATACGCAAGGATCCGTCCTCGGCTTGTCACGATAGACGCCAGCATCGACCAAAAGGGCAGTCACGTGCCGACTATTTACAGGCTGGATTTTAAGAGATTTTCTGAGAGGACGCCTGTATTCTGGGCGGGTCGACCTTCCATGCTTTTGATCCAGGCATTTCATCTGATGCGCGATCGGGATCAGGATCTTAATGCCGTTGCGGAAAAGGTCGTTGAAACCATGCGGATGAACGGGAATGGACATGCGGTAGCGATGGATCTCCGGTTGAACACGGCCGCGCTGGACACCTGGATGAAGCCCTTCATCCTCAAGATCGCAGACGCACTGCATCAGCCGGAGGACGCACGATAAAGCAGCATCAGCTGACCTCTCCCTTCTTCAGTCATCAAAGGCGAAGGGTCGAATGATTGCTTATGGAAAAGACATGCCAGAAACGCGATGCTGGCTCCGGTCGAGTTTGCGCAGCAGCAGAAATTCTAACCCGATGAATCTCAAAAAATCGGGGCTGTCCGGACGGTCAACTGCTCAGTTTCCTTGTGGACCAGAAGCGAAGCAAACAAAGCCATGGGTAAATGCATTCCCTTTGGACCTTCGTCACTTATCTGTCGTGGCAGAAGTCGAATTCGGTCTGTCTTAGACCGTTACCTAACGGCTTTCTGGGCAAACAGGCACTGAAACATGAGAGCAATTGAAGTAGAGGATCGCTGTTTTAAGATTGAGACAGCCTTCGGCAACAATCCTGAAGAGCCTAAGATTCTGGAATTTTCTGTCGAGTTGCGCCAAGATGGGGCCGCTCATGACATAGTTTGCCCTGCCATCCTGGGATATCTCGGCGGTTTTGTGGTGCGGGCAGGGTATCTCCCTCAAGGCGATGATAATTGGTACTTTGACATCTTCGATATGCGCAGCGGTCACGCAATGGAGGCATTTCATATTCTGGCGGATGAAAGGTCTCTGTTGCGCAGAGCTTTGGGGCGAAGGGGAGTATTGGATGAATGCACCTGCGTTGCCCATTTGGAGCAGATATCCGTTCATCCATCGCTTTACGGTCATGGGGTCGAGCTGCGTTTGATCCGCGAGGCGCAGCGTGTGCTCGCTCGTCCTGGGCTGCTTGCGGTCATGAAGGCCCACCCACAAGGTGCCTCCATATCGGACGTCGACTGTGCTCGACTCGCGGCTCACTATCAGTCGGATCACCAGCTTGGCTTCATTGCCATATCGCAGCAGAGATATCCCGGGTGGTTGGCTGCAATCTGGAACCGACCCTTAGGCGAGCCAGCTGATGAAACAGTGTTGCATCGGTTGACCTGACGCGCAGACGCCTATTGAGGTTGCCGGTCGGGCTAGATCGCTTTGATTTGCTGTGCGGGTATAAGTCGTTGCTCGGAGTTCTGTCGTTGTGTCGAGCGCCTTCCAGCGTGTCGTGCATCCATTTGTCATCCGCCTCTTCCCCCGGCCCCCGACCGACCCATCGTGCCAACGCGTTTCAGGTCGCCTCGGCAATCAGGAACTCGACAGGATCGCCTGCGGTCATACTTCCTGCCGCACAGCGCTCGAGATCAAGGCCTGAGGGTGGCGTCAGTTCGGAGGAGTGAGATGCCGGTCTCATGCGCTGCAGTCGAGCGAGAATGTATAATGTCCGCACGCAAAGGTTTGACTCCAGGATGATATGTCCGCGGATCCGTCGATGTGGGACATTGGCGACCTGGTCGTTCGTTTCGCTAAGTGCCACACCATGGCTGCCTTCTTCAGGCTGTCCTGACAGTTCCTCCCATCCCATGCAACGGTTTGCACCGTCTTTTCGCTTCGCCCGCCCCTTCGGGGTGCATGGGCTGTTTTGGCCTGTCTCTCCGGACGCCATCAGGCCGCGATGGTCGTGGTCTCAAATGCGAAAGGAGACGATCATGTCCAAATCATCTTCACCCAAATTCGATATCCATCAGGAAATCACCAACCGCATCGTTGATGCTCTCGAAAACGCTGGCGAATTCCAGCTACCCTGGATCGCCAGCAAAGCGGCAAGCTTGGCTCGTCCCGTCAATGTCGCATCGCGCAAGCCCTATCACGGCGTGAATATCTTGAGCCTCTGGGTGTCTGCCCAGGCATCTCACTATCCCTCGAATGTCTGGGGCACGTACCGACAGTGGCAAGATGCCGGTTGCCAGGTGCGCAAGGGTGAAGGATCCTCACTTGTCGTCTTCTACAAGACATTCGATGTCGAAGAGATCAATGACCATACCGGTCAGGCCGAACAAGCCGAACGCATGGTTGCGCGTGCCAGCTGGGTCTTCAATGCCGGCCAAGTGGATGGCTTCCCTCTTGATCAGGCAGATATCCCGGACCAGCCCTTGTTCGATCCTATCGCTCAGGCCGAAGCCTTCGTGAAAGCAACAGGTGCTGTTATCGAGGAAGGGGGCGACAAAGCTTGCTATGTCCCATCAGCTGACATCATCCGCATACCGGAGCGTCGCCGCTTCACCGGTACCGCTACCACGACTGCCAGCGAAGGCTTTTACAGCACGCTATGCCATGAGCTCACCCACTGGTCAGGTGCGAAAACCCGGCTTTCTCGCGATCTGTCCACCCGATTTGGTACTGAGGCCTATGCCATGGAAGAACTCGTCGCCGAACTGGGTGCAGCCTTCCTGTGCGGCGATCTTGGCTTGGCGCTTGAGCCGCGTCTCGATCATGCCCAATACATCAAGAACTGGTTGACCGTGCTGAAGTCCGACAAGAAGGCGGTCTTCACCGCAGCTTCGAAAGCCTCTGAGGCCAGCAACTGGCTGATCTCGCTGGCTTCTAATCATCGAGACAAAGAGGGTGCGGCTTAGGCCGCATCCTTTCACTCTTTACCGGTGACAACAGGCAACGTCGTAAGATACTTGTCGATGGTTTCGACAACATTCTTATGCATTGGGAGGTTGGTCCTTTCGCTCCCCCATCGCTCCATGAATAGGGCGACGGTTTCCTGAGCCGTGTCGAGCACAAGCTTCTTGGGAAGGTTGGCTTTCGCGGATAGATGCGCCAGCTCGTCTGTTGTAAACCCGCTGAACTCCTTTGTCCGGCTGAAAGTCAGCGCGGATTTGTCATTTGCGATATACGTGATCGTCGACACAAAGTCATAGGCCGGAGCGAGGCGGGCGCTGCGACGGTCTGGATAAATGAGCGACCAGTTTTTTAGGTGCATGTCGCCATTGCCGATCAGAACATTAAATGTAAGGCGGCGAATGAACTCGGCCACATCATCTGGACCGGATTCCGAGGCGATCACTGATATCACATTGCGGTAACTGGCCTTCTTGTACTTATTCTCAGGGTAGACATTAAAGACCTGCGCGAAATCCTCGATATGCGTCGCACTGCCATCCTCATTGCGATCGAAGCGTTCGATGACGAAGGCCTGTTGCCCGATCGTCTCAATCCCGTCCGGCAAATTTCCGATCGATCGCACATCGATCAGTCCGATCGCTGGCACGTTGATCCCGACCATCCTGGCAAGGCTCATCATCGAGAACTCGTTTTCCGGGACGTTGGCAAACTCGCGCGAGGGGAGTTTGACGATCCGATTGCCGCCGATGCCGCTTGTCGGAATGGTCAGGCCGCCGCTGGCACTTTGTACCGCCGAGAATTTGAGCTGCACACCCGCCAATGAAAACCGCATGGCATCTTCCGCAGCTTCTTTCGCTGCTTCGCCTTCCAAGACGTTGTGCGCTTCGTCCGGCCATTCTTCGCCGTCCGCGGGGTTGATGGTGATCGCGCCGGGCAGGTCCTGCCCGAGCACCCATAGGAGGAAGAACTCCCGATCAATATGGATATCAGCCTTCTCGGCCAGGTATCGGCGCAGATGCCCCTCCGGCAGGAGGTTCGAGAAGTATGGCATCAGCTTGATCTTGTATGGTCGAAAATCCGTGATCAGGTCGCCGAGGCTATCCTTAAACTGCAGGCCGAGGGTCGGTCTTTTTGGGTTCTCGACATAGGCATCGTTGAACGCAAAAAGCGTCTTTTCGGCTCCGACATAAGTGATAGTGCCGATTTCTTTGCCATAGAGGCGCACACTCAAGACGGATACATCAGGCATCGTCATCCTCCTCATCTAGCGAGTAGGCTGGACGGTTTGCATTCCGTTGTTCGCTCGTCGGCCCGAAATGAGCGATTTGGTTGCGGAGCGCCTTCATGCCGTTAGCTGCATCGAAGATGCCGTTCCACTGCTCTGTGATATTGGCGCGTTCAATGGTGCGCCGAAGAGAGCGGAGATTGTCCAAGAACCGCGTATCGACCTGCAGGCGCTGGATGGACGCTAGGGCTTTGCGCAGATCCTGCAGTTCTGGAAGTGCCGGCGCTTCGATCTGAAGTGTGCGGATTGCCTTTTGCAATCGCTGCATTTCCTTGTCGATTGCTGTTGATTGGATCACATTACGATCCGTCGTTTGGCGCATGATTGACTTGATCGCAGGCACCGCTTTGCGCGGGACCAGTGCGATCTCCAAGTCAAGCGCGTTGGCAATCGCGACGAGGCTCGACAGGCGTAAATCTACGTTATTGGTTTCGATCCGTGAAATCTGTGCTTGCGGAACGCCAGCCAAGCGGCTCAGTTCGCGTTGACTGAGCTGTTTGGCTTCTCTGGCTTCGCGTAGGCGGTCCGCGATTTCTTCGGTTTCATATCTCATTGATGTTTATTTCTGCATCGTAATCGATTGTTGATATCGTTTTCAATATCAAAAAATGTGTCGTATGGCAATCGATATCGAAAGAGACATCGAGTTGCTTTTTGATGTTTATTTCGACATCAAAAGTGATGCGTTGTAAATTCCTTCTCACCCGTATCTGGGCACGATACCTAGAACTTCAGGTGCTATCCTCCGATCCGAAGCCGCATCGATTAAGGTTGGCTTGGTAACTGCAAAACTAGCCTTCAAGCTGGGTAACTCTCTCAGACATCTGGGAGGCTGTTAGGATTTGGGTCCAAATGCCCAGAGGCAGGGTCCACACCGATCGGTTGCCGTTATCAATCCCGCAAGATCTCACCCTATGCGCCTTACCATTCAAGCCCGATACTGACGGCGGCCCTGCATTCGACGAGCCCAGCATTTGACGAGCCAAACAATCTACTAGCCGGTACCTCAACCCATCTCGCCAAGCGAGGATCACGCGGCATCGTGAACGTAAGCAACCCGCAGGCCGATGGAGCCCGATGTCAGCAAACCGTCCAGGCCGCTATCTTACGCAAACATCTTCCTCCTACATGTTTCAAATCAGGCTTCCGTCTACGCTTGACCCGGGGCGGCCGCTCATCCGGATTAGTCTTCGAACACGCAGGCTTGCAGAGGCGCGTTGGCTGACTGATACCTTGGCCGTCAGAGCGCGACTGCTCTTCAATGCGGCGATCTCACAAGCCTTACGCACTGCTAAGAGCCCTCTGGCGACGCCTGGAGCAGAGGCATCGCTGGTAGGCATTGAAGCCAGTATGCGCATCGCGGCTGCCATCAAAAATCGCCTGAAGGATGATCTGGCGCTCATCGCGTCCGGCCAACCGCTTCCTGCGCGCGACACAGGTGAAAAGCCTCTTCCGTTGCTGCAGCCTGATCTTGAGGAAAGGATCAAACTTGCAGCCCAGCTGGCGGTTGACGCGTTCTTGATGGAAGCGGCTGAGCGCGTCAGGCAAAGGGCCGCGCAGGAGCTGGCAGCGGATTCTCCGCATACTGTGGGGAAGAAGGTTGCCCAGTGCGTTCCTGTGACCTCAGCCTCGCCAGACAAAACGGTCATGCAGCAAGTCGTGCGGAAAAGATTTCCTTTAACCAAACGGCAGGGGCCTGTTTCGTCACCAAACAAGCCTGACGCGATCAATGACACGGTTCCGGCCTATCTGCAGGACCGGAGGGCAGTCTTACGCAAGAGGTCGAAGCTGCCAAGGTTCAGCATTATCGCTGCCGACTATCTGAAACTTCGCGCCATGGTCACGCCTGGCAATATGAAGGACGTCCAAAGTGCAAGTTCGAGAATTTCGGTCTTTCTGGACCTGATCGGCGACCATCCGGTCGACCGCTACGAGGCCGCCGATCTGCAGGCCTTTATTCTCCTGATGGCCGACTGGCCAGCCAGAGCGAGCCTTAGAAAGCGAGGCTCGGCCAGGGAGGTGATTGACGAGGCAAGGCGGCTTGGTCATCAGCCTTTGGCTGAAAAATCAGTCAAGGACGGCTATGTGGCAGCCGTCCGAGCAGCAATGCGATCGGGGATGACGTCCCATTCGTATCGGGATCCTTTCCATGATGTGTCCGTACGCTATCCATCAAGTCTCGCGCCATCGCGACAGACCGTATCACTCAATGCAAAACAGCTGACGACCCTGTTCCGCATCGGCACTGACTCGGGCCACTTGGATGCAGCCATGCTGCCGCTATTAGCGCATCTGACAGGGAGGCGGCTTTCGGCTCTGATCTATCTCAGAGGGATCGATATCGTTGAAAAATTCGACAATGTCTGGGTCGTGCAACCGACGAGCATCGTTGAAATCGAGGGGCGGGCGCGTCGGGTTCCCTTGAAGACCAAAGCGAGCTTAAGCTTTTTCGTGCTGCACGAGTTCTTCCATCGTATCGGTTTCATTGACTGGGCCTTGAGCCGCAGCCATCAGTTTCTGTTCCCGGACTGATGCGCCTTGCCGATCCTTCCAAGAGCGCCTCTCAATATATGCAGCGCCTGTTCAAGAAGGCGGGGATTGCGCCCGGCTGCGGCGAGGTCTTTCATTCTCTGCGTGCTCAATACATCGATGATTTGCGTGATCATCAGGTTAGTCTGCGAGCAGGCAGGATCCAGGTTGGCCATTCGGTCGGGGCTGACGTCAACGCACATTACGGCTTGAAGTCACTTAACGAGGCATCAGCGGTGGCTCTTGCCCGTCTGCAGATGAGATCCGATGTGGACTACTCGGTGTTCGAGGCGCTCGATTTCAGGCGGATGGTCCGGAACCGTCGTAGCAAAGGGGTGCGTGGCTATTTGCAGGGGGCCGGGGAGCAAGGTGACTAGGATTCTGATCAGTTCAGTTTCGGTGTAAACCAGATCACCGCAACTGCTCCATCTCCCCGATTCATCAAAGCCCGGAGGCAAAACCGTTGACGCACTTCTGCTGGACGTGCGCACGTGGTGCGGTACCCATTGTCCCTAATGATGGCCAGCTTGTTAGTGTCCGGCACCAAGCCGTCGAAAGATGGTCTTAAATCGTCATGACCATGCTCTCATTGTCGAAACTGTCGGCTCAGTGAGCCTGGACGATGCCCCGCCTTGGGGGCCAGTCCCTCCAGCCAGTCCGTTGGTGGGGTAAACATCTGACAGCCATGCCTGTCTGGCACCCGGTCAGGACAACAATAGACCGCATACGAGCCTTCAGCCCTTGAGCGACCTTAACGCTTGCCTGTCGGACGCGTGTCACCTCACGCTGGTCCGCTGCAGGTTACGAGAGCCGATTGACCTCACGCGCCTTTGGTACAAGTCCGACGCTCAGACCGAGCAGGCGGGCAATTCTGTCGAGCGTTTCAAGCGTTGGGTTTGCCGTACCGGCCTCCATTTCAGCCACCTGACGTCTGGTGAGTGATAGCATGTTGGCGAATTCTTCCTGGGTCATGCCGATACCCTTGCGGATTTCGACAACTGCACCGGGCAGTCTGAGATCGCCGGTTCGAGCGCGCTCAGCCAGTGCCCGGCGATTTTCAAGTATTGCTTCCTTCGAAGGCTTCTTCCACCGGGCCATAACCTAATCCTTCACCATGACTGACAAGCGTCCAGGACGCTGCTTGCGATGGCTGTACAGCGTCCCATTGCATGATCGAGTATCTCAGGTGCAGCGCGCATGTTCTTCGCCATCCTTGGGGCCTGCTGCAGACGTTCGGCAAACTCTGATAGCGCGCGTGCGAGTGCTTCTTGCTCTTCTCGATCCGATACGAGTCCGAGACAAATGCGCTTCCAATCCGGAAAATGATCAAGGCCGAGATCTCGCATCATCGCCCATCGCGTGGAACGGACGATCCCCTCCTTGGCGAGCCGCATGGGCGCGAAATCAAAAAGGGGCGAAAGGCGGATTGTACCATCCTCAAGCTTGCTGAGAGCGGAATTGCGGCCATGATTGTCGGGATTGCCGAGCGCCAGGTTGGCGATATCGCGCTTCAGGTATTCGACAATATCCACGAAGGGATTGGCAGAATATCGGCTGAGAACATCGATATAGGCCTCATGCGTGCCGACATGGCCGAAATCGGCAACGCCGATCGCTGACACAAGACTTTCCTGGCCCAGACGAATGGTTCCGCCACCTTCCGGCTTCTTCCGGTCGAAACGGGGAATGATCAGGACGCCCTCAGCATAGGTCGACGGTTCGCTGACATGAAGGCCGATGTCTTGCGCGATCCGCGAATAGAGGGCTTCGCCTTCGAGGATCAGGCGGTCTACAGGCTCGTTGCTGCGGAGCAGCTTGACGATGACATGGCGCACGGCCTCGTCATCGGCCACGAAGCTGTCGGGATAAAAGAGGCCGTCATTCGCCTGGGTCATCGCGACCTTCGGCCACTCGCCTTGCAGGCCGCTCGAGCCTGAAGCGAGTATTCCAAAACGATCAGCGACTTCCATGAAGCGATCAGACCGCGAAAGAATGTCCGCTTCTGTCACCCCTTGCCGTTCGACACCCCGCAACCGCTCCGCTTCGGCGTCCGACGCTTCCTTGATCCTGATATTGCCTATGCCGCCTGTTGCCGATCGCAAAAGCAAGGGCAAATCGGAAGCGCGAGAGCTTTCAGCCAGGCCGAGGTATTCGGCAAGTTGTCGCCTTGCATGCCCCTGGGGCATAAGATCCAATAGGAAAGGTGGCCAGTTGCGACTGTATCGATTTTCGAGATCGACGGGATAACCGACTGACAAGGCGCGATGGTCCCGGACCTGTTTCCCGGCTGAGAATTCCGCCGACGCTGCCGCGATGAAATAGTCGAGATCATAATCGACAATCGACGCGCCCTTGAAGCCGGCCGTGTCGTCCTTGAGCTCTAGCGTAGCGGCGTAGTGCCACTCGCCATCAAAATGAGTTTGGAGCGTGAGTTGCATCAATTGACCCTTTAGATGGTATTATTAATGCGAGAATGTAGATTTTTCAACCCATCAGACTGGGTCAGATAATGTTATACGGCCCTATTAGGTCTCAGCCCGTCGCCGAAGATCGGCGAACCGCACGCGTATTCCATCGCCTAGAAAGAGCGCTGATAAATGACCTGGTCTTGCCCTCCCGTTCGTTGCCAAGTTCTTGAGGAATGGAAGGTCGAGCAGCAACACTCTTTGGCTCACCATCTAGTCAAGTCCGTCTGCATTTTCGGTTGGGCGTATATGGGGGGGCATTCCGGTCGCCCCCTGGGCGGCCGTCCATTTCCACGTCCAGAGTGCCCACCTGAAGGCCGTAAAGTCGCAACGAGGCCGGCATCAGAGGATAGCCTCCTCGTCCGCTATGCTGGCTGGCTCGGTTGCGCTCGCTTCCAACCTGATTCCCAGGACCTATATCATCTTCAGCACCATATAGATGGGCGGGTTGACCCTGCCACGCTCGAAGTCCGAAAGCCGCTTTTGCGAGTAGCCGACCAAGCCTGCCGCGCGAGACTGGGTCAGCCGACGCTTTTTCCGTCCTTCTTCAGCAGTTCACGCAGGTCATCGACAGTCAGGACGAGCATTTTATAACCGATCCATTATAGAGTTCTGTTGGATGCTGCATTATTACCGAATGGTAACAAGACGAGCTACTCTTGGCTTGATAACTGTTTGGTTAAGTGGGTTCGCGTCCGCGGACTCTGTCCTCAAGCAAGATGGTTCTCATCATCTATTGCCGCAAGGCGCGATGTGGTGCGTCTTCGCCCCGTGCCAAAAATGAGATTGGGATCGCTCCTAAATGCACCATATTCCAACCTTCGCGCGAGCAGTACGCCTTTGCCGCTTCGCCCTGAAGCTAGGCAAAAAACCCGTGTTCTAGCGTCGCGGTTCACCTTCATCTGGTCGGGCCTGGTGATGCCTGCGCGTTCTGCAGCACCCGTTGGGTAAGCCGCTAAAGTGTAATTGTCCTGGCGGGCAGAGATCCGCTCGAATTTTCAGCCCTATATCAAACGATTGCCGACGGTTGTAAGCTTATGACCTGGTTAACCATCTCGGATGGCGGTCATAATCGAAAGGCAAGTGTCGAGCCCAGGCACGCCCCTATTGCTGAATTGCCCGCCAGAGGCTGCGCGCTCTCGCCTCACCGTGGCTCACGGGCCCATACGGATTAAGTGCGCTGAGCAACTTCCCCTTGAACATCGATCAGGCGTGGATACCAGTATCGACGGCGTCGATGTAATCGCGCACATCGTCGGCTCGCCCATCTTTGACAAGCTGCATCGCTGTAAACCCGAAGAACCCGGGAAGAGGTTGGGAACGGTACCAGGCATAGGCCATCAGCGCAGAGCCGAAACGCGGCTCCACCTTGTTGATGGTTTCCACCAATTCGCGCAAACGAGCTTGCGCCTTGTCTGAACGAACCCGATCCTTGCCTTGAACCTCGTCCTTGCTAAGGCCCGCTGTTCGGCAGATGTCCTCACTGGTCGTCCGCAAGGTCTCCGCAATCCTGGCCGGAGAAAAGAACTCGTCGTCGGCGTATTGGGCAAGGCTCACAGTGACTGTCTCCACTCTGTTCGCTGACAAATCTGACGCAATGTCGCGTCAGATTTATCGGGTTTCAGGAACAGTATGCTTGTGTCATGCCGTCAAAGAATGGGCCACTCGTTCTGAGAAAGTGGCATCGTTCTTCTGCCATTTCTCCAAAGCCAGTGACACGGGTGAGGAGCGAGCAACAAATTGGCGGCTCCGCAGGCCCTAGTTTCATGACTCTGGGTGAGAACCAGTGGGGGTGGGTCTTGGCCTTTGCGGGGCAATGCCGAAGACGTGAGATGGGCTGCAAGGAAAGCTTTGTGCCAAACATTATAAATTAATCTTTGCGAGCAATCTTCTCCCCTAATATCAAGGGGATAAGGCCTTCATCGGTCGTCAGCCGATCCGCCTCTTCTGCAATGCCTGAAATTTTTGCCGAGTAGTTTTGATGGACGCCAAAGACCTGCTTTTCTACTTGCCTTTGACCGTCTTTATGGGCCTTTCGGTGTTTTTTCTGCTCTTGTGGCGCTTGGGCCTCGCATCGTCCTGGCATTGGTCGGTGGGATGTTTGCAAACCGCGCTCGGTTTTGCCCTTTCCACTTTTCCGGTGGAACCGCGATTTGATCAGCTGGCTTCGGGGATCTTGTTCATTGGTGCCGCCTATTGTTACGGCAGCGCCTTGATGATCCATTTCGGCGTGGACCGCGCAGCTCTGTTAAGGCGCGGCCTGGCGCTCTCCTTCCTTGTCCCTCACATCTATTTGGTCTTCTTCGATCCCAATCTCCGGCTTGTCCTTTTCGTGATCGAGATGGTCTTTTCGAGCCTCTTGGCAATCGCGGTCTTCAAGGTGATCGGCCGCAGCAAAAATACAGCCGATCGTTTTCTGATCTTTGCCAGCTTTCTGGTAACGCTCGATAGCCTGGTTCGTGGCGTCGTCTTCACCTTCATCTATCCCACCGGTGAAGCGATGAGCGAATTCGTCGAGTCCGCCTATAACCTTTCGGTCCATGTGACGACGCTGACGATCTGTCTGCTCTTCCCCTTCTCTGCGATCACGGCACTTGCCTTGAAGTCGGTGGACAAGCATAGGCTTGCAGCAGCCCGCGATCCCATGACCAGCCTGTTGAACAGACGTGGATTTGAGACGGCCGTCGAGCAAATGGCAAAAAGCGGCAAATCCGCAGGCGCCGTCATCGTTGCCGACATTGATCACTTCAAGGCCATCAATGACAGCCAAGGCCATGATGTCGGCGATCAGGTGATCATCGACATGGCAAGAAGGCTCAAGCAGATGGCCGGCGAAAACACAGTGCTGGCTCGTTTCGGCGGAGAGGAATTCGTTATCCTTTTGCCCGGTGCCTCAGAAGCGGACGCGAAACACTGGGCAGAGATGATGCGCAAAAGTCTGAAGGACACTTCGATCACCAGGCTTCATGCGCAGTCGTTTACCGCGAGTTTCGGGGTCAGCGAAGTCGCAGACCTGAAACATGATGTCCTCACTGCGATCGGCCGCGCCGATGAAGCGCTTTATCTTGCCAAGCGCATTGGTCGGGATCGTGTAGAATGTGCATCGACCGTCAGGGAACGCTCTGTTGATGGCCGGGCTCAGGTTACCGCATTTGCTTGATTGGCAATGTGCCGCCTGATCGAGAGCTCGGGTTTGAGCGCGACAGCCGGGTTCAAGATTAAATATCATCCCAGACGTTTTTCGCGATCCCCTCGCGTCCGGCGCCGCCTGACTGTCTGGCAGGAGGCCTGAAGGCAGGCTTGCTCACATCTTGCGTGCTCGCTTCAGATATTTGAGGGGTCACTATGTCGACCAGGCAGCGCTTGTTTCGGGGCTCTGCGAAACAAGGTCGAGCGGGCAGGCCTCGTAGGTGCTGGCAATAGGACAAATTGCGTTTTTCAGGTGAGTTGAAAGGCTCAGTTACTTATCCTATCGCAAGGCTTGAACAAGCCAGAGCTGGTGATCGTCACGCCGGCCAGAGTGCAGGCGACGGCAGGTCACTGTTCGAGATTGGACCTTGCAGAGATCTGCAGCAACCTTCGTCGAGTCAGCGTTCTGTTGCCGAATGCGATTGTCTGCAATGGTCGCTTTAGAGACGCGCTTTGGCCGCGAAACGGCAGAGGCATATGAGGCGCAGACGTACGCCACCCCTGCAGGTTGAGGGGACGCGCACTTTGCCCTGATTTGGCCAGTCGCGCGCGTCGCCATTGGGCTCAATGATATCAGCGCAGAACGGTGACGTTTTCCGCCTTGGACTTGCCGGTCTTGCGATCCTGGCCAACATCGTAGTTCACCTTCTGGCCATCCTGCAGCGGGCTGCCCGTGCTGATCGCAGAAATGTGGACAAAGACGTCAGGGCCGCCCGCGTCGGGGGTGATGAAGCCGAAGCCCTTGTCCTGGGCGAAGAATTTGACGATGCCGGTTGCCATAATGGTGCTCTCCTAGATGCATTCTTGCACAATTCGCATAGCGGTTGAGGCCGGAGACGGCAAGTCGCCAGAGACGTGCTGCAGCTTTTTGGGGGCATCGACGCCGGATGCGCGTCTGGGTTCGGTTGCTTTACGAAAGGCCCGGTCAGGTCATTTGAGAGGCAGTTGCGCGTTCGGTCTGAATTCAAGCGCTTGGTGCACCCAAAAAGTCCTGACGTGGCATCGCCTTCCGATCGGTCCGCATAGGCAATACCGGCCACCACCGCCCTGAAGAAAGACTGGCTACGCTCCGGGGACTTGCTTGACAAGTTTGAGCCTGTCTCGAACATCAAGGCTCATGAAGTTTACTGCATAAGGCATTGTCGTGGCGACGGAATCAGAAGACCTCCTGCTTATCGGCCAGAAACTGAAGGCGACCCGCAAGGAGCTTGGCTATTCGCAAAAACGGGTGGCAGAAGAGGCTGGAATTTCGCGCCTGCGTTATCAGGACATCGAAGCCGGTCGCAGTTCTGCCCGAACCACAACCCTGATCAACATCGGACGTGCAATGGGCCTCGAACTGATGTTTGTGCCCCAGGTCTGGGTGCCGGCCGTCACTGCGCTGTTGAGGCCGGATAACTTTGTCGATGATACGCCGGGCCTCGTCTTCACCCAGCTTGATGATGATGAGGAGGAGGAGGCTTGATTAAGCCGTTGTTGGCCAGTGATCGAGCCCGATGCTCATTGACGCTTACTGAGGCCAGGAAACATCGCTTCACGGGCGATCCCTCTGGTCGAGACGCATGATCGCCCTGGTCGCCCTTTTGGGCGTCAATTCCACATGCCGCGCATCTTGGCGGCAACGTCAATCCTGATCTGGCTGGCACTTCGTCCCGTGGTGGTCGCTGCCACCTTCGGCCAACTTGTCTGCTCGAAAAACTGCAAGAGCATGGCCGGGATGAACCGGCTGCGGGATGCATAGACATGCCGGTCGCCGCGGCTGTTCTGTCCATGGGTGTAAAAGCGCTGCGGCACAATCAGGCTGAGACTGTCTCGAGCCCTGGTCATGCCGACATAAAGCAACCGGCGCTCTTCCTCGAGCTCATCCGTCGTTCCCGCTCCAAGGTCAGAGGGCATGCAGCCGTCAACGACATTGAGCATGAAGATGACACGCCATTCCTGGCCCTTGGCGGAATGAATCGTCGAGAGGATCAGATAGTCTTCGTCAAGCAGGGGGACGCCCGCCTGATCGCTTGTTGCATCCGGCGGATCGAGTGTCAGTTCAGTCAAGAAGCGTTCGCGGCTTGGATAGCCGGATGCGATCTGCTCGAGCTGCACGAGATCAGCCTTACGGGTCTCGGGATCCTCGTGGATCCGTTCGAGATGCGGCTCATACCAGAGCCTTGCCTGTTCGATGTCGCCGGGCCAGCCATGTTCATCTCTGCGAAGGCCGCAAAGCAAGGTGACGAAGGGCGCCCAGTCATCGCCGGTCTTCGGCGGCGGCGGGATCTCGCCAAGCGATGCTAGGGGCTCAGGATCGGCGGCAATCGTGTCGAGGATTGTGGCAGCCCTTTGCGGCCCGATACCAGGCAGTATCTGCAGCACCCGAAAACCGGCGACGCGATCACGCGGGTTCTGGGCAAAGCGGATGATGGCCAGGAGATCCTTGACATGGGCGCTGTCGAGGAATTTGAGACCGCCGAACTTGACGAAGGGGATATTGCGCCTGGTCAGTTCGACCTCGAGCGCACCGCTATGGCTCGATGTCCTGAAGAGAACCGCCTGTTGCTTGAGCGCAATGCCGATCTCCCGGTTTGCCAGGACTTCTTCGACGATAAAACCAGCCTGGTCGTTCTCGTCCTTGACTGTCACCAGACGGGGCTTTTGTTCGGATTGCCTGTCGGTCCAGAGGTTCTTGGTATAGCGCTCGCGCGCCAAGCCAATCACGCCATTGGCTGCAGCCAGGATCGGCTCAGTCGAGCGGTAATTGCGGTCAAGCGTAATCACGTCGGCCGGCTTCGGTGAAAACTCATTCGGGAAGTCGAGGATGTTTCGGATGGTCGCAGCCCGGAACGAATAGATCGACTGGGCATCATCGCCGACAACGGTCAGGCCCCGCCCACCCGGTTTGAGCGACATCAGGATCTGGGCCTGCAGCCGGTTGGTGTCCTGATATTCGTCGACAAGCACATGGTCGAAGCGGTTGCCGATATCGTCGGCCAGCTCTGGATGCGAGACCATCTGTGCCCAGTAGAGAAGGAGGTCGTCATAGTCGAGGACGCCTTGTGCCTGTTTGGCCGCGACATAACCGGCAAACAGCGCCTTCAACTCCTCTTCCCAGTTGATCGCCCATGGATAGGCGGACTTGAGCACCTCTGCGATCGAGCTTTCGGCATTGACGACGCGCGAATAGATCGCAAGGCAGGTTCCTTTGGTGGGAAAGCGGGTCTCGGTCTTCGACAAGCCCAGCTCGTGGCGCACCAGGTTCATCAGGTCGGCGCTGTCTTCGCGGTCATGGATCGTGAAATCGACGGTAAGCCCAATCTGTTCGGCATAGAGCCTCAGCAATCTTGCCCCGATCCCATGGAAGGTGCCCGACCATAAAAGACCGTCAGCAAGTGCCTTGTCGCCGAGCACCTGTCGGCAGATGCGATCGACGCGGCGCGCCATTTCGGAGGCTGCGCGACGTGAGAAGGTCATCAGCAGGATCCGGCGTGGATCGGCGCCATTGAGGATCAGATGGGCGACACGATGCGCAAGCGTGTTTGTCTTGCCGGAACCGGCACCTGCGATGATGAGAAGAGGACCTGCTGCTGACGGGTCGCCCGGGCCGGTGCCGTGTAAGACCGCGTCCCGCTGTCGTTCGTTGAGGCTTTCCAGATGGGCGGTCATGCTGTCTCGTCTGATGTTTGAAGCAGGTGTGCGATGCTCATTCTGTGGCCGCTGGTGCAGGATTGCATGCTGCATGAACAAAGATAGAACATATCAGGTTTGGGTGGCTGTTCAAGCGGCGTGTACGGATGTGAGGAGGGCCCCGCTGGCTTTGAGCGCAAGCGGCGCGTCGATGGCAGTGGAGGTCATCCCAGCGCAAGCGGGAGCTGGATGTCCTGTGACCGGCTCAGGCGGCGTGGCTGCGAGCAGCTTTACGGGACGCGGACTGATGAGTTGGTCGCCGGTAGTGTTTCACTTAGCCGGGGTCGCTTGAATGGCACGATCGCCGCGGGATGGCTTATTGGTCGACCCCTGCCGACGGGACGCCAAGCCAGGTTCGTTGTCAGCCGTACAGATTGCGAATTTATTGTTGCGCTGAGTCAATTTAAGGGGTGCTTTGGCCTCCCTCAAGGGCCTCCCCAACTGTCGCCTCTGCAGAAAAACCGGTTAGCCTTTCGGTTTCCGTCCAACCTTGAGTGGCCGGGCTGCTTGCTCATCCGCTGAGGGTATAAGAAAAAACACTGAGATATCCACTTCTAAGGCCGAAGCGAGCCTGTCGAGCAGATCGATAGAAACATTGTGTCTCGAGCGCTCAAGGTCGCTAATGACGCTCCGGTCGACTACAGCGTCGACAGCCAAACTTTCCTGCGTCAGGCCCTTGGCTATCCGCAAGTGTCTCAGATTCCACGCTATGCGAGCACGAGTGTCCATGAAGCATGGCCACCATCTTGCATTGTATTAATCCATCGGATATAACCGACATAATGCGTTTTCTAATGCCCTCTGTCGTTTAGTGCTCGTCAGTGCGGCTGGAGGCATAGATGGAACTCCGCCAACTCTCCTATTTTGTCGCTGTCGCCGAGGAGCTCCACTTCGGTCGTGCCGCCATGCGGGTGAACATCGCCCAGCCGGCACTGAGCACACAGGTCCAGGCGTTGGAGAAGGGGCTTGGAGTCCAGTTGCTGACACGCTCAACCCGCAAGGTGGAACTGACGCGGGCAGGGGAGGTGTTCTACGATCGCTGTGTCAGGATGCTGGGAGAACTGGATCTGTCTGCGGAGATGGCCCGGGCTGCAGGAGGCAGAACCATGCGGGAGATCAGGATCGGCACGATCTATCCGGCAACGACTGGCGTACTCCCGGCATTCCTTGCCCGGATCGGCCGGAAGTTTCCCGACATCCGTCTGCATGTCTCGAATGGTTCGACATCAGAAATCATCCGGCAGCTGGAATGCGGCAAGCTGAACCTCGGCTTTATTCGACCGGTCGAGAACATCGGCTCGCTGCGCTTCTTCTCGATTGCCCATGAGCGGTACCTGCTGGCCGTGCCAATGGGAAACCCACTTGCCGCGAAACACGAGGTGACGATCGAGGATCTGAGGGCCGAGAAGATCATCGCCTTCAAACGACAGAACCTGTCCTTCACCGAGCGCTATTTTGCAGAGACCTTCGAGGAGCATGGGCTGAATGACAATGTCGCCTATACCTGTGACGACACCTTCTCGCTGATCTCGCTTGTCTCCTCAGGTCTTGGCGTCGGCTTTGCGCCAGAATGGACGGCAGATTTGCCGGGCAGGGACGTGGTGCTGAAGAAGGTGACGGGGATCGATCTGAAGATCGGGCTTGGTGTCGCTTGGAGCAAGGATGATCCGACGGCCGCCCGTGATGACATCATCGACATTGCCCGGACGCTCGGGCGGCCGGGCAGGTGAGGGCAGCGGTGGGTGAGACTTTGCCGACGACGCTCACTGCCCCTTCACACGGAACGCCATGGCCGGGTGAAGGCGGTCCCGCCTGACCCTGAAGGGTCGCTATGCTCAGGCTCCTGCGGCTTCCATTTTTCCGGCCCTGACGTGACGAGAATTCCCGGCGTCCCGGGCTTTGGCCCGTCGCTATGCTGACGCCTCCGATGTTCTTCATTGTCTGACCCGGATCTCGCGCAAGCGCGGCTTTGATCCGGGTCCGCGTCGCGACAGTAGGTTGAAGAGAGGCGGAGAGATTGCTGGCTTTCTTGCGACTTCTGCAGGGGTGTGCGCTTTTCCTAAAGCGAAATAGAAAAACGGTCATATTCGCGCTTGCATGGGGGGGGAGTTGCCGCTAAGAGACAGCCCGCGCCAGTGAGCGCCGACCAGTGTGACCGGAGAGGTGGCTGAGTGGTCGAAAGCACCGCACTCGAAATGCGGCATACTCGCAAGGGTATCGTGGGTTCGAATCCCACCCTCTCCGCCATAGTGAACCCTTGGGGTGCAAAGGCTTCCTCTAGGTCAATTCGCTTCTGCTGATCGTCGAAATCAATCATACAATTGACCAAGGCCACGTTTGAGGCACGCCCTCGCGTTGGGGCTTTGAGCGACTATGTGATCTAAACATTTTCTGCTGTGTGGCGTGCCGATCGATGCCAATCGCGATCGATGATTTTCTGAGGCTATCTGAGCTCGCGGTATCCCGGTGCGGTGGATTGGGGCATTCGTCTTGCAGTCGATTGAAGGCAGACGAGGAAGTTATCTGTGATTGCCTGTCGTAAACGGATCCGGATGCGGCGCTGCAACAATCAGGTCATTGATCTGCCTATGCAAACCTGAGCAACTGCTTGCAGTCCAGCCCATGAAAGAGTTCCTCATGATAGCGGTATTGTTACGGGTTTGGGCTCTCTTGCTTGGCATCGTGCTCATCATGCTGGGCAACGGCATGCACTTCACCCTCATTGGCCTTCGAGGTGGGATTGAAGGTTTTTCGCCAGCCGAACTGGCCATTGTTACCTCCGGCTATTTTATGGGCTTCCTATCCGGTGCCCGGATCGCGCCGGTTATGATCCGACGAGTGGGTCATGTGCGGGTGTTTGCAGCACTCGGTAGCTTCATGTCAGCTGGACTGATTGCCCTTCCTCTGCTGGCCGAACCTTGGGCCTGGACTTTACTCCGGTTATTGATCGGGTTTTGCATGTCCGGGATCTATGTCGCCGCGGAGAGCTGGCTCAACGACGCTGCTACCAATGAAACGCGTGGCAAAGTTCTGTCGGCCTACATGATCGCGCAGACGCTGGGCATTATTGGTGCACAAGGTTTGTTGTCGCTGGGTGACGCCGGGACTTCGGTTTTGTTCATTGTGGCCTCCATCCTTGTCTCTATCTCCTTTGCACCCATCCTTCTGTCCGTAGCTTCCGTCCCTGCGGTTCAAGTCGCGCGGCCCATGCCTTTGCGCCAACTCTTCAAAGGTTCCCCTCTGGGCACGGTAGGAATATTCCTTCTTGGCAGTGTTTACGCCACGCAATCCGGGATGGGGGCCGTGTTCGGCACTCAGATTGGCATGACGTCGGCGCAGATTGCTCTTTTCGTTGCCATGCTTTTTGCAGGAGCACTGGTCCTGCAATATCCCATAGGCTGGCTTTCCGACCGCATGGACCGTCGCAAACTGATTTTGGGGGCATCCCTTGTTGGGGCAGCCTTCTGCGCGCTTGGCTTGGTCTCCAGCGGCGAATTCTGGCTTCTGATGGTTTCCGCCTTTTTTGTCGGCGGCGTCACTACGCCGCTTTATGCCTTGTTTTTGGCTTACACTAACGACTCTCTCTCAGCGGAGGATATGCCGGCTGCCTCCGGAGGGCTTGTATTCACGTTTGGGCTTGGTGCGATCGTGGGCCCGCTCGTAACCGGATGGGCGATGCAGGCGATTGATCCTTACGCATTCTGGCCGGTGCTCGGGGCAACATTCATCGGAATAGGACTCTATGCGCTTTATCGAATGACTCAACGGGCGCCCGTGCCGATTGTTGAAACGGAGAGCTATCTCAGCGTCCTGCCCACTGCGACACCGGTCGCGGTAGAAGCTGCGGGTGCTTGGTCTTCGGAACAAGCAGAAAGCGAACGCGAAGCGGTAGCCAAACCCTGATTGGTGCGCGCGAACTGCAGCATACCGTGAGCTGCGATGCCTAAGCCGTCTGAGAAGTGACTGAGCTGGGGCTTGGGCCGATCACTTCAGTTCTGCAACCGATAGCGCACCGCGCGATTGCGAAGTGTGGTGCATTCTAAATGCTTGGGGTTTCAACGATCTGGCCGGAACTGAGCTAATATTGATTGCCGAGAAGCGCATCAATGGTGAGAACACAGACGGGACGGCTGTAGAAATAGCCCTGCCCGTGTTCACATCCCGCCAGGCGCAAGAACTGCGCCTGCTCGATGGTCTCAACGCCCTCCGCCACGACCTGAAGCTTGAAGCTCCTCGCCAGGTTCAAGATGGCCGTGACAATGGCACAGTCTTGTTCGCCGTCTGGCGTGTTTGTGATGAACGATCTATCGATTTTAAGACGGGAGAACGGGAGCTTTTTCAGCATATTCAAGCACGAATAACCGGTTCCGAAATCGTCAATTGCGAAAGTGACTCCCATATCGGTGAGCTCTTTCATCACGCCCACGGCCGAACCGATATCACGCATGACCGAACTTTCGGTAATCTCGATTTCAAGGAGCGACGGGTCCAAACCGCTCTCCCTGAGTGCAGTTTTCACGTGATCAACCACACCTGCATTTTGAAACTGCTTCGGCGACATGTTGACGCTCACCGGGACGCGGGCTCGACCATTCATGCTCCATTTTTTGGCTTGGTGGCAGGCTTTCTTGAGGACTGCTTCACCCAGCTCGACGATTACACCCGTTTCTTCCGCAAGACAGATGAACTCGGATGGAGGCAACATACCTTCCAACGGATGATTCCATCTGACGAGCGCTTCAACGCCGGACACAAGACCAGTTTTCAGTTCTATTTGCGGCTGGAAATGAAGCAGAAACTCATCGTTTTGGATCGCCTTGCGCAGTTCTTCGGCACGAAGAAATTTCTGCCGTGCGCGATCGAGGAGTTCCTGCCGCGACGAACCTTCAGATAGGTGGCATCGATCCAGAGGTATGGCCATTCCCCCTCAATGGGCCGGTCGAGGAAGGCCTTCACCTTCTCGTCGATCTCCTCGCAGAGCCGGGATACCTGGCTCGTGGAGATGCCGCTCATGCCCATCGCCTTGACGAGGTCATCGCCGGATCGGGTCGAAACGCTCTGGATGTAAGCCTCCTGGGTCACAGCAGTCAGGGCCTTCTCCGCCATGCAGCGCGGCTCCGGGAAACTCGGGAAGTAGCTGCCTGTGCGAAGCTTCGGAATACGCAGCTCGACGGTGCCCGCCCGCGTCTCCCAGTCCCGGTCGCGATAGCCGTTGCGTTGGGCAAGTCGGAAGCCGTTCTTCTCGCCATAGCCCGCGCCGGTCTTCGTCCCGACCTCCAGCGCCATCAGCTTCTCGGCAGCAAAGCCGATCATATCCCGTAGCAAATCGGCGTCGGCGCTCTTCTCAACGAGTGAGCGCAGGTTCATGATGTCGTCGGTCATCGGTGGTGTCCCTCAGGTTGGTCTTGAACAATCCGACCCTACCGGAAATCACCGATGGCTATGAAATCCAGCTACACCACGCGCTGGGACACGATCAGGCCGCCGCCGCGACCAATTTTTTCGCCCGCACCATCGAGAATAATGGCTGGCCCGAAAAGGTTGTCATCGACAAAAGCGGTGCGAATTTGGCAGGGTTGCAAAACATGAATATCCTGCTGCTATTGCGTGGTTGGCTCTGGCTGATCGAAGTTCTGCAAGCCAAATATCTCAACAACATGATTGAACAGGATCACCGTTTCATCAAGAAGCTGACAAGGCCAATGAAGGGCTTCAAATCCTTTCAAGCCGCATCAGCGACACTGGATGGGATGGAAGTCGCACATATGATCCGCAAGGAACAGTTTGCGACCAATGGCCATCAGCCTTTCAACAATTCGCCGCCCTCGCCGCATAACTGTGTCCAGCGATAGCCGTTTTCTGCGCCCCTGCCAAAAGTTTGCGACAGAACCTTTGGGTTTGCGTCGATGGCCGGGCCGGTTGACGAGAGGTTAACGGCAATCTACTGGTGACGCTTTGATGGGGGTTTGCAGTGCATTGGTATCTGGTTCACACGAAGCCCAGGCGCGAGCTCTGCGCTCTGGAAAACCTGGAGCGTCAGGGTTATGAATGCTACCTGCCTGCATATACAGCCGAGGTGGTGCGTTCAGGCACGCTGGAGGTTGCCGTTCAGCCGCTGTTTCCGCGCTATCTGTTCGTCCGCCTGGGGCGTGGCCCGACAGCCAAGAGCTGGACCCCCATCCGCTCGACGATCGGCGTCAGCAGGCTGGTCAGCTTCGGCACGGAGCCAACGCCGGTCGATGACAGGCTGATCGAGATATTGAAGGCCCGTGAGGCGCGACATGGTGCCGAACCGGTGCCCCTCTTCCGGAGCGGCGAAAAGGTGGCTCTCACCCACGGCGCATTCGACGGTATCGAAGGGGTCTATCAGATGACGGATGGCGATCGAAGGGCGATGGTGCTGATCGAATTGCTGAGCCGTCGGGTTGTACTGCGCGTGGCTTCTTCGAGCCTGCGCAAGGTACCGTGAGAGGTAGGCAGGGCATTTCGTGCTCTGAGAAGCAGGCAGATTGAGATACAGTCTCTCAGATTTCGCATTTCCGGTTCTGGCTCTGTCGCGGGCGTCGAAGCGCACGGTTGTTCTCTGCCTTGACACGGGCCTGTGCGTTCTGGCGCTTTGGTTCGCCTATTATCTGCGGTTGGGCGAGTTCGTTGCATTGTCGGGCAACGCCCTGATCGCCGCAGCGGCGTCCGTCGGTCTGGCGATACCGATCTTCATCGTTTCAGGGCTTTACCGCGCCATCTTCCGCTACAGCGGCTGGCCGGCCATGGTGACGGTCGCACGCGCGGTCGGCATTTACGGCGTGCTTTACGCCTCATTCTTCACCGTGATCGGTCTGTCCGACGTGCCCCGAACGGTTGGCCTCATTCAGCCGATACTGCTCCTGCTTCTGGTGGGTGCTTCCCGTGTGTTCGCGCGGGTATGGCTCGGGGACCAGTACCGCGACATTCTCAAGCGGGCGGCTCGGCCAAAGGTTTTGATCTATGGTGCGGGGCACGCGGGCCAGCAATTGGCGCAGGCGATGGCCAACAGCATAGAGATGCAGCTGATCGGCTACCTTGACGATGACCAGCGGTTGCACGGGCACGTCCTGAACGGCCTGCGGATATACGACCCTTCGGATCTGGAGAATCTTGTCACAACGTTGTCGATAAACAGCGTTCTCTTGGCAATGCCCCGCATCACCCGCCGGCGCCGCAACGAAATCCTCATGAGCATCCGCAAGGTCCATGTCGCGGTCAGAACGCTTCCGAGTCTGGTGGAGCTGGCGCAGGGCAAGGTGAGCGTGTCGGACCTGCGGGAACTGGACATCGAGGATCTGTTGGGGCGGGAGCCGGTATCGCCCAATCATATTCTCCTGTCACGCAATATCCTTGGCAAGGTCGTGCTCGTGACCGGAGCAGGCGGCTCCATCGGCAGCGAGCTATGTCGCCAGATTATCGCCATTGGGCCGGCGAAGCTCCTCCTGGTCGAGCAGTCCGAATTCTCGCTCTACGCCATCAATCAGGAGCTTGAGGAGAAGCGCAACGAACGCAACATTGCCTTGGTGCCGCTGCTGGCAAGCGTTCAAGATCGCGTTCGTATGCAGGAGATCATGTCGACCTGGTCTCCTGACACTGTCTATCATGCCGCGGCCTACAAGCACGTTCCGCTCGTCGAGCACAATCCTGCGGAGGGGCTGAAGAACAATGTATTCGGCACGCTTCATACGGCGCAGGTGGCTGCCGAGAACGGCGTGGCGGATTTTGTCCTGGTCAGCACCGACAAGGCCGTCCGGCCTACCAATATCATGGGAGCCAGCAAGCGGCTCTCCGAGATGGTGCTGCAGGCGCTCGCGGACAACTCGTCGGGAACGAAGTTCACGATGGTCCGCTTCGGTAACGTGCTCGGTTCGTCCGGCTCCGTGGTTCCTAAATTCCGTCAGCAGATCCGCGAAGGCGGTCCCATCACTTTGACGCATCTTGAGGTGACCCGCTATTTCATGACGATCCCCGAGGCGGCGCAGCTGGTCATTCAGGCGGGAGCGATGGCAAGAGGCGGTGATGTCTTCGTGTTGGACATGGGGCAGCCGGTGAAGATTCTGGACCTAGCTCGGCGCATGATCGAACTCTCGGGCCTGTCCGTCCGGGACGAGGACAATCCGGACGGGGACATAGAAATCACCGTGACAGGTCTGAGGCCTGGAGAGAAGCTTTATGAGGAGTTGCTGATAGGCGACAATCCCACGCCGACGTCGCATCCGCGCATCATGCGGGCGAAGGATGAGTTCGTTGATTGGAGCGAGTTGGAGGTGCGGCTCGCAAGTCTGGAGCTTGCAACCAATATCAATGACGTCGGGGTCATCCGTCAAATCATTCAATCGCTGGTCTCGGGCTATGTCCCCGATGCGCCTATTGTGGATCTGGTTTATCTCGAGCATGAATCGGAAGCCGAAGCGCTGCAACATATCTAGGGTCTTCCTGCAAATTGGATGTGACGCGCGGTGCGCTTGGTCTCTTGCAGGGCAGGTGGTGGCGCTTGCGAGGGTGTTGATATCGACAAGAGCTTCGCCGATGGCTTTTCAAAGCTCCGGTGATGCGCTATCAGGGACGCGCGTAGCCTGCAGCGGCGGCTTCGACAGAAAGGTGCCGCTGAAGGTCGATTGACCGGACTGACGTGTATGCGCCTGCGGCGCATGGCACTGCGGTAGCTTGTTCGATGGCCGCTACGCATTTTCCGCCCTTGCTGCTCTGCTGGCTCGCGATGGCGAGACGAACGGGGACTGCTCTCTGTTCCGAGCGACCGATGGCCGGGAGTGCTCCTAGCGACTGTCGTTCGCGCAGGGCTTTGAGTATTCGCAAGTGTCGGATTTAGGTTCGGCCGGGAAGGAAACGATTGTGAAGGTGCTTGTTACCGGTGCCGCGGGCTTTATCGGGGCAACTCTCGTCATGCGTCTCCTGCAGCGCGGAGACAGCGTTCTCGGCGTCGACAATCACAACGCTTATTACGACCCCTCCCTGAAGGAGGCGCGCATCGCGCGGTTTGCGAACCATCCTGCCTACACGCATCTTCGGCTCGATCTGGCGAACCGTGAGGGAATGGGCGAGTGCTTCGAGCGGTATCGGCCGGACCGGGTCGTCAATCTTGCCGCGCAGGCGGGCGTACGCTACTCGATCGAGAATCCCTACGCCTACATAGACAGCAATATTGTCGGCTTCCTGAATGTGCTCGAGGGCTGCCGCAACAACGGCGTGGAACATCTGGTCTATGCCAGCACGTCGAGCGTCTACGGGGCGAACACGGCCATGCCATTCTCCGTGCACCAGAACGTTGATCATCCGCTGAGCCTGTATGCGGCGAGCAAGAAGTCCAACGAGCTCATGGCCCATACCTACAGCCACCTGTTCGGGCTGCCCACGACAGGTCTGAGGTTCTTTACAGTCTACGGGCCCTGGGGACGACCCGACATGGCCCTCTTCAAGTTTACGAAGGCCCTGATGGCGGACGAACCACTACAGGTCTTCAATCATGGCAGGCACCGGCGGGATTTCACCTATGTGGACGATCTCGTCGAAGGCATACTCCGCGTCATCGACCGAACCGCGCGGCCCGATCCGAACTGGCAGAGCGATAACCCGGATCCGGGCACCAGCAACGCGCCGTGGCGGATCTACAACATAGGCAATAGCGCCCCTGTGGATCTGATGGATTATATCAGGGCGCTTGAAAATGTGCTGGGGAAAAAGGCCCGACTCGAGATGCTGCCGTTGCAGGATGGAGATGTGCCGGACACTTATGCCGACGTGAACGATCTCGTGGAACAGTTTCAGTACAAGCCGTCCACCACGGTTGCGGACGGCATTGCTCATTTCGTGAAGTGGTATCGTGACTATTACAGCGTTTGAGGAATATTGCATTGAAACTTAAGGATGTTAAGCTCGCCGTTATCGGCCTTGGTTATGTTGGTCTGCCGCTCGCCGTCGAATTCGGCCGCAAGAGGGAGGTCGTCGGTTTCGATATCAACCAGAAGCGTATCGACGATCTGAGGAACGGCGTGGACGCCACCTTGGAAACGACGCGCGAAGAACTCGCTGCCGCAAGACATCTGACATTCAGCTCATCAATTGATGACCTGCGCGACTGCAACTGCTACATCGTGACGGTGCCAACGCCCATCGACGCCTTCAAGCGCCCCGACCTCACACCGCTCCTGAAGGCGAGCGAGACGGTCGGCAAGGTGCTCAAGAAGGGCGATATGGTCATTTATGAATCAACGGTCTATCCCGGCTGCACGGAAGAGGATTGCGTACCGGTTCTAGAGCGGCACTCCCGTCTGAAGTACAACGCTGATTTCTTCTGCGGCTACAGTCCGGAACGCATTAATCCAGGCGACAAGGAGCACCGGGTCACAACGATCCGTAAGGTGACCTCCGGCTCGACGCCCGAAATAAGTGACCTGATTGACGCGCTCTACAATGAGATCATCACGGCAGGAACGCACAAGGCCGAAAGCATCCGGGTCGCCGAGGCGGCGAAGGTCATCGAAAACACTCAGCGAGACCTGAACATCGCCCTGATCAACGAGTTGGCGATCATCTTCAACAAGATGGACATTGACACGGAAGCGGTTCTGAAGGCTGCGGGCAGCAAGTGGAATTTCCTGCCGTTTCGTCCCGGTCTGGTGGGTGGGCATTGCATCGGAGTTGATCCCTACTATCTCACCCACAAGGCGCAGGCGATTGGTTATCACCCCGAAATCATTCTCGCCGGGCGCCGTCTGAATGACGGCATGGGCACCTATGTGGTGGCTCAACTCGTCAAGGCGATGACCAAGAAGCGCATCCAGGTCGAGGGCGCACGCGTGCTTGTTATGGGCCTCGCCTTCAAGGAAAACTGTCCTGATCTGCGCAATACGCGCGTCGTCGACATCGTGGGCGAACTGCGCGACTACAATTGCGAGGTCGACGTGTACGATCCCTGGGTTTCTGCCGAAGAAGCCAGACATGAATATGACATCACGCCGGTGAACGAACCGGCAAACGGCGATTACGACGCCGTCATTCTCGCGGTCGCGCATCAGCAGTTCAAAAGCATGGGGGCTGAGGCCGTCCGTGCACTGGGCAAGGCAAAGTGCGTGGTTTACGACCTGAAATATGTACTGTCGGCCGAGCAATCCGACATACGCTTGTGAGACAGATATGATTGACGCAATTTTGGACAGAAAGATCCGCATCGCCATTGTGGGTTGCGGACGCATCTCCAAGAACCATTTCGGTTCAGTCGAACGCCACGGCGCGCATATGGAATTGGTCTCAGTCTGTGACACCGATGAGGCGGCCCTAAAGGAGCATTCCGAGCGATACAATGTCCCGGGCTACAGTGACATGGAAGAAATGCTTCAGAAGGAGCAGATCGATCTTGTCGCCCTCTGCACGCCGAGCGGCATTCATCCGTCACAGGCCGTGCTCGCCGCCAAGTACAAGGTCCATGTGATGACCGAGAAGCCAATGGCGACGCGCTGGGCTGACGGCGTGCGCATGGTCCGCGCTTGCGACGAGGCGGGCGTCAGGCTTTTCGTGGTCAAGCAGAACCGCCACAATACTACATTGCAGCTGTTGAAGCGCGCGATGATGGAGAAGCGCTTCGGAAAGGTGCACATGGTGCATCTCAATGTCTTCTGGACTCGGCCCCAGTCCTATTACGATCAGGGTCATGGCTGGCGTGGCACATGGGAATTTGACGGCGGCGCCTTCATGAACCAGGCCAGCCATTACGTCGATCTCCTCGACTGGCTGATCGGTCCGGTTGAGAAGGTGCAGGCAATGATGAGCACCACGCGCGACATCGAAGTCGAAGATACGGGCGTTCTCAACGTGAAATGGCGCAATGGCGCCCTCGGCTCCATGAGCGTCACGATGCTGACCTTCCCAAAGAACCTCGAGGGAAGCATCACCATCCTGGGCGAGAAGGGCACGGTGCGCGTGGGGGGCGTCGCGGTGAACGACATCCAAATCTGGGATTTCGACGAGTCGATGGATTACGACCAGGAGATCATGGCGGCCAATTACGAAACTACCTCCGTCTACGGTTTAGGCCATCCGCTCTACTACAAGAATGTGGTGGACGTGCTGCGTGGCTAGGCCGAGCCGGAAACCGACGGCCGCGAAGGTCTCAAGTCGCTGGAGCTTTTGATCGCGGCCTACATTTCCGCGCGCGACGGCAAGACCGTTTCGCTTCCGCTTGAATATTGAGAGGCGGGGCATCATGACCTATCAGGTTCACCCGACCGCCATTATCGACGATGGCGCGGTGATCGGCGAGGGAAGCCGTGTCTGGCACTGGGTGCATGTGTGCGGCGGGGCGCGGATCGGCAAGGGTGTATCGCTCGGCCAGAACGTCTTCGTCGGCAACAAGGTGACCGTGGGCGACCGCTGCAAGATACAGAACAACGTCTCGCTTTATGACAACGTCACGCTGGAAGAAGGCGTGTTCTGCGGACCCAGCATGGTGTTCACGAATGTCTACAATCCGCGCGCGCTGATTGAGCGCAAGGACGAGTATCACAATACGTTGGTTCAACGGGGTGCTTCGCTCGGGGCCAACTGTACTATTGTCTGCGGCACGACGATTGGCGCCTTCGCCTTCATTGGCGCCGGTGCGGTGGTGAACAAGGACGTCAAGCCCTACGCGTTGATGGTCGGCGTGCCTGCGCGGCAGATAGGCTGGATGAGCGAATATGGCGAACAGATCCCCCTACCGGTGAAAGGGGAAGGGTCCTATACCTGTCCTCACACCGGAAAGCGTTACGAGCTTGCGGGTGACGTGCTGAAAGGTGTGAGCGCATGACAATTCCCTTCATCGATCTCAAGGCGCAGTATCAGGCTTTGAAGCCGCAGATACAGGAGCGCATCAACCGCGTTCTTGACCACGGCCAGTACATCATGGGTCCCGAGGTCAAGGAACTGGAGGACAAGCTGGCGGCCTATACCGGCGCGGCGCACTGCATCACCGTGGCAAGCGGCACCGAGGCGTTGCTGATCAGCCTCATGGCGCTGGGTCTGAAGCCGGGCGACGAAGTCATAACCACGCCTTTCACTTTCGTTGCCACTGCAGAGGTCATAGTTCTCCTCGGCTGCAAGCCGGTTTTCGTCGATGTCGAGCCTGACACCTGCAACATCGATGTCAGCCTAATTGAAGCAAAAATCACCGAGCGGACGCGCGCGATCATGCCCGTCAGCTTGTATGGCCAGCCGGCCGATATGGACGAAATCAACGCGATCGCGGCTCGGCACGGCAACATATCCGTTATCGAGGACGCAGCCCAAAGCTTCGGCGCGCTTTACAAGGGACGCAGAAGTGGACACCTGTCGGCGATTGGCTGCACAAGCTTCTTTCCAAGCAAGCCACTTGGTTGCTACGGGGACGGCGGCGCGATCCTGACCGACGACGACGCGTTGGCCCAAGCATTCCGCGAGATTCGTGTACATGGCCAGAGCAAGCGTTATGTGCACACCCGCATCGGCGTCGGCGGGCGCATGGACACGTTGCAATGTGCCGTGACCCTCGCCAAGCTCGACCGCTTCGAGTGGGAGATCGAACAGCGCCTTCAGATCGGTGCTCGCTACAACGAAATGCTGGATGCGGCTGGCGTGAAGCGCGTCCAGCAGCGCGCGGATCGCACAAGTGTGTACGCTCAGTATACCGTTCTGCTGGACGACCGGGACGCGACGCAGGCAGCCTTTCAGCGGGCCGGCATCCCGACTGCGGTCCACTATCCTGTGCCGCTGAACGAGCAGCCCGCTTACCAAGCGCTGAGCAACAGCGAACCCACACCGGTCGCTTCAAGCCTGGCCCGACAAGTAATGTCACTGCCCATGTCCGCGGACCTCACCGCAGAGGCGCAAGAGGCAGTCGTAGCCGTCTTGCGCGCCGAATAGGCCTGCCGGCTTCGTTATATTCATCACTGTCATGCATTGAACAGGGGAAACAGAATGGATCTTAAGGGCAAGAAGCTCGTTGTTGTAGGTGGTGCTGGTCTCATCGGCTCCCATGTTGTGGATCGTCTGATCAAGGAGGACATCAAGGAAGTCCTCGTTTACGACAACTTCGTTCGAGGAAGCCGCGAAAACCTTCAGGAAGCCCTGAAGGATCCGCGCGTCAAGATTTACGATGTCGGCGGCGACGTCATGCAGACGGATATCCTGGAATCGGCTTTCGAGGGCGCGGATGGCGTGTTCCATCTCGCCGCTTTGTGGCTTCTGCAGTGCCACGAATTTCCGCGAACCGCTTTCGACGTTAATGTGCGCGGCACGTTCAACGTCATGGAGGCCTGTGTCGCCAAGGGCGTGAAGCGTTTGGTGTATTCCTCTTCTGCTTCGGTCTATGGCGATGCATTGCGCGAGCCGATGGATGAGGATCATCCCTTCAATAATAAGAACTTCTACGGTGCCACCAAGATCGCCGGCGAGGCGATGCTGCGGGCGTTCCATCACCGCTACGGCCTGTCCTATGTCGGCATGCGGTACATGAACGTCTACGGTCCGCGCCAGGACTATCATGGTGCTTACATCGCGGTGATCATGAAGATGCTCGACGCGATCGATCGCGGCGATAGCCCGACGATCATGGGCGATGGATCTGAAGCATTCGACTTCGTTGCTGTTGAAGATTGCGGCCTTGCCAATATTTGCGCGATGAAGGCGGACACCGTCGACACCAATTATAACGTCGGCACGGGCAAGCGGACGTCACTAAAGGAGCTTGCCGAGATGCTCCTTGAACTTACCGCTTGTGAAAAGCCGATCAATTACGCGCCGCGCAGCCAGGCCACCCTTGTGCGCAACCGTATTGGTTGCCCGAAAAAGGCAAGCGCCGAAATCGGCTTCAACGCCACCATCGATCTGCGGGAAGGCCTGAAACGGCTGATCGCCTGGCGGGCCAATCACAAGGCGGAAGTAGCTGCTCGTCGCGCGGCTGTGGGGCTGGAAGGATGAGCGAGCCCGTGGCACTGAACGTTCCTATCGCGCGGACGAACCTGACCCAAGAGGAAATCCTGAGCGTTCTGGAACCGCTGCGAAGCGGCTGGCTTGTGCAGGGGCCGAAGGTGGGCTCCTTCGAGGACAAGTGGTCGGCCTTTACAGGCGCCGCCCATTCCGCGGCTACGACATCCTGCACCACGGCGCTTCATCTGTCATTGGCCGCACTCGGATTCGGTCCCGGAGATGAAGCCATCGTTCCTGCCTTCACATGGATCGCCACGGCCAATGTCGTGGAGCATCTCGGCGGCAAGACAGTGTTTTGTGACATCGACCTCAATACGTTTAACTTGAACGTCGAGGATGCGGCAGCTCGCATCACGCCGCGCACCAAGGCCATTCTGCCCGTGCACCTCTTCGGCCTTTCCGCCGACATGGACCCGGTGATGGAACTGGCCCGTGCTCATGGTCTGCATGTCATCGAAGACGCTGCTTGCGGCTTCGGCAGCCGCTACAAGGGCCGTCATGTCGGCACGATCGGCGACGCCGGCTGTTTCAGCTTTCATCCGCGCAAGGCGATCACGACGGGCGAAGGCGGCATGGTCACGACCAATAGCGCCGACCTGGATACGCGAGTTCGCCGGCTTCGCGATCACGGGGCCGCCATGAGCGACCTGCAGCGCCATCACGGTCCGCGTCCCTATCTGCTCGCGGATCATCCCGATGCAGGCTACAACCAGCGCATGACCGATGTGCAAGGGGCACTCGGAGCCGCACAGATGGACCGCGCCGAGGCGATTATTGCCGAGCGCCGCCGCTTGGCAACAGTCTATGACGAGGCTTTTGCCGGCCTCTCCTGGCTGCGCACGCCCACCGTTCCTCAAGGATACGAACATGGCTACCAGAGCTATGCCTGCCTGTTCCAACCGGAACCGGTGACCGGAGACTCGATCCGGCGGGTCAACGCGCAGCGTAACGCCTGGATGGACGAGCTGCAGCGGGCAGGCGTTTCGACCCGGCCGGCGACCCACGCCGTGCACATGCTGTCCTACTATCGTGAAACCTACAAGCTGCGCGAAGAGGACTTTCCGATGGCCTGGGCGGCTAACGACTGCAGCATCTCGCTACCGCTTTTCCACGGCATGACCGAGGCCGAGCAGGCGCATGTGATCAAAACGGTACTGGCGAGAGCCCTCTGATGTGTGGTCTGGCGGGGCTTCTTCATCTGGACGGCGCACCGGCATCGCCGGTCGTCCTGAAAGCTATGACCGATGCCATCGCCCATCGCGGTCCTGACGGCGAAGGCCAATGGATCGAGGGCAATATTGGCCTCGGTCACCGCCGATTGGCAATCATTGACTTGTCGCCGGCCGGTCATCAGCCGATGATCAGCACCGATCATCGCTATGTGCTGAGCTATAATGGCGAGGTCTACAATTACCGCGAGCTTCGGGCTGAACTTGAGGCCGAAGGCATCTGGTTCCGCAGCCAGAGCGATACGGAAGTTGTTCTTTACGCTCTGGCGCATTGGGGGCCGGAGGCGTTGCTGCGCTTCAACGGCATGTACGCGCTTGCCCTCTGGGACCGCAAGGAGAGGCGCCTTCTTCTCGCCCGCGACCGATACGGCATCAAGCCGCTCTATTACTGCGAGCAGGGTCGCACATTGGCCTTTGGCTCCGAGCAGAAGGCGATTACCGCCCAGCCTGGCTTCCAGCGCCGGCTGAACAAGCCTGCGCTTCTGGAATACTTTACCTTCCAGAATCTCTTCACCGATCAGACGCTGCTGGAAGATGTTCATCTCCTTCCGGCTGGACATTACGCTACCCTCAGCCTGGACCAACCGACCCTTCAGGTTCAACGCTACTGGGACTACCGGTTCCGCGAGCCCGATGGTCCAGTCGACCGTGTGGAGTATCAGGAAGAGCTTGCACGGCTTTTCCGGCAGGCCGTCAATCGTCAGCTGGTCAGCGATGTCGAACTCGGAGCCTATCTCAGCGGCGGCATGGATTCCGGTTCCATCACCGCGCTTGCCGCACAGCAATTTCCATTTCTCAAGAGCTTCACCTGCGGTTTTGACCTCAGCTCGGCCTCGGGCATCGAGCTGGCATTCGATGAGCGAACCAAGGCGGAGGCCATGTCCGCCCGGTTCAAGACCGAGCACTACGAAATGGTGCTGAAGGCCGGCGATATGGAACGCTGCCTGCCCAAGCTGGCATGGCATCTGGAAGAGCCGCGCGTGGGGCAGAGCTATCCGAACTTCTATGCCTCCAAGCTTGCCAGCAAGTTCGTCAAGGTCGTCCTGTCTGGCGCCGGTGGCGATGAGTTGTTCGGCGGTTATCCCTGGCGCTACTACCGTGCGGCGATCAATCAGGATTTCGAACACTATATCGACCAGTACTATACATTTTGGCAGCGATTGATTCCGAATAAGGCGCTGGCGAAGGTCTTTGCGCCGATCTGGGGCGACGTGAAGCATGTCTGGACGCGCGACATTTTCCGCAATGTCTTCCTGACCCACGACAACGAACTGGATCGGCCGGAAGACTACATCAATCATTCGCTCTACTTCGAGGCGAAGACCTTCCTGCACGGCCTGTTCGTTGTCGACGACAAACTCAGCATGGCACACGGCCTTGAGGCCCGCGTGCCGTTCATGGACAACGATCTGGTTGACTTCGCCATGCGTTGTCCGGTGAGCCTGAAGCTCAATAATCTCCAGAACGTGCTGCGCATCAACGAGAACGAACCCGGGAGCAAGGCGGGGCTGTATTTCCAGAAGACCAACGACGGCAAGCAGATCCTGCGTGACGTGATGTCAAAGCTGATCCCGCAGGACGTTACCAAGGCTGAGAAGCAGGGATTTTCGTCGCCGGATGCCAGCTGGTTCAAAGGTGAGAGCATCGATTTTGTCCGCGCGACCCTGCTCGACCCCAAGGCGCGCATCTACGATCTGTTCGACCGTGATGCGGTGCTGTCGCTGGTCAACGAACACATGCGTGGTGAACAGAACAGGCGGCTGCTGATCTGGTCGCTGCTCAATGTCGAAGCCTGGATGAAGAGCTCGCTGTGAAGCTGGTATTTGTTGGTGCAAGCCGCTTCGGATTGCGGTGCCTCGATCTCGCATGCCGTCTGCCGGGGATCGATCTGGTTGGGGTTGTAACCGCGCCGCGGACGTTTTCGATTTCCTACCGTCCCGAGGGCGTCACCAACGTTCTGTATGTGGATGTTGCCCAATTTGCCGAGGAGCGTGGGCTGCCCTGCGCTGTCCTTCAGAGCGCCATGAACGATCCAGCGCTTTTCGAGGAAGTACGATCGTGGAAGCCTGACGGCTTCTTGGTCGCTGGGTGGTATCACATGATTCCCAAGGCGTGGCGCCGGCTGGCCCCGGCCTACGGCTTGCACGCTTCGTTGCTGCCGGACTACAGCGGCGGCGCTCCGCTTGTATGGGCCATGATCAACGGCGAGACGCGCACCGGTATCACCTTGTTCGAAATGGACGACGGGGTTGATACCGGGCCAATTCTCGGCCAAGCGGAAGAACCGATCTTCGAAGACGACACGATTGCTACTCTGTACGCCCGCATCGAGGACAGGGGATTGGCGCTTCTGTACGATGCGCTGCCCCGCATGGCCGATGGTACGCTGAAGGCGCATCCGCAGCTGGCGGGCGGGCGCCGGGTCATGCCGCAGCGGAGCCCGCAAGACGGAGTGCTCGACTGGGTGCGCGATAGCCGCTATCTTCAGCGCTTTGTGCGGGCGCAAACTAGGCCCTATCCCGGCGCATTTACCTGGCTTCGTGGAGAAAAGATGTATGTTTGGGCGGCGCGAGGACTGGACAAGAGCGCTGCTGCAACGCCGGGGATTGTGATCGCGACGGATGAGGACGACCGTGCGGTGGTCTGTGGGCAAGGCATGCTGCATCTGCAAGAGGCGGAATACCAGGGACGGATATTGCGGGGCGAGGAACTTGCCGCGTTCGTCCAGCCGGGAGACCGGCTTGATCTGGGCCCGGCAGAATGAGTGCAGCGCGTTGTCGCTTTTTCATTGTTTGACAGGTTGATGCGATCATGACTCTCTCCGAACAGGACACTCGCATGCGGGCCGGACATCAGGCAACGGTTCCACCTTGCCAAGGCGATCCGGACACGCAGAAGCGTACTGGCGGAGTGCAGAGGCTCAATCCGGATATATACAAGGCAGGGTTGCGCATCTGCAGCCGTTGCATCTACGATGAGCGAGTACCGGCGATCCAATTCGACGAAGCGGGCGTCTGCAACTATTGCCGGCAGGTCGAGATGCTCAAGGAGCAGTATGGGACCGGACAGCCCAAGGGTGAAGCCGCTTTCGCCGCGATAATCGAGGACATCAAGCGTGACGGACGCGGCAAGCGCTACGATTGTATCGTTGGTGTCAGCGGCGGGACAGACTCATCCTATCTGGTCTACATGGCCAAGCAATGGGGCTTGCGTCCTTTGGCCGTCCACTACGACAACACCTGGAATTCCGCGATTGCGACAATGAACATTCACAAGGTCCTGAGCGGCCTGGACGTGGATCTTTACACGCATGTAGTGGCCAACAAGGAAGCCGATGATATCTTTCGCTCCTTTTTTCTGGCAGGCGTGGCGGAAATCGAAGCCTCGACAGATTTGGGGTATGCCTATCTGCTAAGGATGGTCGCCGCAAAATATTCGGTCGGATACATTCTCGAAGGGCACTCCTTTGCCGAGGAGGGCATCACCCCCTTGGGGCGCAATTACTTCGACGGCCGATACATTCAGGGGATTCATGCCCGCTTCGGTCGTCAACCGATCGAGACTTATCCGCTGATGACATTCTCGCGCTTCTTGTGGTCAGCCCTGTTCCGCCGTGTAAAATTCATCCGCCCGCTGTGGTATCTGCAATATTCCAAGGAAGATGCAAAAGCCATGCTGGCGGAGCGTTTCGGATGGCAGTACTACGGTGGGCACCACCTCGAAAACCGGATGACTTCATTTTTTCACAGTGTCTATCTGCCGCAGAAATTCGGCGCGGACATGCGCAACAATACGCTTTCGGCGCGTGTCCGCAACGGGACCCTGTCGCGCGCCGAGGCATGGGCAGAGTACAACACACCCCCTTATATAGAAGAGGAACTGGTCTCCTACTTCAGGAAGCGCCTGGACATCAGCGACGAGCAGTACGACGCGGTCATGTCGGAACCGCCGAAGAACTGGACGGAATATCCGACCTACAAGAAACGGTTCGAACTCTTCAGGCCGCTATTTTTTGTTCTGGCGAAGGCCAACCTTGTTCCGATGAGTTTCTACCTGAAATATTGCTTCCCTTCGAAAGTTCCAGCCTGATGAAGTCAGTTGTGTACAAGGCCCGGCGGCGATCTGGCGAGGTAATATGAGCATACTATCGGTCGTTATATTTTCTGCTGCATTTGCACTTTTTGTGCGGATCTTTCTTATTGCATTTTACAGGAAGTGGTTCGCAGAAGGAATTTTCGGGGATGCCGCATATCACTACTGCATTGTGCGCACGATGTGCGGCGCGAGCGGATCTTACCGGGGTGTTCCCGAATTCTACTTGAAGAACGGACCTGACCGTTATCCGGTGCTGTTCCACAGGTTTGCAAGTCTGTTCGGTCTGCGCCTCGTTGAAGCGCGTCCCTACTTGCCCAACCTCATTGTCTTTGTTGCCTTTTCTGTAGCGTTTCCGGTGCTGGTCTCCTTTTTCGAGTCGCCGCTTCGGCTGCTTTACCAGTCATCGGCAATACCGGGCGGTTTTCCGTTGATGGCCGGACTTTCCGTGCTGCTTTTCGTCCTCAGCGTGCCTAACAACGCTCTTCACGGCCATGGCATCCTGCTTCTGTCCTTGTCCGAGCGGCTGCTGGCCAAGCTTTCCGTCGGATTCTTCTACGTCGGCGCGCTGCTTTGGCGCCTGGACGGCAACAGTGCGTTTCTTGTGGTGAGCATGCTGAGCGGCTCCGTTGCGCTCTCGACATCGATGTTTGCGAGACAAGCGCTCTTTTTCGTGTTTCCCCTTTGGGCGCTCGCCAGCCTTGACGGCGCGCTGCTGCTGGCCTTGCTCGGAGCGTTCGGGCTGGCGATGATACTGGGAGGCAAGACCTTTCTGCTCGGATTGCAAGATCAATGGGAATTCTCTAAGTCGTACCGGCTCTACACCGCTAAGAGCCGCGTCTTTGCAGAGTCGCTGAGCAAATTTACGGCGCTCTCCGAGTGGCGCGAGCTGGTTGACCTGCTTTTCAAGTTTGCGCTGAGATCGATTTTCTTCCGCGTTATCAGCTATGAGCCGGGCAAGTCGATTGTCCGGCATACGGACGTCTTTCTCATCCTCATCGCTGGATGGGGACATCTGCCGGCGACGTTTGTCGGATTGCTTGTGGCGACTGTTGCGGTCTACCTCGCGACGACGACGAAGGCGTTGCGCCATTTCGGTGAATCCGAACGATATCTGGATTACGTTCTGGCCTTTGTCCTGCCTTTCATGCTGGCTTGGCAAATTCTTCAGCAACCCACGGCAGCCGGTGCGGTTACCCTGTTGGCGGTAGCGCTGTTTCTAAGGCTGGCATTCATCGGGCTTTCGCTCTGGCGGGACGCAGGCCGAACGGTTGCCGGCAATGACAGCCTCGTGGAAATATTGGCGGCGGGTAATGTCACCCGTGAGAGCCGGGTGTTGCCCCTCCCCATCAACCTCGGCCAGGTCATCTCCGCGCGCACAGGCTGCGGCGTTGTCTGCTACCCCGGTGTTTACGGTTCCTGGATTTTCGAGCGCTATATCGACGAGTACCCGCTTCTCAAACGTCCGGTCGAGCGCTTCATAGAGGAATTCGGCATCTCCAAGATCGTGTTGCACAAGGCGCAAATCGATCACTACGCTCGCATCGTTGGATGGTCCTACGATCTGGAGGGGTTCCGCAAATCCGCCGAAAATGGCCATTGGATCTGTTATGACGTTGAGTAAGCTGAAGCAATATGCGTTGCAACTTGCTGCCTTGACTGCGGATGTAATGCTCTTTCCATTCCTTTTGGTGGGGGTGATTTGCGTTGGTGGTGCCCGTCTGTGGTGGGCATGGCTGCAGCGGAAAAAAACATTCCGCCCGGCGACCATCCCGACGCTGCTCGCCGTTCAGCCAGGACTCATCAACGCCTATCGGCTTCAGGGGGAAGAGATCATTTCCTACTTCACCTCGCCCGTCGCGTCCGAGGTTCATATACTTGATCCCTATGCGGACAAGGACGAGGAGTTCAGTCCGTTGCCTGGAATCCGAATTGTCGGTTGGCGTACGCCGCGCCTTTTCATCGGAATGCAGGCGTTGGGTATGCGGGAAAGCCCGTTTCCGTTGCGCGAGCTGATGACAACCTTACGCATGCTGAACTACGTGACAGATAAGGGAGTATTCTGTATTCGATCCATGCAGCATGCAAACAGCGCCCTGTGCGCAGGGTTGGTTTCGGCCGCCCTGAATGTTCCTCATGTCATCGAAATTGCGGGCAATTACGAGATGCTGCGCCGCATCTGGGGCTGGCCGTTTTATTTTCAGTGGTTCGGCCGAATTCCCGGGCTGAGAATCGTGTTCCGCGCATGCAACGATGCACTCCTGGGATGGCCCATAAAGCACGCCTTTTGCGTCATCGGACGCAACAAGAACAATTATGAACATGCGTTTGCGTTGGGTGCACCCGTCGAGCGCCTTACGATGATCCGCATTCATCTGGCGACTTCCTTTCTTAATCTCGAGCAGAGGCCCGCGCCGCTAGCAGGGCGCTACATGCTTTTCGTCGCGCGTATCACGACAGAAAAGTTCCCGCTGGATGTCGTTTCGGTATTCGCGATCCTTGCTGACCGCTATCCCGATCTGTCACTTGTCGTCATCGGCGATGGCATTCTGCTTCCCGAGGTGAAGCGCCAGGTCGCCGGAATGGCCTGCAAGGAACGGGTCCATATCTTGGGCAACCAGCCCTATGACGAGGTGATTCAGTGGACTCGGGGCGCGGCGATCGCCTTCGAAACCTATTCAGGTTCGGCTCTTGCGGAGAAAATGATCTGTAACGTGCCCGTTGTCGCCTATGACGTCGAATGGATGGCGGAGGTGGTAATCGATAGTTTTTCCGGCAAGCTCGTTCGCTTCCGTGATATCGACGCCGCTGCGCAAGCTTGCAGCGAGCTTCTTGACGATCCGCAGGAGGCGCGGCGGCTCGCTGAAATGGGCCAGAAGCTGGCAATTGCCATGTTTGATAACGAGACGATCACAAGAAAGGAAAACGCGATCTTCAGTAGTGCCCTAGATCATGTCAAGGAGAACTACGGGATGGCGCAATGAGTGGATTGATGCCGGATAATGCGCAAGCCGTGGATCATTTGAACCGGTCCTTCTTCAGCAATTTCATCGGGCTGGTAGGAAAGCTCGAGCGACGTCGCGCGTGGCAGCTTGCTGGACTTGTTCTGCTGGCGATCGCAAGTTCGTTCATTGAGGTGATGAGCATCGCGGCGCTGTTTCCGTTCCTCGGACTGCTCGGTGGCGGCCAGGTAGGCGCGAATTCGGGACTGTTCGAAGTTCTTTATGAATGGGTGCCCGCATTGCGCGGCCAGCAGACGATCTTCATTGCCACCGCATTGCTGGTCGCCGTTCTGACGGTAGCGGCCGTCAGCCGTATCATGGCCAATTGGGTAAACGCCCGGATGACGGAAGCCATCGGCACCGAGATCGCGACGCTGATCTTCCGCCGCATGATGTATCAGGCCTATTTGCGGCACGTTTCGCGAAACAGCAGCGAAATCATCGCCGCGCTGACGGGTAAGGTCGGGACCGTGGTGTCGAACATCATCGCCCCGACGCTTCTCCTGGTCCAATCGGCCATCATCGCAGTGGGCATCGTGACGACGCTCATCGTTGTCAACTGGCTTGTGGCGTGCCTGATGATGGTCCTGTTTGGCGTGCTCTACGCCGGCATCATCTTCACCACGCGCGAGAGGTTGGCGGTCTACAGCGTCAGCCTGAGCGCGCTCAGCAACGAGATCATCAAGCTCCTTCAGGAAAGTCTTGGCGGCATCCGCGACGTCCTCATCGATGGGTCGCAGGAGGTCTATTGCACCCGATTCCACAAGCTCAGCGCCGATCTTCGGCGGGTGCAGGCGAATGTCATGATCGTCAGCACCAGCCCGGCCTACATCATTGTCACCTTGGGCATGATCATCTTGTCCGTCATGGGCGCCTATTTCGTGGGGCGTGACGGAGCAGCCAGTAACGCACTGCCGCTTCTGGGCGCCTTTGCACTGGGTGCGCAGCGTCTCTTGCCTATGCTTCAACAGATCTACTCGTGCTGGAGCATCATCCGGAGCAGCAATCAGGCATTCGTTGATGTGTTGAACCTGCTTGACGAGCCCATGGAAAATCCCGAAGTGGTGGCAACCGAACCTCTGCCGCTTGCCCGTTCCATTGAACTGTCCAACGTGGCGTTCTGCTACCCCGGGCGAGACGTTCCTGTTCTCAAGAACTTCAACATGCAGATCGCCTTCGGCCAGCGTGTTGGGATCTGCGGCGTAACGGGCGGCGGCAAGAGCACTTTGCTGGATATTCTGATGGGGCTGCTTCCCCCTACCGAAGGTGCGCTTGTCATCGACGGCGTGCCCGTTAAGTCAGCGACGCAGCCGGCGTGGCGCCGCAACATCGCTCACGTGCCGCAGGTCATCCATCTGGTAGATGGCTCGCTTCTTGAGAATATCGCATTGGGTGTTGCCCGATCGGAAGTCGTGATGGAGCGAGTTCTGCAGGCAGCGAGGGGCGCGCAGATTGCCGACACGATTGCAACATGGCCCAAGGGTTTCGAGACGGAAGTGGGCGAACGCGGTGTGCGACTGTCCGGTGGCCAGCGCCAACGCATCGGCATTGCGCGTGCGCTCTACAAGAATGCCAGTGTCGTCGTTTTCGATGAGGCAACCAGCGCCCTCGACACGGAGACCGAATCCGGCGTTATCGATGCGCTGAATGCATTTGGACGCGACATAACGGTGATCATGGTTGCGCATCGCCTGACGACCCTAATGCAATGCGACGTCATTTATGAGTTGGCCCACGGGACGATCGTGCGAAGCGGCAGCTATGCGGAGTTGTTCGGTGCAGCCGCTGTTCCAGAGGACGATCAATGATTACCATCGTCGATTACGGGATGGGGAATCTCGGGTCGCTGGTAAATATTTTCCGGCGTATCGGTGTTCAGGCGAGGACAGAATCCGATCCGGAACGGATTCGGAATGCGACGAAACTGATCCTTCCCGGGGTCGGCGCCTTTGATGCAGCGATGGGGCGCATCGGCGATATTACCGGCTTGCGCGACGTCCTCGACCGCAAGGCGCTTGTCGAAAAAATACCGGTTCTGGGTGTTTGCCTGGGTATGCAGCTGCTGACGGACGGGAGCGAGGAAGGCAAAAGGCCAGGACTTAGCTGGATTTCTGGACGCGCTCATCGCTTTCCCCCCGGTACTGGATTGAAGGTTCCTCATATGGGCTGGAACAGCGTTATCCCTCTTCAGGAGAATGAGCTGACAACTGGGCTGGGCGAGGAGTTGCGTTACTACTTCGTTCATTCATACTATGTTCGTGTCGATGATCCCGCCAGCGCGATGCTCCAGACAAGCTATGGACTCGCCTTCGACTCCGGTATCTGTCGCGACAACATCTTCGGGCTGCAATTCCACCCGGAGAAAAGTCATCGTTTCGGCATGAACATTCTGAAGAACTTCGCGAGGATGTGACACCATGCTGCGCGTTCGGGTCATTCCGTCACTTCTGCTGCGACATGAAAGTCTGGTGAAGACCAGGAGATTCGGCGACTTCACCTATGTGGGCGATCCCGCCAACACGGTGCGGATATTCAACGAGCTTGAGGTGGACGAGCTCTTTTTCCTCGATATCGTCGCCTCAAAGGAGGGACGTGGCCCGAATCTCAGAATCCTGAGGAACATCGCCGATGAATGCTTCATGCCGCTGGGCTATGGTGGAGGGATAGGTTCGTTCGATAATGCGAAGTCCGTGTTCGATATAGGATTCGAGAAGATTTCGCTGAATACGACTGCTGTCGAAAAGCCCGAATTGATAACGCAATTGGCTAACCACTACGGCAGCCAGGCGGTGGTGGTGTCCATTGATGTGAAAGCAGGCCCATTGGGAAAGACGACGGTCCGGACGCGCGCCGGAGAAAACAATACGCATCTGGAGCCGGTCGCTTGGGCCAAGGAAGTCGAACGGCGAGGGGCGGGAGAAATTCTGCTGACATCGATCGATCGCGAAGGGTCGTGGTCAGGATTTGATCTCGATCTTATCCTGGCAGTTTCCTCGGCGGTCTCTATTCCCGTCATTGCTCATGGCGGAGCTGGAACGGTCGACCATATAGGGCAGGCAGTTCACCAGGCTGGCGCGTCGGCGGTGGCGCTTGGCAGCATGGTCGTCTTCCAGAAGAAGGATATGGGCGTTCTGGTCAATTATCCAAACCAGGATGCACTTCGGCGCGTCTTGTAGCAGGGCGGGGCCTTGCAGGGCCCTAAGATAAAAGCTGAGAACAACGTGGGGGCCATCGTGAATTTCGACGAGCAGTTTATTCGGTCGGCGTATGAAAAGATCAGCGCACAAGGCGCAGAAATACGTGACGTGCCGGACAATTTCGTCACGTTGAGTGCGTGGTTCCACAAGGAACAGTTATGGCGCGATTATCTGGACCTGTTCAAGATGGTTCCTTCGTTGAAAGGTTGCAAGGTTGTCGACTTTGGCTGCAAGTTTGGCCATACCTTTCCTATCTTCCATGCTCTAGGCGCGGCCGCCGTGATTGGCGTCGATGTGGAGGACGAGTACCTGAGGGTGGGAAATCTGGTCTTCTCCGCCATCGGGTTCCCTTGTGAGCTGGTTAAGTCTGATGAAGGCTATCTGCCGATAGAGAGCGAAACCGTCGATTTTGTTCTCGTCAACGAGGTCATCAGCCATATCAATCCCACCTATCTCGACACGGTCTACGCCGAAATTGCGCGTATCTTGAAGGTCGGCGGAAAGGTACTGATTTCAGACGGCAATAATCGCGCCAGCGAAAGTTGTGTGGCCGATCTGCGCAGCCTTTACGCGGCGTGGGAGAACGGACCCGCTGGCACCAGTACGGGCCGCGACACGGTTGACGAGCCGTTTCGCGGAGCCCGCAGGGACATAATTGCCGGGCTCCATCCGGACATGAAGCCAGAGGAGATCGACTACCTCGCCGACAATACGTCAGGACTGTTTGGCGAACGGCTTGCGATCGAAGTGGGGAAGTATATTCGCAGGGAGGGATGGGTAGCTCGTCCCTACCGCGACGGATGCTGTCCGACCAATCCTGGCGCCGGCGGTGTGGTCATGGAACGCGCTCTTCACCCTGTTCAAGTCGAACTTGGTCTGGCCGAGCACGGCATTGCTGCACAGCAGCTGTTCTCTTACGCGACGACGCAGCAGAAATCCCTTCGCTACACGCTGGCTGTCGCTGTCTACAACCTGCGTCTGCGGATGACCAAGATGTTTGCGCCACACAAGCTCTATGGCCGGACATGGGCGCTGTACGTCCTGGGCACGAAAGTTGGTACGCCTCCAGCCGATTGGGACGTACGCAAGGGCGTAAAGCTGTTTCATCCGCCAACTGTGGTCAATGTCGCGGCACAGCAGGCGTGAAGCGGTTGTTTCGATGAAGCCGAAACGATTAGTGCCTGGACAAGGACCTGAGATTTCCACCCTCTCAGGTCGTTTCGTTATGATGGCGACCCGTTTCTCATGACGCGGAAGAACATGTCCATCTGCTTCGCAACAGCGGGCGTCTACCCGATCCTGAAGGCCGTCGGCGCCTACGGGGGATCGGAGCTGCGTGCGTGGCGGCTTGCACGGTATCTCGCAAGGAGGCCCGGTTTCACCGTTTCGATGCTTGCATATGATTATGGTCAGCCGCGCAGTGAGGTGATCGAAGGCGTGCGCTTTCTGCGCGACTCTGCCTGCGTCTTCGAGCGAAGCCTTGTCGGCAGGCTCCGATGGCGTCTTTTGCAGGCGGTGCGGCGTGGCCGTATCGAGGGGGTTCCGCTATTGCTGGAGCCGGATTATCACATCTGGGATCAGGCGGATGCCGACATCTACCTTGCGTTCGGCGCGACGAATTACTCCGCAAGGCTGGCGCGCTGGTGCGCGGTTCGCAACAAGCCATTCATCCTGATGCAGGGCGGCGACATGGATCTTGCGCCCAAAGAGCCCTTCGCGGAACGCGTCTACGGTCTCCCTGGCCTGTCTGTCGCACAGACGCCTTTCCAGCAGGAAGAGCTTTTGAAGCGGTTTCACCGCAGTTCGGAAGTGCTGCAAAACCCCATCGCCATTCCTGCCGGTGGTCCTTACCTGGAGCCGCGTAAATTTGCGCTCTGGGTGGGCAAATCCGACCGCATCAAATGCCCTGAAAGGATGGTGGACCTGGCGCGCCTGTCGCCGGATGTACCTGTGGTCATGGTGATGAACCGCGCCGATGGCATGGTCTTCGATGCTGTGAAGGCGCAGGCCCCTGCCAATGTCAGCTTTGTGGACGCCGTTGCGCCAGAAGAGATGCAGACCTATTATCGTGACGCTTGCGTGTTGGTCAGCACATCCATCACGGAAGGTTTTCCCAACAGCTTCCTAGAAGCCGGCGCGAACGGAACTCCGATCCTTTCGCTCGACGTCGATCCCGCCGGCATGCTTACAGACCACGGCGCCGGCGTCGTAACCGGTGGTTCGCTGGAACGCGCTTCCGGACTCTTGCAGCAATTGTGGGCTGAACGCGGTTGGGAACCGGGATGCAGCGCGCGTGTCATGGGCGAGCGGGGATTTCGTTACGTTGAGGAACGGCACGCGCAGGACAGGGTATTTGAGCGTTTCGAACGGATCCTGTTGTCGTTTTCGAACAGGAGCGGTTAAACGTGGCGGATTCGCGGACCGTTTCGCAGAGTCCGTGCGTTCCGCTTCGTGGTGACCGCGAAGGAGCATCTTGCAATGCCTAGATTTCGACCGCGCAACATCAAGCCTCTGATCGTCAGGACCGCTTATGCTGCTTCGATGTTAGTTGTCCATCCGCTGAATTGGCTTCTGGCCTCGCTATTGACTTTGCAGCCACGGCCAAAATCTGTTCTGCATGTGTCCTATATGGTGCATGAGCCCTGGCACATGACGCGCATTCTGCGAAAGTACGGGTGGCACAACGATTATATGGCGCTTGGTGACAGTCCGCACTGGAATCGGTGTGACCACCACTTCAAGGGCTACAATCCGTTGTTGGCGCCTTGGTACGAGTTCTATTTCTTCTGGACGGTTCTGGCGCGGTACGAAGCCGTGCATTTTCATTTCATGATCACGATGACGCGCAGTGGCTGGGAGGTCCCTCTGCTGAAGCGCCTAGGTCGCAGGGTTGTGGCTCATTATCTCGGCTGCGAGGCCCGTAACCGCGAGCTCAATATGCGTCTTCATCCAGCACTGAACATCTGTCAGCAATGCGACTACAACGCGACGATCTGTACAAGCCCGCTCAACCGTGACCGTCGCGCACTTGCCGCGCGTTGGGCCGATGCAACGATGGTCACCACGCCGGACATGCGTGATTTCATGCCCGAGGCGGTTGTGTCTTCGTTTTTCGCCCCTGATGGGATCGATGCGCCAGCGAAGGCACCCTGGGACGGAAGGCGGCCTCTGAAGCTCGTTCACGTCACCAATCATCCGGGCATAGAGGGCACGGAGCGCATCCAAAAGGCGGTCGAGGCCGTGCGGGCCAGAGGTCACGACATTGAATTCGTTTACCTGCGCAACGTTCCGCATTCTGAAGTCATGGCCGCAATGCGCGAAGCGGATCTCGCCATCGGCAAGATGAAGATGGGCTACTATGCGAACGCCCAGATCGAGAGCATGATCTGCGGTGTTCCGACCATCACATGGATCCGCCCCGATTTCATGACGGATGCCCTGCGTGAATCCGGCTTCATCATCTGTCACTTGGACGATCTCGAGCAAACCTTGCTTCATTATCTCTCCGACCCGGAAGCACTTGCGCGGAAGCAGAGCATTGCCCGGTCCTCCATACGAGCCTTGCATGACGAGAGCGCCATAGCCAAAACCTTTATCGCCTGCTATGCCGGGCCAAGCTGACGGCGCGGCTAACGAGGCACCTGTCAGTGACCAACACAGGAGTTTCTTCATGAGCGACAACACCGCCCGCAGCTTCCGCGACAAGTGGGAGAACAACACGGACGCCTTTTACGCGGAGACGCTGCGCGAAGGGTCGGATACCCAGCGTTGGATTCTGGAACGTAATGGGTTCTCGTCTGCGGACGCATTTGGGGCCTATCTCGCCGATCGTGGCCGCATTCTCGATGCCGGTTGCGGCAATGGCCGCGTGACTGCGTTGCTCAAGAAGCTCGCGCCGGAAAGCGCCGAGCTCGTCGGCATCGACCTAGTGGGTGCCGATGTCGCGCGCGAACATTTCAAGGACGTCGAACGCGTCCGGTTCGATACGCGTGATCTTCTGGGCGATCTCTCCGGGTTGGGAGAGTTCGACTTCATCTATTGTCAGGAAGTCTTGCATCATACCGCCGATCCGGCGCGCGCCTTTCACAATCTGCGCACCCTTCTCGCTCCCGGGGGGGAGATTGCCATTTACGTATACAAGCAGAAGGCGCCGGCGCGGGAATTCGTGGATGACTATGTTCGCGGGAAGATCGCCGAATTGCCCTATGAAGAGGCGATGAAGCATTGTGCGCAAATCACGGAGTTCGGCAGGGCGCTAACCGAAGCCGAACTGACCGTGAAGGTTCCGCCGATCGACGTGCTCGGGATCGATTCAGGTACTTACGACGTGCAGCGCCTGATCTACCATTTCTTCGCAAAATGCTACTGGAATCCCAACATCTCCCAATCGGAGAATGTCATGGTCAACTACGATTGGTATCACCCGCAACTGGCTACTCGGCACACTCTGGGCGAGGTCGAAGAATGGTTCGAGGGGGCGGGGCTTGATATCGTGCACCGAACGGTTGATTTTTACGGGATCACGGTTCGAGGGCGCGTCCGGTGAATAGGCCGACTGGCGATAGCCGGCGCGCACGGACTGAGATCAAGGATGCGCGGTTGATCGTGACCGGCGCCAATGGCCTGCTCGGTCGGCAGGTCGTGAGTGCACTCGCGCCAACGAACGAGGTCGTGGCGCTGGTGCACAGATTGCCGGAGAACCCGGTAGCGGGTGTCCGCTATCAGGCGATCGATTTCTCCACCTCCTGGGACGCGGGTCTGCTTCCGGAGCGGGCGGACGGAATTGTTCATCTGGCGCAATCGGCGCATTTCCGGGATGTTCCGGCCAAGGCGCTGGAGGTTTTCCAAGTCAATATCGCGTCCACGGCGCGCCTTCTCGACTACGCCTGGCGCAAGGGTGTGTCGCGCTTTGCCTACGCATCCTCAGGCGGCATTTACGGAAGTGGCGATCCTGCCTTCCGCGAAACCTCTCCGGTCATCCAGCCGGGTACGCTAGGATACTATCTCGGCAGCAAAGTCAGTTGCGAGGCGCTGGTTTCCAGTTATGCCGCGTTCATGAAAATCATGGTGCTGCGCTTCTTCTTCATCTACGGCGCCGGCCAGAACCGCACGATGCTCATCCCGAGGCTCATCGACAACATTCGCGAGGGCCGCCCGGTGACTATCCAGGGCGAGCGAGGGCTGCGCCTCAATCCGGTTCACGTGAGTGACGCCAGCGCTGCGGTGGTCGCTGCCCTGACGAGCGAGGCGGACGGCGTTTACAATATCGGAGGACCGCAGGTGTTGGCTCTGCGGGAGCTCTGCGCTGAGATCGAGCGGTTGACGGGCCGATCGGCGCTTATTCACACAACGGAAGGCGTCCCCTCGGACGTGGTGGGTGATATCACACGGATGAGCCAAAATTTACACGCGCCTCTGGTTTATCCGCGCGACGGATTGAAGGATGTGTTGTGATGAGGCGCGCCCTTTCCTGGCAGAGGCGCTTTGCCTGAGGTTTCAAACGGGCGCATGACTGAACCGGTATCTTATCGTGTAGCGCATCTCCCAACGTCGGTCGGTGGCAATGCGCCTTCGCTCAGCCGCCGGTTGAATGAGATCGGTCTGCGAAGCGCGTGCTACATCTACGATGTGAACGCATTCGGGTATAAGGGAACTGTCCCCATCTGGAAGCCGGAAGACGGATCTTTGACGCGCGAACTGAAGCGATGGAAGGCGATTGTTCGCACCGCGCTGTTTTCCGACGTCGTTCACTTCAATTTCGGCGGTGGATGGGCGACGCCGGTTCCGCTTGCGCGGGCTGCCGACCGCGGGCTGGCCCGAAAGGCGAAGAGCGTCTTGGGCGGCATCTACCTGCAGATGCTTTCCGTGGTTGAACTGAACCTCTACAGGCTTTTTCGACGTCCCATGTTCGTGCATTACCAAGGAGACGACGCGAGGCAGGGCGACGCTTGCCTGGCGCTGTTCACGGACTCGATCGCACACCACGTGGAGCCCGGCTATTATACCACCGAGACGGACGCGCTAAAGCGTCTGATGATCAAGCGCATGGAGCGCTATTGTTCGGTCGTTTATTCCGTCAACCCCGACCTGATGCACGTTCTCGGCGAAGGGGCGCGGTTCATTCCATATTGCCACATTTCTCTCGAAGATTGGCGCCCCGTGGGCGTGACGCTTGAGCAGAGACCGCTGCGGATCGGCCATGCGCCCAGCCATCGCCGCGCCAAAGGTACCGACATCATATTGGCGGCCCTGCAGGCGCTCGCGACGGAAGGTTTCGAGTTCGAACTGGTCCTTGTGGAAGGGCTGTCGAATGAGGCCGCCCGCCAGAAATATGAGCAGGTGGACATCATGATCGACCAGATTCATGCCGGTTGGTACGGTGGACTGGCGGTGGAGTTGATGGCCATGGCCAAGCCCGTAATGGTCTACATTCGTGAGGATGATCTCGGGTTTATCCCTCCAGAGATGCGGGAAGATCTTCCTTTCGTGAGGACCTCTTCAGCGTCGATCAAGGAAGACCTGCGCAGGCTGCTTGCCATGCCTCGGGAAACGCTGGCGGAAATCGGCAGGAAAAGTCGCGGTTACGTCGAAACCTGGCACGATCCCCGCCGCATAGCGTTGGAGATCAAGGCTGATTATGATAATGCGCTGCGCCGGCTTGGTCTGGGTCCAAAGGTCGGCGGGGAATGACGAGAGCATGTGCGGTATATTAGGGGTTTTCAGCCGGAACGATTCCGGAGCGCTTGACCGTCGCGTTGCCGATGGATTGAAGGCGCTCGCGCATCGCGGCCCGGATGCCCATGACCGACGCACCGTAGCGCTGCCGACCGGCGTTTGCCATCTCGGTCATGCGCGCCTGTCCATCATCGATCTGTCATCGGCCGGCCTGCAGCCGATGGCCAGCGCTGACGGTCGCTATGTGATCGTCTTCAACGGCGAGATATACAATTACCTTGAGCTGCGGGCGGAACTGCAGACGCTTGGCTGCGGCTTCACTTCACAGTCCGACACGGAGGTTCTCCTCGCCGCCTGGGCAACCTGGGGCGAGGCCTGCCTGCCACGACTTACCGGAATGTTTGCCTTTACCGTGCTGGACCGTGAAGAGGCGACGCTGACCTGCGTGCGCGACGCCTTCGGCATAAAACCTTTCTTCTACAGTTGCAATTCCGACATGTTCTGCTTCGCGTCCGAAGCGCCCTCACTGCTGACGCTCAGGGGCACGAGGGCGGCACTCAATCCGCAGCGCGCATATGACTATCTGGTCCACGGTGACTACGACAGCACCGAACAGACGTTCTTCGCGGGCGTCTTTCATCTTGCCCCGGGCCACCTCTTGCGCCTCAACCTGACGGAAAGGCTGGCGACCCAAGCCTGCCGTTGGTGGACGCCCGACATTGCAGAAAGCCGTGACCTTTCCTTCACCGAGGCAACGGAGCGTGTCCGAGCCTTGTTTCTGGACAGCGTTCGTCTGCATCTGCGCAGCGACGTACCGCTTGGCGCAGCGCTGTCAGGCGGGATTGATTCCTCCGCCGTCGTCTGTGCCATGCGCCACGTCGCTCCGGACCATCCGATCCACACGTTCAGCTATGTCGCCGAAGGGACAGCGGTGAACGAGGAACCGTGGGCCGACCTGGTCAACGCACATGTCGGTGCCACGGCGCACAAAGTCACCGTGACGGCCGAGGAGCTTGTTCGCGATCTGGACGACATGATTGGCGCCCAGGGCGAGCCGTTCGGGTCGACGAGCATCTACGCGCAGTATCGTGTGTATCAGCTGGCACGGGACAACGGCATTACCGTTACGCTTGACGGGCAGGGCGCTGACGAAATGCTCGCGGGATACGACGGTTATCCCGGCCAGCGGATCGCCAGCCTGGTGGACACGGGAAATTGGGTCGGTGCGGCGCGCTTTGCGCGGGAATGGGCGGATTGGCCGGGACGCCGCCTTGGCGATGCGGCAAAGCTCGCGGCCGCAGCCATGACAGATGGGTGGCTGTACCAGGCGCTGCGCCGTGTTAGCGGGCGTGCGCCGTTGCCGGAATGGATGCACGAGGATGCGCTGTTGGATGAAGGCGTTAATCTGCGCCATCCACGGCAACGTCCTGCAGTGACTGCACGCGGACGGCGCGTGACGGCGGAACTGGCTCATTCGCTTACTCAAAGGGGGCTGGCGAGCCTGCTGCGCCACGGCGACAGGAACTCCATGCGATTCGCCATCGAAAGTCGCGTGCCCTTCCTGACGCTCGCTCAGGCCGAGCTCATGCTGTCCCTGCCCGAATCCTACCTGATTTCCGATGCCGGGGAAACAAAAGCCGTGTTTCGCGCTGCGATGCGCGGCATCGTTCCGGATGCCATACTGGACCGTAAGGACAAGATCGGCTTCCAGACGCCGGAAGCCGCATGGATCGGCACGATGTCTGATACGATCCGTGGCTGGCTCGCCGAGGATGTCGGCGTCAGCTTCTTTGACCAGACAGCGGCGGTGAAAGCCTTTGACGCGATCGTCGCCGGGCGCCGGCCGTTTTCGTGGCAGGCCTGGCGCTGGGTGAATTTCGTACGCTGGCATCAGCTTTTCTTGGCCTAACCTTTAGGACAACCCTTGCAAAAGGTTCTCATCATCTCATTTTCGCCGATCCGCAACGATCCCCGTGTCATGCGGCAGATCCGGCTGCTGGAGTCTCAGTATGACCTGACAGTGCTGGGCTTTGGCGAAAAGCCGGATGCACGCTGCACCTTTATCCCGGTGCGCAAAAAAACACTCGGCCCCGCAGCGAAATTTCTGCGGGGGGTGGGGCTGTTCCTGGGCGCGCACGAGACCTATTATTGGGCTCAGGGGCATGTCCGCGCTGCCGCAGAGTTGCTGCGTGAGACGGATGCCGATCTCATCCTTGCAAATGACCTGTCCGCGCTACCGCTAGCCCTGAAATACGCGCGGGGAAGACCTGTCATTTACGATGCGCACGAATATGCGCCCGGAGAATATGCTGACGCGTTGAAGTGGAGGCTTACGCTTGGCCGCATGAACCGGGCGTTCTGCGCAAAATATCTGAAGCAGACCTCTTCGATGCTGACCGTCTGCCAAGGCATTGCGGACGAATATGCGCGACACTACGCCGTTCGTCCCAAAGTCGTCCATAACGCCCCTTCGCTGCAGCATCTGAGCCCGGCGCCCCTGCGAGAGGGGGCGATCAGGATGATCCATCACGGAGTGGCCAGCAGCGTCCGGAAGCTGGAGCAGATGATCGAAATCCTGAATAAGCTGGATGACCGCTTTTCGCTGGATCTGATGCTTGTCGAGGAAGATCCCGGCTATATGGAACATCTTCGGCAGCTCGCGGCTTCCAATTCGCGCATTCGGTTTGTCGCTCCGGTACCGATGCCGCAGATCTGCCAGCGCATCAACGATTACGACGTAGGGCTCTATCTGCTGCCGCCCGACAACTTCAATCACCAACACGCCCTGCCGAACAAATTCTTCGAGTTCGTTCAGGCGCGTCTGGCCGTCGCGATCGGCCCATCTCCCGAGATGGCCGCCCTCGTCCATCGTCATGGCTGCGGCATCGTGGCTGATTCATTCGAGCCAGCTGCGCTTGTCCGGGCGCTTTCCGCTCTCGACGCGCGTTCCCTGGCGGCGCTGAAGCTGGCGTCGGACGCGGCGGCGCAACTCTTGTGTTTCGAGCATGAAGGCAAGGTTATCGAGGACGAGATCAGGGCGCTGTTGAAATGAACGTCGTGCCCTCATCAAGGGTGGAGTAATGGACGGGAGGTAGCCATGCGTGTTGCTCACATGACATCGGCGCATTCGCGCGATGACGTCAGGGTTTTCCTCAAGGAATGCCGCTCTCTGGCGGGAGCGGGCCATGATGTCACGCTCATTGTCGCCGATGGTCTGGGCGATGACGTTTGTTCGCAGGTGGCGATCCGCGACGCGGGTGCGTCTTCCGGGCGCGCAAACCGCATGCTGGGCGCGCCGCGGCGGGTCTACCGCCTGGCGGTCGAAGCCGACGCCGACGTCTATCATCTGCACGACCCGGAGTTGCTTCCATTATGTCCCCTGCTAAAACGCCGGGGCAAGCGTGTCATCTTCGATGCTCATGAGGATGTACCCAAACAAATCCTGGGCAAACATTATCTTCCGCGGATGCTCCGCGGTTCCATCGCGGGGTCGTTCGCGATCTTTGAGCGGTTCATATGCCGCTACACGGACGGTATCATCGCCGCCACGCCGACCATTCGTGAAAAATTCCAGGCGTTTCATTCGCATGTCGAAGACGTGAACAATTTTCCGCTTGTGGGGGAACTTGACCCGCCGAAGCAGCACAAGCTTTCGGGAACAGGCGTCTGCTACATCGGCAGCATTGCCGGCATCCGAGGAATCCGCGAAGTCGTACGCGCGCTCGAGTTGAGCCGGTCTGACGCGCATTTGCTTCTGGCGGGGGGGTTCGCAGAAACGGACACGGAAGCCGAAGTGAGGGCCGCGGCCGGCTGGTGCAAGGTTGAATATTTGGGCATCCTCGGCCGCGAAGGTGTGAAGGAAGTGCTGGCCGGCTCGGTCGCGGGGCTGGTGACGCTCTATCCCACGGCGAATTATCTGGATTCGCTTCCTATCAAGATGTTTGAATATATGGCTGCGGGGATTCCCGTGATTGCCTCCAATTTTCCGCTTTGGCGTGAGATCGTTGACGGCAATCATTGCGGCGTCTGTGTGGATCCAAAGGATCCTGCTGCAATTGCCGCTGCCATCGACGATTTTGTTCTCGATCCGGTGCGCGCCAGCGCCATGGGTGACAACGGGCGCCGGGCCGTCCTCGGTCGATACAATTGGGATAGGGAAGAGAGCAAGTTGCTGGCGTTTTACGGTCGGTTGGAGGCTGCCGGAGCATGAAAAAAATCGTCACCATTCTCGGCGCGCGACCGCAGTTTGTAAAGGCCGGCGTCGTGTCACAGGCGCTAGTTCGCTCCGGCGAGTTCACCGAAGTGCTTGTACACACCGGACAGCATTTCCATCCGAACATGTCGGACGTGTTCTTTTCGGAACTCGGGCTGTCGCAGCCGGCGTACAATCTCGGGATTCATGGAGGCGGCCATGGTTCTATGACGGGGAAGATGCTTGCCGCCCTGGAAGAGGTATTGATTCGCGAGCGGCCGGATATTGTGCTCGTCTACGGTGATACCAATTCCACCCTAGCTGGTGCCCTTGCAGCAGCCAAGTTGCATATTCCGGTGGCTCATGTCGAAGCAGGATTGCGCAGCTTCAACATGGCCATGCCGGAAGAGGTCAACCGCATCTTGACCGATCGCGTGTCCACCTGGTTGTTCGCACCGGGCGAAGCGGCGGCGGAAAACCTGCGTCGGGAAGGCATGCCGGAGGCATCGATCCATGTCGTCGGCGACGTCATGTACGATGTCGCTTTGCAGTTTTCCGAGAAGATCGACGCTTCGGGACGGCAGTTGGCCCGCCTGGGCTTGCAGCAAGGCGGCTATGTCCTGGCGACCATCCATCGTGCCGAAAACACCGACGACGAGAAAAGGCTTCTGACGATCGCAAGCGCTTTCGAGATGATGGCCGCGCAACGCCCTGTGGTTTGGCCGCTGCACCCGCGCACGAGAGCTGTGCTGTCTAGGTTGGGTCGGCTGGACGAAATCTCGCGGCGCCTGCATGTGCTGGAGCCGATCGGTTATCTCGACATGATCCAGCTCGAGAAATACGCCTCTCTCATCGCGACCGATTCCGGCGGCGTGCAGAAGGAGGCCTACTTCTACGGCGTACCCTGTGTGACGCTGCGGAACGAAACCGAATGGAGCGAGCTAATCTCTTCGGGCTGGAATCGTCTCGTTTTGGCCAATGATCCAGCAATGATCGTTGAAGAAATGGGTAAGGCAATGCAATCAAGGGGCAACGCGTTGAGTCTTTTCGGAGATGGCAAGGCCGCTGACATAATTGTTGATCGAATTAGGGTAAAAGGCGGAGGTTAATGCCTAACCTCGGTAAATTCATGCACGAGAAGAAGAAACACCCGACGGGTTGACGTGACAGCCCTACTGGATGGAGGAATATGGGGCTATGCGCTTAGCTGGTTGCAAAAAATCTGCGCGATTTATCTTCTGGTCGTAGGTGTGTATCGGCGCAAGATCTGGATGTCGGTGTTTGCGCTCATCATATTGCTGTTTCTCTTCGGGGTTCTGGCTCAGAAATCGATCCTGTTCGCCGCAGTGGTCGCGCTTGGAATCTTGGCGACGTGGTGGCTTGTTGAAGTTGGCTCGGCGATCGCTCTGGCGTTGGTCGCTCTTTTGCTGGTGGTTTTAGATGTCGGTTATTTCGCCTTCGGGTCGACAGATCTGTATCTCAGCATTTTCACGAGACGGCTTTTCTTCGTTCCTGCCCGCCTTGATTTCGTATATTTTCATTTCTTCGCCGATAAGGCGCCGCTCTACTTCTCGAACGGCTTTATGCGGTCTCTTCTGACGTACCCCTTTGACAAGAATCACACCCTTCTGATCGGGGAGTTTGCCAAGATCGGAGGCGAAGGTACCGCTGCAAACAATGGCTTTCTCGCGACGGGCTACATGCAGCTCGGCTGGGCGGGAACTGTGATCTACCCGGTCATCGTTGCGGCCCTGTGTTGGCTTGCGAAGGTGCTTTCGAAGGGAAATTCGCTCAAGCATGTCGCTGCTGTTTGTTTCTATCCGTTCGCCTCCCTGTTCACCAGCGCCGATCTGCCGACGTCCATCCTGACGCACGGTATCGGCTTGTTGCTTTGCCTGTTGTGGCTTGACAGTTGGGGGCTGCGCGCCCATGGCTCAACGAATGGCCATTCGATTAAATAACATCGCGACCCGGCGTTCATGGCCCGTCGCATTGCCGGCGTTGGCGCCGGTGGGAGTAGCTGACTGAAATGTGTGGCATATTCGGTATCATTTCCGATTCACGCGTCGAGCCGCAGGATCTCGGCTTGCTGGTGACGCATTCGCAGCAGCGCGGGCGGGATTCAAGCGGTCTCGTCACCTTTAACAGCCGTGGTTATCACATCTACCGCGCGGATTATCGCATCACCCGGCTGCTGAGCGAGGTGGGTCCGATAACGAGTTCCATGGTGCTCGGCCACAGCCGCCTCATTACCAATGGCCTTGCCGACAATCAGCCCGTGATTCGCGGCGGAATTGTCGTGCTGCACAACGGGATTGTGGTCAATGACGCATCGATCTGGGAGGTGATCGGCAAGACGCCCGCCCAGACCGTTGACACCGAAGCGATTGCCGCCATTGCCGAAGCACACCTGGAGGCTGGCGGCGCGCTCGAGGACGTGCCGCGCCGCGTACTTGATCTGTGCCGCGGTATCGTCGCTTGTGCAATGTTCGTGCCGCGTCTCGGCAAACTGCTTTTGTTTTCCAACAATGGCAGCCTCTATGTCGGTCGCACGGGAACCACCGTCTATTTTGCGTCCGAAAGCTATCCGCTTACGCAGATCGGTTGCAAAAGCATCGAGCAGGTCATGCGCGACGCGGCGATCATCGATATCCCGACTTCGGCCGCAACCCCGCAAGTGGTGGACAGGCGCGAGCGCAAGACGGATCTTATTCCGACGCTTGGACAGTCGGTGGCCGAGGAGAAACTGCTTAAATACCGGCACCATACGTTGCGGCGCTGTACCCGATGCATTCTTCCCGAGACCATGCCCTTCATCCGCTTCAACAGAGAGGGTGTGTGCAACTATTGCCTCAATTACAAGCCTCGCAACCGTCCGCGTCCGAAGGAGGAATTGTTCCGCCTTGTCGAGCCTTATCGCAGAGCCAAGGGCAACGATTGTATTGTGCCGTTTTCGGGCGGACGCGATAGCTGTTACGGTCTTCACCTGATCGTCAAGGAACTGAGGATGAAGCCCGTCACCTACACTTACGACTGGGGGATGGTGACTGATCTGGGTCGACGCAATATCAGCCGCATGTCGGCTGAACTCGGCGTGGAGAACATCATCGTCGCCGACGACATCGCCAAGAAGCGCGAACATATCGCCAAGAACCTGCGTGCCTGGCTGAAATCGCCGCATCTGGGAATGATCAGCATCTTGACAGCAGGCGACAAGCATTTCTTCCGTCACGTCGAGACTGTCAAGCAACAGACGGGCATCAGTCTGAACCTTTGGGGCATCAACCCCTTGGAAGTGACACATTTCAAGGCAGGATTCCTGGGCGTTCCTCCTGATTTCGAGGAGGAGCGGGTCTATTCGCATGGCGCGATGAAACAGTTGCGGTACCAATATCTGCGTCTGCGCGCGATGCTGCAGAGCCCCGGCTATTTCAACAGTTCTTTGTGGGATACGCTTTCGGGCGAGTATTACCGTAGCTTCACCAAAAAGTCGGACTACTATCACATCTTCGACTATTGGCGCTGGGACGAGAAGACGATCGACCAGACGCTTGCTGAGTACGATTGGGAAAAGGCGCCCGACACGAAGACGACCTGGCGCATTGGCGACGGCACGGCCGCGTTCTACAACTACGTCTATTACACCGTTGCGGGCTTCACCGAGCATGACACGTTCCGCAGCAACCAGATTCGCGAAGGTGATCTCAGCCGCGAAGAGGCGCTAGACATGGTTCTCGACGAAAATGCGCCGCGCTACCCCAATATAAAGTGGTATCTCGATGCGGTTGGCGTGGATTTCACCGACGCCATACGGACGGTCAACACCATTCCTGCGATGTACTAACGCGCCATGGCCTGTATCTGGTACCTTTCCAAATATGTCGCGCCGCCTGCCAAAGCCAGCGCGGGCGGACGCGGCTACCTGATCATGTGCGAACTGGCCCGCATGGGCCATCGCTGTGTGGTCATTACCTCTGACTCCAACATGTTGACCGAGGTCCCGAAGCTTGAGGAGGCCTATCTGCGGCAGGACGTTGACGGCCTCGAGCTCTGGTGGGTGCGCACCTTGAAATACCAGTTCGCCAAGTCGTCCCGGCGCATCCTAAGCTGGCTAGACTTCGAATGGCGGCTGTGGCGTATGCCGAAGGCGTCTCTTCCACGGCCTGACGCCATCATTGTTTCCAGTCTGTCTCTGCTGACAATCCTCAATGGCTTTCTGCTGCGTCGCCGGTACAAGTGCCGCCTGGTCTTCGAGATCCGCGATATCTGGCCGCTTACGATCGTTGAAGAAGGCGGTTTCAGTCCGCGCAATCCGTTGGTGCGCCTGCTCGGCTTCGTGGAGAAGTTGGGTTATCGCCATGCAGACGCCATCGTCGGTACCATGCCCAATTTGGCTGAGCATGTCCGCGAAGTGCTCGGGCGGTCGCGACCTACCTTCTGCATCCCGATGGGTGTTGACGAGGCGGCCTTGGAGGCTGGAGAGCCTCTGCCGGAGGCCTATGTGGCGCAGCATATGCCGCAAAGCCCTTTCGTCGTGGCACATGTTGGCAGCATTGGTATTACAAACGCGTTGGATACGTTCCTCGAATGCGCAGCGTCGATGCAAGACAGGCCGGACATTCATTTTCTCCTGGTCGGGGAGGGCGATCTGCGCAAGCGCTATCAGTCCCTCTACGGGCACCTGCCAAACCTTACCTTCGCGCCGCGTGTGCCGAAGGCTATGGTCCAGTCCGTGTTGTCACGGTGCGATCTCGTCTATTTCGCGGTCCACAAGTCGGCGGTCTGGCGCTTCGGCCAGTCGCTTAACAAGATCATCGACTATACGGTTGCCGGAAAGCCCATTGTCGCTTCCTACACCGGCTACCCGTCCATGATCAACGAAGCCGGCTGCGGGACCTATGTCCCCGCCGGCGATCTCAAGGCGCTGAAAGCCGAAATCGCGCGATATTCCGCAATGGACCCGCAAACGCGCAAAGAGATCGGGCGGCGCGGTCGGGAATGGATTCTCGCGAACAGGCGTTATGCCACGCTTGCAAGAAATTATGAAACCGTCCTCGGACTTGAAACTCCCTCTCTTACTGAGGGCCGTTGAGATGAAGAGAACCTTCGATGTGTTCGTTGCCCTTCTCGTCCTGATCGTCCTTTGCGTGCCCATGGTCTTTCTCGCCATTCTGGTGAGAGTAGGTCTTGGCGGCCCGGTTCTGTTCCGGCAGGTCCGGCCAGGACTTCACGGTCGGCCGTTCACCATGGTCAAGTTCCGCAGCATGACGGATGAGCGCTCTGCGGACGGAACACTCCTTCCGGACGTGCAACGTTTGACATCGCTTGGGCGATTCCTGCGTGCGTCGAGCCTGGATGAGCTGCCGGAGCTCTGGAACGTTTTGAAAGGCGAAATGAGCCTTGTGGGGCCGCGGCCTCTTCTGATGGACTACCTCTCGCTCTATACGCCCGAGCAAGCGCGCCGCCATAATGTCCGCCCGGGCATCACCGGCTGGGCGCAGATCAACGGTCGCAATGCGATCAGCTGGGAGGACAAGTTTGCACTCGATGTTTGGTATGTCGATCATCAAAGCATGGCACTTGACCTGCGTATACTCTGGCTGACCGTGGCCCGGGTGCTCGCCCGTAAAGGCATCAATGCGGAAGGCGAAGCAACGGTGAGCCGATTTACGGGGAGCGGATCATGAAGAGGCTTGCGCTGCTCGGAGCGAGCGGCCACGGGAAGGTGGTCGCCGATGCGGCGCTCAGCGCGGGCTGGACGCATGTGGACTTCTTTGACGACAGCTGGCCCGGGCACCGGGAAAACGGTCCCTGGCCGGTGGTCGGGACGAGCGCAGCGCTACTTGAACGCCTGAAGGACTACGACGGCGTGACTGTTTCGATCGGCAATTGCGCAATACGTTGGAAAAAACAATGCGAGCTCGAGGCAGCCAGCGCTGCCCTGGCGACCGTCGTTCATCCCGCCGCGTCCGTGAGTCGGCATGCCGTTCTCGGAGCCGGCACTGTGGTTTTGGCCGGCGCCGTCGTCCAGATCGATGCTTCCATCGGACCTGCAGGGATTATCAACACCGGTGCAACGGTGGATCACGACTGCAGACTTGCCCACGCCGTGCATGTCGCGCCCGGTGCAAACCTCTCCGGCGGCGTCACGGTTGGCGCTTGCAGCTGGATTGGCGTGGGTGCGGCGGTCAGGCAGGGCATTGCGATCGGTTCACAGGTCCTGATCGGCGCGGGCGCTGTCGTTGTTCGCGCAATTCCCGACGGTCAGACATTGATCGGCAATCCCGCTCGCCGCATGTGCGGCGAAACCTCCTAACTGAGGCATCGACATGCTCAACATCCCCTTTTCCCCCTGGCCCAGCTTCAGCGAGGAAGAAGCTGACGCAGTCCGTCAGGTGGTCTTGTCCAACCGGGTCAATTACTGGACAGGCACGGAAGCGCGTGAATTCGAGAAGGAGTTCGCGGCCTGGTGCGGTACGGCCCATGCCATAGCTCTGGCGAACGGGACTGTAGCGCTCGACCTCGCGTTGAAGGCGCTGGAAATAGGGCCGGGCGACGAAGTGGTCGTAACGCCACGCACATTCATCGCAAGCGTCTCCTGCGTCGTGAATGCCGGCGCAGCGCCGGTCTTCGCCGATGTCGAGCCAGATAGCGGAAACGTCTCGGCCGCGACGATCGCCGCAGTGCTGACACCGCGGACCAAGGCCGTCATCTGCGTCCATCTGGCCGGTTGGCCATGCGATATGGATTCGATCATGGCGCTCTCGGCACAGCGCGGCTTCAAGGTGATCGAGGACTGCGCGCAGGCACACGGTGCACGCTATAAAGGCCGCAATGTCGGAAGCATCGGGCATATCGGCGCCTGGAGCTTTTGTCAGGACAAGATTATCACGTCGGGCGGCGAAGGCGGGATGGTGACCACTGACGACGAGGCGCTGTGGCGGGTGATGTGGGCCTTCAAGGATCATGGCAAGAGCTTCGAAGCCGTGTACGAGCGGTCCCATCCGCCCGGCTTTCGCTGGCTCCACGAGAGCTTCGGCACAAACTGGCGTATGCTCGAGACGCAGGCGGTGATTGGACGGATCCAACTGCGGCGGCTGGCGGACTGGCGCAAAGCCCGCACGGCGAATGCCGAGCGAATTCGGGCTGCATGCCGCCGCTTCCAGGTCGTCGAAGTTCCGATCCTGCCCGAAGGCAGCGAGCATGCCTTCTACAAGTGCTATGTGCATGTCAGGCCGGACAAGCTCGCGCCCGGCTGGAGTCGGGATAGGATCGTCGAAGAAATCGTGGCGCTCGGTGTTCCATGCTACCAAGGCACTTGCTCGGAGGTCTATCTCGAGAAGGCGTTCGACGGTACCGGTTCGCGCCCACCGTCGCGCTTGGCCGTGGCGCGGTCCTTGGGAGAAACCAGCATGATGTTTCTCGTTCATCCGACCCTGACCGAAGCCGAGATCGACCTGACCTGCCGGGTAGTCTCGGAAGTGCTGACCCGGGCCGAGGCGGGCTGACGTCAATGGGCCATCAGTGCCTTGACATGCTCCGCAATCGCAAGTGATGCGGTAAGTCCGGGCGATTCAATGCCGAAGAGATGGATAAGGCCGTTCACACCGTGGTCCTGCGGGCCCGTGATGCGGAAGTCCTGTTTGGCCACGGAGGGAGGCACAATCTTGGGCCGGATGCCGGCATAGGCCGGAACCAGGCAACCGTCCGGGAGTTCCGGCCAATAGCGTCTTATGGCGGCGTAAAAGCCTGCCGAACGGCCGGGATCGACGCTGTAGTCGATGGACGGCACCCATTCTACGTCCGGCCCAAATCGGGCTTGGCCGGCTAGATCGAGCGTCAGATGCGTCCCCAGTCCCCCCGGGACTGGAACCGGGTAGATCAGATGCGAAAATGGCGCGCGCAGGCCCGATAGGGAGAAATAATTGCCTTTGGCGAAATAGGTCTCCGGAACTGCCGATTCCGGAAACCCGCTGATCGCCCCTGCCACGGCAGGCGCGCGCAACCCCGCGCTGTTGATCAACCATCGGCAGGCAAGCTTGATCGGCTGATCGCCCCCCACTTGGACGGTCAGCGCGTGCCCCGCTTCGGCGGCGCCGAAAGGGGAACGCCAGGCAAAAACCGCACCCTGATCCTCGGCCTGGCCGATCATCGCCTGCATGAAGCCGTGGCTATCGACGATGCCTGTCGAAGGCGAATGCAGCGCCGCGATCGCCGAAAGCTTCGGCTCGATCTGCCGAAGCTGTTCCCGCGCGACCATCGTGATATCGCCGACTCCATTGTCGGCGGCGTGCGCGGCAATCAGTGGAAGTCTTGCCGCCTCGTCTTCGTTCGTGGCGACGATGAGCTTGCCGCACGCCTTGTGTTCGACGCCGAAATCGCGGCAGAAGTCGTACAGGCGATTTTTCCCCTCCACGCAAAGCCTGGCCATCAGACTGCCCTTCGGATAATAGATGCCGGCGTGAATGACCTCGCTGTTGCGCGAAGAGTTTCCACTTCCGAAACTGTCTTCAGCCTCAAGAACAATGACCTCGCGGCCCGCTTGCGCCAAGCTCCGGGCAATCGCAATCCCGACGACTCCGGCCCCGACAACGATGCATTCGACAGTTTCCAAAGTTCCTCTCCGGCCATGTTTGAGGCAGCTTTGTTGCGCGGCCTGCGCGGCAGAAGTAGACGATTTTGCTGGACTTGCAACACGCCGGTCGACAGGACAGGGCGCGATCGTCGCTGCGCGCAGAAAGAAGACTTGACCGGTCCATCTCCGATCAGTCCGGTTTTCCAAACCTCCGGGGGGCTGCGAAGGCTTGCTTTTTGAGCGGTTGAAGTCCAAATAGGCGCGATGTTCGGACGCTGGCGGGGTGGTTCGAACCCGTGGGCTCCTCGGCCTCCTGATCACACAAACGACTTGAGAAACTGATGCCAGTACTTATAACGGGAGGAGCTGGCTATATCGGCTCACACATGTGCTGGCACTTGGTAGATCAGGGCCAACAGATCGTCGTTATTGATAGATTAAGCACGGGTTTCAGTTGGTCCCTGCCCAAAAATGCAGAGTTGATTATTGGTGATGTTGCTGACCAGCGCTTAGTGGAAGACACAATCAAGCGGAACAATGTTGATTCAATCATTCATTTTGCAGGCTCCGTAGTAGTGCCGGAATCCGTAGCCGATCCCCTTTCTTATTACAGAAACAACGCTGTTGCTTCTATGTTGCTTATTGAAAGCGCTGTGCGCTGCTCGGTACGCAATTTTATATTTTCATCAACCGCCGCGGTGTACGGAGACAGTGCATTGCCACTTGTCGCTGAGGATACACCGCTTAGGCCGCAGTCTCCGTACGCCAGTTCGAAAATGATGACCGAGATGATGCTGTCCCACGCGGCAGCTGCGCACAACTTGTCATACACGATACTACGATACTTCAATGTCGCGGGGGCTGATGCGCTGCTTCGGACCGGGCAATCTACTCGTGGAGCTACGCACCTGATCAAAGCCGCAGCAGAAGCTGCCGTCGGCAAGAGAAGTCACCTGTGCGTTTATGGTAGTGACTATCCTACGAGAGACGGAACCTGTGTCAGAGACTTCATTCATGTCAGCGATCTTGTTGAAGCCCACTCCCTAGCTCTTGAAAGGCTCCGCGCCGGGGGAGGAAACCTTACGCTGAATTGTGGCTACGGCAAGGGCTACACTGTATTTGAGGTAATTGCTGCCGTGAGGAGACACGCACAGTTCGATTTCAGCACAGTAGTACAAAATCGGCGTCCGGGCGATATTGTATCTGTCGTCGCCGACACATCAAAGATCCGAGCAGAACTGGGCTGGAAACCGAAAAAAAATGACCTGGACAAAATCGTCCAGGATGCGATCGGTTGGGAGAGTAAGCTAGCTCACCAAGACGGTCAGAAGTGACACAAATGTGAAATGGAGCCTATTTTGCACTTGTGTTCACTGTATGAAACGAAATGGATTATGATTGTGCTTGCTCCGGTCACGGTGATCACGACTTACTTGTTGTGGTATCCGGGAGCGTTGTCGTTTGATAGCTTTGGGCAGCTTTCGCAAGCACGTAACGGAGTCTTCAGCGATGGGTGGCCGCGACTTTTTTCGCTGCTGTGGGGATACCTTGATAGTGGAGTTGCCCCTTAAAGACCGGACAGGATCAGGTTTCTGTTTGACGGTTTAAGAACTGACGAGGCGACCGATACCCTAGGCCCTGTTGACAAAGTGGATTCCCAAATCAGCGGAAGCGCGGTTCAAGGTTGTCTTTTAGGAGGCGGTTTTGGCTCGCAGCGACCTGACGGATATGGAATGGCGGATCATCGAGGGACTGTTGCCCACCGAACGCGGCAGGAAGTCCCGGCCAGCGCACGATAATCGGCAATATCTATATGGCATGTTGCGTGTTCTTCGGGTCGGCTGCCCCTGGCGCGACATGCATGAGCGCTACGGAAATTGGAATTCGGTCAATGTGCGCTTCCGCCGTTGGGCCGAGCAGGCCCACGCCCGAGCAGACGGTCAGGGCAGCCCTCTTGGCTTCGTCCTGACATGCGGCGAGGTTTCGGACTATAACGCCGTTCCAGAGTTGCTGGCGATACCGGTCGGCAAACTGAGGCTTTTCCTTGCTGACAAAGCCTACGATGGTGATTTCCTGCGCGAGGAACTCCTGATCCGTGGGATCAGGCCGGTCATTCCGCCGAAGGCCAACCGGAAGAACCCACCTGCCTGCGACTACCAGGCTTACAAGGATCGAAATCGCATCGAGCGGATGCTCAACCGCCTCAAACAGTTTCGGCGCGTCGCGACCCGATACGACAAGACCCGAAAATCCTTCGCAGCATTCCTTGCCCTGGCCGCCGCAAAGATATGGTTGCCATACTTTATCAACACGACCTAGAAATGCACCGCCAATGTCAAACGCTCGCTTAAAAAGCATTGATGAGTGATCCAAAATAAATCTGCGGAACCCGATGAGCGGGTCTTTACGGCAAGTTACCAAAAATCGGCAGCGCTGAAAGCAGACGCTACTCGCGAAAGTGGCCAAGAGTCTTATCCTTCCCGCTGGCTATAGCGACCTGCGGGATGATGATCGCATTTATCTGCCTCGGTGATACATAGTGGTCGCTGGTTTGTCGTGCTGCGAGGCGGGGTCTATCTCAACGCTTGGATAGAATACAGCGTCTCACGGGCAACGGTATTCCACGTTCTCAGCGTCGGCCTCGCCTCGTTGATGCGCTTCCGAAGCTCATGATTGAATGTGATATCCGCCGCTAGCTTCTCTATGATCTGTGCAAGACGAGATGCGTCATCAGGCTGGAAGTAAATTGCCAGATCCTCGCAGACCTCTTGCAATGCTTCCGCTGTCGAGCAGATTGCCGGGGTTCCGCACCAGAGCGCTTCGCCTGCCGGCAGTCCCCAGCCTTCCAGCTTGCTCGGCATCACCAGAGCAAGTGCTCCTTTATAGAGCTTCACAAGATCAGTCTGGTTGGGATTATCGATGAAAATCAGCTTTTCCTGAATGTCCCTGAAAGCTGGCCTTGATGCATAGCGACGTAGGCGCTTTCTGTGGGAGCCGGCAATCACGAGCTGCGGCACGGGCTTGCCGTTCGCATGCAGTTGCCGCAGGGCCTCCAACACGACCTCGATGTTCTTTCGGCCGAGATTAAGGGCAACTGTCAGGATATAGGGTTCTGTCGGTATAGAGACCTCTGGCGGTTCGGTTCCATCAGGACAGTGGTGGACAAGTTGCACCACACTGACGGGGCCGCGCGGTTTCGGCAGGATGCCCTTTTCGACGAAGCTTTGGAGCTCTTTGGCGGTGAAGTTCGAGTTCGTCAGGATCTGACTGGCCCGCTCGATCAGGAACCGGTTGTCGGCCAGGAAGTTCCGGTCGAGCTTGCGAAAGCGTTTCGTCGCCCCATCATGAAGTGGCATGAAATCGTGCAGCAAGGGGACGATGGCCGCTTTCGATCCTCTCTCACGGAGCACCCTCACCATGTCCACGATCAGCTTCGGCCGGGCTGCGGAGAAGAAGGTGCCATGTTCGATTGCAACGGGTTTCAGATGTCCGGCATGTTTCAACCAGTTGTCCCTGTTTTTCTTCGGCGTCATCAGGTTCAAGAGGCGAAAGATGATTGGCAGGATGGGGTTCTTGCCGAAATACGACCTAACCCATTTCTGGCCCACGTCCTTCGGTAGATCAAACTCTGGGCTCCCGTCCTCTCGCTTTTGCCAGTTGACTTCGTAGAATTCCTGCGTGCCGAAGGAGAAGACAACGAAGCGGATGTCTTCGCTGAGCAAGGCAGCTTCTCGGCCGATTTCGTGGACGGTTCGGGCAATCCCGTAATACTGCGTGCGCTTCCCCGATGTGGAGAGCAGCGCCTCTGTCAGATCGAAATAAAGAAGGCCGGTCAAGTGGGTGCTCTTTCCTGCATGCTGTTCGACAGGGCATAGAGTACACCGCAGAGCAGACAGAAGTAGTGCGTATAGAATTTCAGGTTCAGGAATGAATCGAACATCATCGCAATGCCCCAGAAGAGCGACACTCCGGTCGTCAGGAGTATTCTATCGGCAGTCGACAGACCTTTGGAAACAAACCACGGGATCGCAAGGAAGATCAGGCCAAGCACAAGTTGGAGCAATCCACCGGTTACGAGCCAGGTGAGGTACTGATTGTGATTGTGCTCGAAGCCGTATTTCGCGTGTATCAGTTTCTGAAGATAGAGTGAGCCATGACCAAATACGGGGTTCTCTTGGATTGCCGTCAGCGACGTCTCCCACATGGCGAGTCGAAGTCCGATGGAAGCATCATCGGTGACTTCTGTCGATTGGTTTGGCTCGGACGAAGTTGCAGCTGCTGGCTCGGAGTTATTCGAAGTTTGCACCGCTTCTGGTGCCGTTGCCCCATGCGATGGGGAGTTGTTTTCCTCATAAGCGGCTGTGAGCTGCGAGCTCATCCTTATCAAGGTCTCGACTGTCGAGGAGAAGCGGCTGGCTGGTCCGCAATCCGTTGCTAGGCCTATGAGAGCGGAGACCACCGCCCCCACGATTGCCGCTGTGGCCACATGATAGAGCCGTGGCGTGCTTTTTCTAAAGGAATGCAGGATGCTCAGGAGTGCAAGTACGCCGAAAACGCCAACTTGGGCCACTGCGACGCCGCGGGAGCCGGTATAAGTCGTGGAGACGACGATGCTGAGCGCGAGCAATCCAACGCGAACCCAGCGCTCGCGCTCGGCTAACCTTTCCCACCCGACCAGACAGATGAATGTGATTGTCGAGAACAAGAGAGCAGGGATAAAGGGCCAAGGAGCCAGGCCCCGCACGCGGCAGGCATCCCTGATCCCGGCAAACATCATATAGGACAAGACGGTGAAGCAGGCGACGAGCAGCCAGGGCATCAGCCTGCGGAACAGAGAGGCCAAATCTCTAAACTGCAGGCTCCGCACCAAGCCAACGGCGAGCATGGCAATCGCGATGGAATAGGATTCCAAGCTTGGATTGACCGGACGGGGATCTGTAGCCTCAAGTCCTGTAAAGAAGAAAAGGACATACAGGCTATATGCGAAGTAGGTGCCGAATGGGGCGAGCAGCGTCCAGATCGACACGCGATAGTGCCTGTTCTTAAGCGCGTGCAACAAGAATGGGATGGGCAGAACGCCAGCAACGACGAGAAGAGGCGTCACCTTGCTGCCGAGAAACAATGCAACGGCAAGCCCTGTGAGAAACAGAATGTCCGAGGCATGCCACAAGCGGTCGATATGGGTCTTCATGGTCCCGTTCCAGAAATCTAAGAGGCTTGAAGGACGAGAGGGGCAGCTATGGTGCCGGCTCTAAACATCCCGCTACGCTTGCTCAAGCACGAAGTGCATAGGCCAATCTTACAAAATCATCCCGTAGCCTTCGGGCATAGGTCCCGAGGCGTTTCCATTTCGGGAACTTGACGGAGCGGTAGATGTCGCGTGTCGCAATTGTCGTGCCGCCGCGCGCTATGTTCGCCACGTTCTTTCGTGTCGTGTAAACTAGCGAACCATGGTCCCAGCCACGTTCGAGGGCCGCGTCCCAAGGGTAGCGCATGACCGTCAGGTGTTTGATCAGGAGCGCGGCCCCCCGGCGAGACACCGCATAACAGGCGGATGAACCAAGCGGTCCATGAATGGCGCGACCGATCTCGTCGCCTAGGCTTGATGTGTTGGTCCTTTGGAAACCGACGACCCGGTGGTTGAAGAACTTGATCACGTCGGCATCCGGAACCGCTTCAAATGCCGCGTGTACGCGATCCTTGAGGTCTGCGCTCAGTTCTACATCATCTTCTATTATGAGTGCGGTATCGTCGTTCGTTGCGAGGAATGCGTTGAGCGCCTTGATGTGGCTTCGATAGCAACCGTATTCGCCGGCGAGCATCAGGCGGCCGGTATTGCGGCGGAATGCTGCATCGTCGATTGCCTCCCGTTTCGTTTCCGGCGTCAACTTGCCATCGACTGCAGAGACGCGGGTGAGGGGCAAGCCTAGCGCGGTGGCTCGTTTAGCCAGGACTTCCCAACGGTCGGTCGATCGATCCAGATTGATCGCAAGAATTGCGACGCTCATGTGCTTATGTCCTCATTCTTATCTGAAAAGAAAGTAAGGGGAGACGTTGATGCCGGTGTCTTTTCGAACGCGCTCGGCGAAGAGAGCGACGTGCTTCACCTCGGTATTGGTCGGCGCAATGATCGAAATTCTTTTTGAAGACACAGTGCGGGCCTACCGACGCTTCAAGGGGAAAAGCATGGTTTTGGCGCAGATGCCAGCTCGATTTCGTCCCAGCGTTTCGGACTGACTGCGCATGCTCATTCTTAGGCCACCCCGTCTCAGCTTTTAAGCGCATCCCTCTATCCCGGAGGCTCGGTAGCATCTGGGCGCTGATGCAGCAACAGGCTGTGGGCATCTTGCCTGTTGAGCACGTTTGATCGTCGTCTCGCTGACCTTTGGGATCGGTCGCTGCGGTCTCAGTCGTCACGATAGTGGCTATGGCCTTCAAATCTGTCGCAGGTGCCAGTCCCGCCATCATGTGGAGGAGTGGTGAGCCGATGACCTTGGCAGAGTCGATCACCACGTCCAGGCGTTTCGCAAAATCCGCCTTGCGTTCGGGAAGGGCCGCCATGCCGCGTTCGCCGGCTACCCAGTCACCGGGCGGGATTTTGAAAAGTGCCTGTACAAAGCCAGCGGTCTCAAGCCGTTCTGCGACAACCTCGGCCGGGTATTCACAGGGAAACAGATACTCCACGGCCTTAAATCAGCATTCGGCCGCCGCTGCGAAGCGATCGAGGAAAAGCATCTCGGTGAACATCATTGACAGGTTGGCCGCAAACTGGGGCATATCAGTGTTTCTCCTCCAGGCCGTAAACTCAAGGCCAGCATTCTTTGCCAGCTAGCGCGCCAACCAGACGGCGTCGTCCTCGTCCCGCTCATCGGCCTCGAGCTGTGGTCGACAACTGGACGCAACGCTCGCGGTCAGCGAGGTCAGCTCTTTTGGCAAGAGCGAAATGCATGCCGAGACCCTCGCGGGAAAATTGCCGCTTTGCCCTATCATGACGACGTGCTGACCATGTACCCGCAAGACCAAGACCGCAGTTCTTGATCTTGCGCCCGCAATTCACACCATGCCCAGGTCGTGGAAGGAAGAGTGCAGCGCTCTATCAGCCGGCGAGAAGCGATTGGCCGCAAAATTGTGCTGGTGCCAATAGGGGTAGATGTAATCGGGCCGGCTCACCAGGTTGAGGCGAGACAATTCCTGATCGGAGAGGGTAAGGCTTGTTGCAGCGATGTTATCGCGGAAATGGTCCTGGCTTAAACCGCCCACGACGACTGTCGAGATCGCCGGGCGCGACAGCGTCCATGCGAGGCTCACCTGAGCGACCGAAACGCCCCTCTCGGTCGCGATCTCCTCCAGCACATCGATGATGGCCCAAAGCCGTTCCTTGTCGCGGATTGGTGGCTCGCTCCAGCCTTGAGCCTGGCGTGACTGCTCCGGCTCCCTGTTGCGCGCAAAGGCGCCCGACAGAAGCCCGGCAGCAAGCGGGCTCCAGACCATCACCCCGAGCCCTTGGTCAACCGAGAGCGGCAGGAGTTCATATTCTGCCTCGCGCGCCTCGAGCGTATAGTGGATCTGCTGCGTGACAAACCGCGCCATCCCCTTGTTTTCCGAGATCTGCAGGGCTTTCATAATGTGCCATCCGGAATAGTTCGAACAGCCAATGTAGCGGATCTTGCCCTGCTCGCGCAGCGTATGCAGCGCTTCTAGCGTCTCGTCGAGTGGCGTCAGGCCATCCCATTCATGCATGAAATAGATGTCGATATGGTCTCGCTTCAGTCTCTTGAGCGAGCGTTCGCACTCTCTGATGATATGATAGCGGGAGGCCCCTTCGTCATTGGGGCCGTCGCCGATCCTCATGCGGGCCTTGGACGAAATCAACACGTCATTGCGCTTGGAGCCCAAGGCTTCGCCGAGAATTTCCTCCGAGCGTCCGAGCGAATACATGTTGGCCGTGTCAAAAAGATTGACCCCAAGATCGATACAGCTGTCGATCAGCCGGCGCGCTTCCTCAACGCCTTGGGTTGCCACCTTGGCAAATCCGCCGACACCTCCGAAGGAAAATGTGCCCATGGAAATGGCCGACACCTTGAGACCCGAACGGCCGAGCATTCGATACTGCATTTGATCCTCCTCCTTCTCAGTCACCCGACATGCGCGACAGGCGTAGCAATCCGGCAATCTGGTCCATGCCAAGCTCAGGGCTTGTCAGATAAGGTCGATGGTGTTGCCCCGCTTGAAGGGCGCGCGCCATGGACGCCTGAGCCAGCACAACGAGCTCGACCTCGCTTGAGAGTGTCGCATAGGCCTCCTGCACCAGGAGGTCATGACCTTCTTGGTCGCCGCTTTTCAGCCGCGCGAATGCCTCGTTTACAAGCCGTGAGACGAATTTGCATTGGCGGCCCATTCGCTTGCCCGTGCCTTCCAGGAGCCGCGTGGTCGGGTCGAGCGTGGTTGGCAAGGTCGCCAGAATGCCGATCGTCGAGGCCTGATTGACGGCTTGTTCCGCCATGCCTCTGTCGATCCGAAAAAGCGGTGTTGCGGTCTTTGCGGCCAAGGCGTCGACGACCTCGCCGAGTGTCGAGCAGGTGACGATGATGGCGCTGCTTCCATCCTCCTCAGCTTTGTGCACATGTCTCGTGAGACGGTCGAAAACCTCCTGGCTCACATGGCCATTGGCAATCACATTTGAGAGCAGGCTCTCCTCCACGACCGATGCGATCTGCCAGCCCGGCAGTCTTTCTGCTGCAAGCACGGCAAAGACGGGTTCCAATGTCTTGACCGTGTGAATGAAGGTCAGCTTGCGGGGCTGCGGCATAGGTGGCTTGCCCTTTGTTGGGTCCTTGATTTGGCCATTCGTCTCGCTGGTCATTGCGCGGGGATCTGCTGCTTTGCGGCACGGGTCTTGCTGCGCTGCATGAGCTTCTCGTGGCTTCCGCGTAAGACGAGATCGGCCCCGACCTGGATCTTGACCGCCGGCTGAGGCTCTGTCGAATTGATGAGATCATCGAGAATGGTGACGGCGAGATAGCCGATCTTTCGTTTCGAGACCTCGATCGTTGTCAGGCCCGGATCCATCGTCGCACTCTGGGGCAGGTTGTCGAAGCCGATGATCGAGACGTCATCCGGGATGGTCAGCCCATGCTCGCGCAAGGCGCGGATGAAGCCATAGGCGATGATATCATTGGTGCAGAAATAACATTCAGCCAGGTCTAGGCCGTCGGCCAATAGCTGGCGCGTATCGCTATAAGCGCCGTCATAGGTCGATTCCACAGAGAGAATATCGGCCGGGTCGACCGACAGCCCGAGCCGCGCCATGTTCTTGAAAAAGGCATCGCGGCGAAGCTTGAAATTCGTCGTCTCGACATGCGAAGCCACAAAGCCGATCCGTCGGAAGCCCTGCTGATGAAAGCGCGACAATACCTTGTAGACGGCGTCCTCATTGTTCATGTCGACGAAATTGGCGTCGATGACATCGAAGAACGTATCGATGAAGACCGTCGGATATCCAAGTCCCTGGATCAGCCGGATGTCGGCCTCGGTCAGTTCTGTGCCAAGTGCCACGACACCCGAAATCGGCGCTCCGGCAAGCGATTCCGCAACCGAACTGATTGGCTGACCTTCGAAGCTGACCACTTCGAGCGTGTAGTTGCGCCTGGTAGCCTCAGCCGACATGCCATCGATATAGTCTGAAATGAAGACGCTGTGGTCGCGATTGACGGTATGGCCATGCTTGGCAATCTTTAAGAAGCGGAGCGTCTCGCCCGGCTCACTGGTCGATTTGCTGGCCCTTGGCACATAGTTCAGACTTGCCACGGCTTCGAGAACCTTGGCGCGCGTGACGCCTGAGATGTCACCCTTGCCGTTCAAGACGAGAGACACGGTCGCTGCAGAGACGCCGGCGGCCTCCGCGATGTCTCGGATCGTCAGGTTCTTGCCGTTCTTCATCGCTGTCCCGAATGCTGCATCTGCGAGATAATTTACTAAACAGTATGTCCGTTAAGCCGGATGTTTACGGCAATTGCGACCGGTTCGCAATCGGATTTGCGGGCAGAATAGGGCTTGTCACCGGGTTTCCGCTTTGCTAGCGTTTAGTGAAGTCGAGAAACGTTCACTAAACATGGGAGGAGACCATGCGGCGAACCGACGGCCAATTCATGATGCTTGTCGTCATGAACGCCATGCTGCTTGTTGCTGGAGTGGTGATCTCTGGCGGCTCCTTTTTGTCACTGTTCAATCTTCAATCCATGGCTGGTCAGGTCCCAGAAATCGGACTTTTGGCCGTCGGTGTCATGTTGGCCATGTGTGCCGGCAATGGCGGCATTGATCTCTCGGGCATTGCGCTTGCCAATCTCTCAGGCGTCGTTTCTGCGGTCTTGATGGTGTCGATCCTCGGGCCGGCTTCCGATCCCACCACATTCAGCCTGGGCTTCATGCTTGGCTGCCTTCTGGTCGGCTTTGCAGGCGGACTCTTCAACGGCTTTTTGATTGCCCGCTTCTCCATCACGCCCATCCTGTGCACGCTCGGCACACAGATGGCGTTTATGGGCCTTGCCATTGTCGTTTCTCAAGGACGTGCCGTGACTGTTGGCAGTCCGGAACTTTTGTCGAGCCTTGGCAACGACATGCTGTTTGGCGTGCCGATCAGCTTTGTCATCTTCATCGTCGTCGCAACCCTGATTGGCGCCGTGTTGAAGTTCACGCCCTTTGGTCTTTGGCTGATGTTGATGGGGACGAACCCCAAGGCTGCGACCTTTGCCGGCTTCCCGAAAAACGGTGTGATCCTCGCAACCTATGCCCTGTCTGGAACCTTGTCGGGTCTCGCCGGCATCATCATTGCGGCTCGCAACGTCAACGTGAAGTTCGACTATGGCAGCTCTTATCTGCTGATCGCCATCCTGATCGCGGTGATGGCGGGTGTTCGCCCCGAAGGTGGCTATGGCCGGGTTGTCTGCGTGGTCTTGAGTGCGATCGCTCTCCAGCTGATGTCGAGCCTTCTGAACTTCGGCGGTCTTTCCAACTTTGTCCGAGATTTCGCCTGGGGAGCCCTGCTGCTCACCTTCCTGGCTGTCGGTCGCTACGACGTGATGGGGTTCCTGGCCCCAACGCGTCGCTCTGAAGATCCTTCGGCGTCTGTCCCTCAATCGCCGAAGTAACAAAGCGAGGGAAAATTTGTGGAGGAAAGCATGAACTCGTTTGCCAAAAAAATGATGCTCGGCACAGCACTTGCAGCCGTCACGCTGGGAGGCTCGGTCGGCGTGCTCGTGGCCCAGGAAAAGCCGGTGATCGCAACCGTGGTCAAGATCAGCGGTATCCCGTGGTTCGATCGCATGAATACCGGCGTGGTTGCCTTCCAGGAAGCCAATGCTGATCTCGTTGCAAGCCAGAGCGGTCCGGCGACCGCCGACTCGGCCCAACAGCTGCAGATCGTCAATGACCTCGTCGCCAAGGGCGTCAACGCGCTTGCCGTCGTTCCGATGGATCCCGCCGTGCTTGAAGGCACACTGCAGCGCGCCATGGAACGTGGTATTGTTGTCGTCACCCATGAGGCCGACAACCAGATCAACACCAATGCCAATGTCGAAGCTTTCGACAACGCCGATTATGGTGCCGCACTCAACGAGCGACTTGCCGAATGCATGGGCAAGGAAGGCAAGTGGACGACATTCGTCGGTTCGCTTGGCAGCCGCACCCACATGCAGTGGGTCGGTGCGGGCGAAGAAAACGCCAAACAGTATGCAGGCATGCAGCTCGTTGATGCCAACAACGAGTCCTTCGACGATGCCAATGCGACCTATGAAAAGGCCAAGGAAATCCTGCGCAAGCATCCCGACATCAAGGGTTTCCAGACCTCTGCCGGCAATGACGTACTCGGTGTTGGTCGCGCGATTGACGAAGCCGGTCTGAGCGGCAAGGTCTGCCTCGTCGGCACAGGCCTGCCGAACCCCTCGGCTGATCTGCTGGAATCCGGCGCAATCACCGCAATCGGTTTCTGGGATCCGCAAAAGGCCGGCATGGCCATGAACACGATCGCCAAGCTCCTGCTTGAAAAGAAGGAGCTCACCGATGGCATGGATCTGGGTGTCCCCGGCTATGAAAAGGTGACCGTCAAGCAGGGCGCCGGCCAGGGCTTGCTGGTCGTCGGCAACGGCATGGTTCTCGCCGACAAGGCGACCTACAAGGACTTCCTGTTCTGATCCTTTGAGTGAGCCGTGACCGGGAGATCGCTCTCCCGGTCATACCGCCGCAGCGTGAACCCGCCTGCGGATAAAATGAGGATCCATTTCCCGTGGTCGCAATGCAAAGAAGCGTTGAGCAGCCGGCAGAGCTGCTCAGATTGAACAATGTCGAGAAGTGGTTTGGCGGTGTGCATGCGCTCAGGGGCATCAACCTGACGCTTGCCCGAGGCCAAGTCTATCACCTTCTGGGTGAAAACGGCTGTGGCAAGAGCACCGTCATCAAGATCATGTCCGGTGCGCATCCGCCGTCTGCAGGTGAGATCGTGCTTGAAGGCCAGAGTTATGCCGCTCTAACCCCGATCCAGTCGCTCGCAGCCGGGATTGAGACCGTCTATCAGGATCTCTCGCTATTGCCCAATCTGACGGTCGCTGAAAATGTAGCGCTAACCGAGCAGCTCGTATCGTCTGGCGGACGACTGGCGCGCCTTTTTAACCGCAGCCAGATGCAGGAAACGGCAGCACGCGCGCTTGCAGCAGTCGGCCTGCCCAACGACCGCCCCTTCCTGCAGGAAATCGTCTCAGATCTGCCGCTTGCATCGCGGCAATTGGTGGCGATTGCGCGTGCCATCGCCACACGGGCAAAGCTTGTCATCATGGATGAGCCGACGACCTCCCTGACCAGGCGGGAAGTCGACAACCTGATCGAAGTCGTCGAGCGCCTGCGGCTTGAGGGCGTAACCGTGCTCTTCGTCACCCACAAGCTCGAGGAATGCTACCGGATCGGCGGCAACGCCATCGTTTTTCGCGACGGGAAATGCGTGGCGCAAGGTCCGATCGCAAGCTTCACCAAGGATGACCTCTCCGAATTGATGACCGGGCGGCAGATCACCGCCACCCGCTATCGTGAGGGACGTGCCGACGGCGAAGCCTTCTTTGAGGTCGACGGGCTGCGTACCGACAATGTCGAAGGCGTAACGCTTGCCTTGCGCCGCGGAGAGATCCTCGGCGTCACCGGTCTTGCCGATTCCGGTCGCAACGAACTTGCCATGGCGCTTGCCGGTGTCATGGCGGTCGGGCGTGGCAAAATGCTGATCGATGGGACGGAGGTGCGACTGAATTCTCCCTCGGACGCCATCAGACACGGTATCGGCTATGTCCCGGAGGATCGCCTCGCAGAAGGTCTGTTTCTCGACAAATCCATTCTCGACAACGAGATCGCTCTGATCCTTCGGGATCTGACGAATGGTATTGGCGTCATTGACCGCGAGCGGGCGAGGGGACTTGCCGATGATCTCTCGGCGCAGATGCGCCTGAATACGATGAATATCGACCTGCCGGTCGGCTCGCTTTCGGGCGGCAACCAGCAGCGTGTCCTGATCGGTCGCTGGCTGAGCATCCGCCCGAAGCTTCTCATCCTGCATGGCCCAACCGTGGGTGTCGATGTCGGATCAAAGGACACGATCTACAAGGTGATCCAGTCCCTGTCTCAATCCGGCATGGGGCTGATCATCGTCAGTGACGATCTGCCGGAGCTCTTGCAAAACGCAGACCGGATCATCGTCATGAATGGAGGCCAGATCGTTTCAGAATTTGAAGCAGACAAGGCGTCTGAAGACGATCTCTACCGGGCGATGCTTGGCAGTGAAAAGGGGGGTGAACAATGAATGCGACCAAAGCCGAGACGGCCCCTTCGTCAAAATCTGCGCGCTCCTTCAGTCTGGGCAATCTGATACGTCGACGCCCCGAGACGATCACTTTCGCGCTTCTCGTGACCATCTGCATTGCTGTTTCGATTGCCAATCCGGCCTTTCTTCAGCCGTCGACCCTGATCGATATCGGCCGTGCAAGCGTCGTCATGGGGCTCTTTGCGCTCGGCGTCTTTGTCATTCTGGCAGCCGGCGGCATCGATGTCTCCTTTACCGCGATTGCAGCCTTCACCATGTATTCGGTGACCCTTTTGGTGCAGAGCTATCTGCCTGGGCTTCCCATCGTTGTGATCATACTGATCGCGATGGCAGGCGGTGTCCTCCTCGGCGTGATCAACGGCCTTCTCGTTCACCATTTGCGTGTTCCCTCCCTGATCGTGACGATCGGCACCCAGTATCTGTTTCGCGGATTTCTTCTGTCCTTCATCGGCACCGTCTGGATCATGTCGCTGCCGCCACAGATGGGGGCATTCGGGCGGATGCCACTTCTGCAGTTCGAGACCGCAAATGGTGCCCTCGTCACCTTGCCCTTCTATTTCCTCGTGCTTCCAGCCGCCGCCATCCTGACCTGGTGGATTTTGAATCGGACGCTGATGGGGCGGGCAATCTTCGCCGTGGGCGGCAATGCCAATATCGCCGAGCGCCTGGGCTACAGTCTTCGTACCGTGCATCTGTTCGTCTTCGGCTATGCCGGTGCTTTAGCGGGCCTTGCGGGTATCATTCATGTCTGTGCCAACCGTCAGGCAAACCCCTTTGATCTGGTTGGCACGGAAATCAACGTGATTGCTGCCGTCGTCCTGGGCGGCGCTCGCATTACCGGCGGGACCGGTACGGTTCTCGGTACCATTCTCGGCGTCCTCCTGGTCGTGGTCATCAACAGCGTCCTGGTTCTCGTCGGCATCCCAAGCACCTGGCAGCGACTGGTCGTCGGCAGCTTCATCCTGCTGGCCGCTGCCTTCTTCGTCACGCGTCAGCGCAAAAAGTAACAGTGGAGGATAAAGTGAAGAAGTTTCTCAACGATCCGGTCAACTTCGTCGACGAGATGCTCGAGGGCATCTATGCGGCGCATCCGATGGTCACTTATACGAATGACGATCTGCGTTGCCTTGTGACGGCCAAGCCAAAGCCCGGCAAGGTCGGGCTCACCACGGGCGGTGGCTCGGGTCACCTGCCGACATTCTTGGGCTTTGTCGGCGACGGCATGCTCGATGGTGCAGCCGTCGGCGGTGTCTTCCAGTCTCCCAGTGCCGAGCAGATGTATCAGGTGACCAAGGCCGTCGATCAAGGTGCCGGTGTCCTTTACATCTACGGCAATTATTCCGGCGACATCATCAATTTCGACATGGCCGCTGAATTGGCCGATCTCGATGGCATTGCCGTCAAGCAGGTTGTCGGCAACGATGACGTGGCCTCCTCAATCGTTGGAGAAGAGCACAAGCGCCGCGGTGTTGCAGGCATCTTCTTCATCTACAAGGCGGCCGGTGCAGCTGCCGCCGAAGGTCTGTCGCTTGATGAGGTCGCACGAATTGCCGACAAGGCACGGATGAAGACCCGGACCATGGGGGTCGCGCTGTCTAGCTGTGTCGTGCCTGAAATCGGTCATGCCACTTTCTCGATCGGCGAGGATGAAATGGAAATCGGCATGGGCATCCATGGCGAGCCCGGTATCAGCCGCAAGAAGCTTGGCGCAGCAGACGCCGTTGTCGACGAGATGATGGATCGTATCTTCAACGAGACCGATTACAGATCAGGAGATGATGTTGCAGTCCTGATCAACGGTCTGGGTGGTACGCCGCTTGAGGAACTTTACATTCTCTTCCGCCGGGTCCGCCAGCTTCTCGATGCGCGCGGCGTAAACCTCAAACATGTCTGGATTGGAGAGTTCGCAACCTCAATGGAAATGGCGGGCGCCTCGATTTCGATCCTTCATCTTGACGAAGAACTCGACCGCCTGATGGCAGCGCCTGCCAATACGCCCTTCTTCAAGCACGTCACGGGATAAAGATATGAGCCTCGAAAGACTGGATGCGAGTCATCTGATCGGACTGTTCCAGAGCTGGCAGCAGCTTTTTGCCGAGCAACGGGAATATCTGATCGCACTCGATGGCAAGGTTGGTGACAGCGATCTAGGCATCACCATGGCGAAATCCTTTGCAGCGGCGGCTGACGCCGTCGCTGCCGAAGGCGAAGAGGCCGGTTTGTCCAAGCTGTTGCGCACGGCTGGTGCAACAATGGCGCGCACAGCCCCCTCGACCATGGGGACGTTGACGGCCACCGGTTTCCTGAGGGCGAGCAAAGCGGTCGAGGGACTGGATGCTCTTGATACGGAAGCGCTTGCTCAGTTCTGGCGCGCCTATACCGATGGGATTGCAGAACGGGGCAAGGCAAAGGTCGGTGACAAGACCCTGCTTGATGTGCTCGATCCCCTGACAAGCGCGCTGGAGGCAGAGGCTGAGAAAGGTACGGGTCTCACGGACGCGCTTTCTTCGGCAGCCAGGGTCGCAGAAGACGCACTGGAAGCGACGAAGTCGATGGTCGCTCAGCATGGAAAGGCTGCAGCGTTTCAGGAGAAGACCATTGGACTGCAGGATGCTGGCGCAACCGTCGGGTTTTTTCTGATCAGGCGAATGAGCCAGTTTGTGGCAAGCCACTGATATTGCGTCACCGGCCGCAGGATTGATTGAAATGACCGAAAGTTATGCCGTTGGCGTTGATGTTGGCACGGGAAGCGTACGAGCGGGTCTCTTTGACCTTTCTGGCAGGATGCTGTCTGTCGCCAAACGCGACATTACCGTGTTTCGTGAGGGAAGCTCGATCGTCGAACAGTCGAGTGCTGAGATCTGGGACTGTGTCTGTAGTGTCATTCGCGAAGCGGTATCCATGGCTGGGATCGATCCTGTCCAGGTAATTGGGCTTGGTTTCGATGCCACCTGTTCACTGGTGGTCGTCGGCGAAGGTGGTCAATCGCTTGGCCTTGGTGGCAGCGACGATCCTTCCCGCGACATCATTGTCTGGATGGACCACCGCGCCGTGGATCAGGCCGAGCGGATCAATGCCATCGGCCATGATGTGTTGCGCTATGTCGGCGGGCGGATTTCGCCCGAGATGCAGACGCCGAAGCTCCTGTGGCTGAAGGAAAACCGCCCTGAAGTTTTCGGACAGGCCTGGCAGTTTTTCGATCTCGCCGATTTTCTCACCTGGAAGGCGACGGGCGATCTTGCCCGCTCGACCTGTACCGTAACCTGCAAATGGACATATCTTGCCCATGAGGCGCGCTGGGACGAGAGTTACTTCCACAAGGTCGGACTTGGCGAACTGGCAGACGAGGGATTTGCCCGGATCGGCACACAGATGGTCGAGCCCGGCACAAGGCTTGGGGCGGGGCTTGACGAAGCCGCAGCATCAGCCATGGGTCTGAGATCAGGGACTGCCGTTGCAGCTGGCATGATCGATGCCCATGCCGGCGGCATCGGCACAGTCGGCATTGGCGACAATCCCATGGACAATCTGGCCTATGTCTTTGGAACGTCCTCCTGCACCATGACCTCGACGACTGAGCCGGTCTTCGTGCCTGGTGTCTGGGGACCGTATTACTCAGCCATGGTGCCGGGCCTCTGGCTGAATGAAGGTGGCCAGAGTGCAGCAGGGGCCGCGATCGATCAGCTCTTGTCGTTTCACCCGGCAGCAGAAGAGGCGAGGGGGAGGGCGCAGGCATCAGGCAAGTCGCTTCCAGCTTTTCTGGCCGAGATGGCGACAGCTCAGGTCGAGACGCTGTCCGAGACAGTTTTGGCGGCGGGCGAGTTGCATGTTGTGCCAGAGTTTCTCGGCAATCGCGCGCCTTTTGCCGATCCCCATGCGCGCGCCGTGATTGCAGGTCTTGGCATGGAGCGCGATCTCTACAGTCTGGTCGCGCTCTACATCGCCGGTCTGTGCGGCATTGGCTACGGGCTTCGCCAGATCATCGAGACGCAAGCCAAGCATGGGGCAGGCGTCAAACGCGTCGTGATCAGCGGTGGAGCCGGATCGAGCTCACTGGTGCGCCAGTTGCTGGCTGATGCCTGCGGCTTGGCGGTGGTGGCCCCTCTCGCCGATGAGCCGGTCCTGCTCGGCTCGGCAATTCTGGGCAGTGTGGCAGGCGGTGCCTTTCCTGATGTGAAAGGGGCAATGCAGGCACTATCTGCGATCGCGTCCATATACGAACCGGGCAAGGACAAGATCGGCGAGCTGCACGAGCAGCGGTTTGAAGCCTTCGTCAAATTGCAGGAAGTCGCGCGGGCGCTTTAGCCTGTGGCGTGATGGCAGACCTGGTATTTGTGGCATTCCTGGCTGAACGCGTTTGCCGCGGCGATCTGAGCCAGCATCAGGGCGAGACCGCACGAGATATGAGCTCATCCGATGTGTTTGCATGTCAATCGGTGATACCAGTCGAGCGGTGGCCCCTTATACGCGCCTTCGACAGCCTGGAGGCATCTAGCCGATTGCGGGCGGGACGTGGCTCTCGGACAAGCTGGTAACGCGTGCTGGTGATTGACACGCCAAAGGACAAAACCTAAACCATAATAACAGAAGCTGTCTGACAGGTTTTGTCATTTTGGAGCTTTTATCTATGGTTAGTGTGGAGACAGGCAGTGACGGCCGGGTGGATGGCGTCATCGCTGCGCTCACGTCCTATATCCGCGACAATGAGCTCGGGCCTGGAGACAGCCTGCCCAGCGAGCTGGCGCTGTCGAAGGAACTGCGCGTCTCGCGCACGGTCGTTCGAGAGGCCTTTCGATCGCTGGCAGCCGTAAGACTGCTCGATCTGCATGTGGGAAAAAGAGCGCGGGTGGCACAGCTCGACCATGGCGCCATGTCACTGATGATTGAACATGGTGTGGGGACCGAGCAGATCAACGTCCATCAGATTTACGATGTGAGGCGGACGATCGAGATGCGGACGGCCAGTCTTGCAGCCCTCAGACGCTCAGACGAAGAGGCGCGCATTCTCATCGACCATGCGACAGCCATGGAGACGCAGTTTCATTTGGCCGAGACAGTGATGGAACACGATCTGGCCTTCCACCTGGCCATTGCCAAGGCGTCGAAGAACCCGATTTTTTCGCTGATCCTTGGTGCGTTTCAAACGGTCTCGCGACAAACCTGGCCGATTGGATGGCGCAGTCGCTCCTCAGACGAGGAACGAAGAGCCATGAATGCACTCCACCTGGCGATCGCCAAAGCCATCCTTGCAGGCGACCCACAGAAGGCAAGTCAGTTGATGGCACAGCATTTCGATGAAAGCGCCAAGGCGCTGCTTGCCGCCGGCATTGCTTAAGGAAGCCACCATGAAAATTACCAGGCTTGAAACCGTGCGCATTGCGGAGCGACAAAATCTCCTCTGGATCCTCGTCCATACGGACGAGGGTATCACCGGGCTTGGAGAGACCTTCTTCGGGGCAGAAACCGTGGAGGCCTACATCCATGAATATGTCGCCCCTTGGGTGATCGGCCGCGATCCGCTTCAGATTGATCTCCTCGCCGCAGACCTGGTCGGCTATCTCGGTTTCCGCTCTTCGGGTGCTGAAGTGCGCGGCAATTCCGCCTTTGACATCGCGTTGTGGGACATTTTCGGGAAGGCGACCGGGCAGCCGATTGCGCAATTGCTGGGCGGCTTCAGCCGTCGTGAAATCCGGACCTACAATACCTGCGCTGGCACCGAATACATCAAGAAGGCGACGGGGCAGACAACGGCAAATTACGATCTGTCGACATCGGCGACGAGGGCTTATGATGACCTGAACGGTTTTCTTCTTCGTGCAGACGAGCTCGCCCACTCCCTGCTCGAAGACGGCATCACTGCCATGAAGATCTGGCCCTTTGACATGGCCGCAGAAAAAAGCCGTGGCCAGTACATCTCCATGCCGGACCTGAAACGCGCGCTTGAGCCGTTCGAGAAGATCCGTTCGGCCGTCGGCGACAAGATGGACATCATGGTCGAGTTCCACTCCATGTGGCAACTTTTGCCAGCCATGCAGATCGCCAAGGCGCTCACGCCCTATCAAACCTTCTGGCATGAAGACCCCATCAAGATGGACAGTCTGTCCAGCCTCACACGCTATGCCGCGGTATCTCCGGCTCCCATCTGCGCCTCTGAGACGCTCGGCTCACGCTTTGCATTCAGGGACTTGCTGGAAACGGGATCAGCCGGCGTTGTCATGCTTGATATCAGCTGGTGTGGTGGGATCTCGGAGGCAAGGAAAATCGCTGCCATGGCCGAAGCCTGGCATTTGCCTGTAGCACCTCATGACTGCACGGGCCCGGTCGTGCTCTGTGCATCGACGCATCTGTCGCTCAATGCCCCCAATGCCCTCGTCCAGGAAAGTGTCAGGGCCTTCTATAAGACCTGGTATCGCGATCTGGTGACGGCACTGCCCGAGGTCAAGAACGGCATGATTACGGTTCCGCCAGGTCCAGGTCTCGGGATGGATTTGCATCCGGATCTGGATAGGATCTTTACCGTGTCGCGGCGAATGTCAGACGCATCGTGATCAGTGAGGGCGGGCTAAAGTGCACTGGTTCGCCAGATGCTGGCCGATGCCTGCGGCACAGACGTGGTGGCGACGAGAGCAGAAGAGCCGGATCTGCTCGGCTCGATCATGTTGGGCAGTGTCGCTGACCAAGTCTTTGCCAACTATCTGAGGCCAGGCAAGCGCTGTAGGCGATCGCGTCAGTCTTCAAACCGGTCGCGGGCCCGATCGACAAACTTTGTCAGCAGTGTCTTGAAGCCTTCGTCAAATGAGAGGATGTCGGCCGACGGCTTTTGTAAACGGCGTTTGAGGTCCAGCTGGGCGGTCGTATGGCGGGGTGGTTCTGCGACCGTGATGAGCGGTTTCCTCTACTGGGGCTTGGTTTCGGTTTGCGACGGCTTTTGACGGGCAAGAACATAGACTGACTGGCGCATCCCCATCGCCCCGAAAGTCCTTCGTCTTTCCGCTTCGACCTTTTCCCGCCATGCGCGCATCTTTGCCACTTCGGCAAGGGCCTTGGCAACGACGTCATTCGTGCCTGTCTCGTCCATGATCCACCTCATGTGTTCACTCTATGTTCTGTTTCTTTCATGTGGGTGTCAACTGGCTTTTCTGCAATGAGCCCGCTGTGAATACTGAAGGCAAACCAAGCTTGAAGGCGTCAAAACGAAGAACCTAACGATGCCCGGTGCGGCAGAGTACGAACAGCGGGCGCGGGCAAGCTGCTTGTCTATCTGCCGATCGGAGAAACAGCTTATGCCTGCATTCTGATGCATACGAATAAGGTAATCACGATTACCGTAATCGTGATTACCTTAGTGGTTCTCTTCGCTAGGCTGGTGTGGAACGTACACGTCAGCTGGGAGCTGGGCCGGCTCGAGGACGTGAAAGTGATCATCGTTGCGGCTGCGCCGGGTGCCGGCGTCCCCGACCAAGATACGATTTGGCGCTCGTTCTCCATGCGCCCGAGCAAGGTTCACCGGAGCTGTTTTCGCGCCATCACCAGTGGGCGCGGACTGCGATCGCCCTATTGAACGATGTTCGAGGCTTGCGCGCGGCTGAACGAATTCACGAATCTGGGCCACTGCCTGGGACCATTCCGCCGCTGAACGGTTATAGCCCGAAGTCAGTTTTCAGCAGGAGTGGTGAGCATGTCCGAGCGTTTGCAGGTGAAGGAAATGGTGATGCAGATGCACGAGAAGAACCTCGTGCTGATGAACATTCTTGGCGATATCGCCGAGAACGAGGCGTCGTGCCACCTCACGTCTGGGGTGACGGAGGAAGAGATCGTTCGCCGCCTTAAGGACAAGGCAGTTCGCCGGAAAGAAATACTCGGCGAAATTCTCCATCTTTTGCGTCAAGAGGAGGCGGTGCGGCGGAAACCAGAAAACGGCTCCGGCACGCTTAAGGTGTTGCGATAGTCCTTGATGCCCCATCACGAAGGCTGGGCAAAGCGCTGCTCGCGGACTGAAGATGAAGCGAATGCGCGCTCGTCGACGCACCCGACAGCGACAAGCCTATGGGTTTTAAGGAGGTCGACCGGTCTGATTTAAGCCTATTTGACGTGATGCAGGCCGGGGGTCTGCATGTTGCCCGATAGACAGCATGATCTATTTGTTTCGTGCTGCATTGACATGTTCCCAGACCTTCGAGATCACAACCGAGCCTTCTCCCACCGCTGATGCCACGCGTTTGACGGATCCCGCACGCACATCGCCCACCGCGAAAATGCCGGGAACTGAGGCCGAATGGTCGCCATCCGTCACCACGAAACCTTTGCCGTCCAGGTCTACGATGCCAGACAGCCAACCGGTATTGGGCGCGGCTCCCACCATCACAAACAAGCCCGCTGCAGGCAGATGAATTTCGCCTGTTGCGACCCGCAGCGTCACGGCCTCGAGCGTTTCCGCGCCGTGGAGCGCGGTGACCTGCGCGTCGAAATGCAGGGTAATGTCGTCATTCTTCCGGATGCGCTCGATCAGGTAGTCCGACATCGATGCCGCGAGTGACGGGCCCCGCACCACGAGGTGCACCCGCGATGCCTGGCGGCTGAGAAACATCGCCGCCTGACCCGCAGAGTTGCCCCCGCCGATCACAACTGCACTGCGCCCCCGCAGGTGCCGCGCCTCAAGTTCAGTTGCCGCATAAGATACCCCCGCCCCCTCGAAATGCTCCAGCCGGTCCAGCGGGAGACGCCGGTATTGTACGCCGCTCGCCACGACGATCGCCGAAGCCTTGACCGTCACGCCGTCCTCGAGTGTCAGGGTAAAGCCAGACGCCTCGCGCGACACCCCCGTGACCTGGCGTGGAACGGCGAAACGGGCGCCGAACTTCAGTGCCTGGATTTCGCCACGCGCGCATAGATCCCGGCCGGATATGCCCGTCGGGAAGCCCATATAGTTTTCGATCCGCGAAGAGGCCGCCGCCTGTCCGCCCACCGCCAACTCGTCGATCACCAATGCGCGCAGTCCCTCGGCCCCGGCATAGACTGCCGCAGCAAGACCGGCCGGCCCCGCCCCCACGATCACGACATCGAACTCCGCGCCCGCCTCGACCGCGAGGTCGAGCCCAAAGCGTCGCGCCAGAGCACGTGGTGTCGGATCGTTGATGACGGCACGTTCCCCCAATAAGACGGCACCTCGATCACTGGGTATTCCGCACCTCCTAGCCAGTTCAAGCGCTTCGGCACTTTGTAGAGCGTGCGTGCGGTAAGGAATAAGGTTCTGCGCCGCGAAGGTTTCGATCCTGCGTATGGCCCGATCGGTCTCAGGGCCGATCAGTGTCAGTCCCGCTTGCCCGCTCTCGATCAGGCGACGGCGGCGCGCGGCGAAGACCGTCAGGACGATGTCGCTCATCTCTGGGATGTCGGCCATCGCCTGCAGCATCGCGCCGCGTGGGACCCGTATTGCGGTCAGATGGGTTTCGGCTCGGGTGGTCAGTTGCACCGTGCCGCCGCTGAGGAAACTCATCTCGCCAGTGAACTGACTTGGACCCAGCGTTGCATTGCCGTAGCGCGTTCCATTCACCTCGTCAAAAGCCGCGGCCTCACCTTCGACGATGTAGAAAAACGCGTCATTGGCAGCACCGAAAGCCACCATTGTCTCGCCCGGAGCGTAACGAACTTCTTGCCCGATCTTGCGTAGATGCGCCACGTGGGCATCAGAAAGTGGGCGGCGGACATATGTTGCTAAATCGGCGGCTGAGCTTTCCATGAGAACAGTCCTTCAGCGTGCTGGAGAATAGTGTGAAAGGGATCATCTAGGTTCATTCGGAAAAAAGAGCGTCACATGCGGAATCACTCTTTGGAGCAAAAGCACCGTTAAGTCGTCATGCTACAGGTCGGCGCGTCACAAGCTCATCGCCTCTGCTGACGGCTGTTGACCGGCTGGCGCGCAGTGTCTGCTGTCTTTGTGAACCACGAGGTGTTTGCCTGAAGATTTTGTCGAAGGCTGCAAGACTTGCAAGATATACGGCCTGAGAACGCCTGAGAACCAACGCATCACGACGCTCCCTTTCTGTCGGCAAATGCGAGGCGCAAGTCACTCTCTGATAGAGGCACGTTGAACAGTGGCGTTCCAAAATCAAAACGCGCACTCGCAGAGAGCGGCCCGACAGGGACGGGAGCGAAGCCCGCCGCTGCAACCACGCCTGCGGCAATGGCAACAGCGCCCGGATCGTCGCCGGCCAGCGGGATGCCGATTGGCGGGTGCGCTCCTGCCGTGGCAGCAAGGGTCGCAAAGTGTACCGAGCTGAACGCCTTCACCACGCGCGCGGCAGGAACGAGCGTTGCCACGCAGACACCCGAACCTTGCCCAGAGGAAAGCGCCGCAGCTGCAACCTCACCGTCCCGAACCGGTATTGCGTTTGATGTGTCCAGGATTACACGGCCATCAAACCCTGCTGCGACCGACCGCACAAGCTCCGGCCATGCGGCAAAGGGCACAGCAACGATGGTCGCTATGCCGAAGCGGGCCGCTTCGGCGATTGTCGTGCGGCCCACGCCCGGCGGCAGGGCCGCAAGGCGGGGGTCGTCAGGGGACCGGGTGGCGACGTGAACCCGATGGCCGCGGTTGGCCAAAAGCTTGGCAAGCGTCCCTCCGATCATGCCTGCACCGATGATCCCGATGTCCAATGACCTCTTCCTTCGTCTATTTCGTGGGGACCACCAAGATACGCGCCGCGTCTGTGCCACCTTCCAGGAGGTTGCCGGTCGTCAGCACCACGAGTTCTTCTGAGGGGCCATAGGATATGACGGAGGTGCAGCCGTCGCAGCCTGCCGCCAGCAATGTGGAAACAGTACCTTCTGCGTCGATACCGATCAGCGTCGCTCCATGTGAAGCTGCTGCAATCGTACCGTCGGCGAGAAAAGCGAAGTCGTCGATCGATCCGGTGGCTGCAAAGAGTTGAGGCGCTCCCTTTGGACCTGCCCCGTCTAATGCGACACGATAGAGTGCTTGTCGCGAAGAGTTTGAGACATAGAGCCAGCCGTCGCGGATCTTGAGCCCGTTCGCACCAGGCGTTTGCCCCGTTTCGGCAGGATCGGTGGCAAAGAGTGGATCGGCCAGCCATTCGGTAATGGTGCCGCTCGCAAGGTCAAGCTGCCAGATCATGCCTGCCAGGGAATCTGCAGCAAGGATCGTTCCGGGCGCGACCTCGACGATCCCGTTGAGAAACAGTGCTTGAGGCGCAGGGATGGTGTGGATCACCCGGCCATCCGGCGACAGGATGAGGAAAGCGTTGGTCTGCGTGAAGGCAGGTCCCTCGGCAAAAGATGTTCCATGCGCAGACAACACGATGTCATCGGCGCGCGCGAGAATGCCCACAGGGTGCAGGTCGAGCGCGACGAGAGGCGTAGGCGCTCCGCCGCCGTCCCATGACAGGAGCGTCCGATCGAAGTAGCTTGTGATGAGAAGTGCACCGTCTGGACCTTCCGCAACGTTCTCGAGGAAAGTGCCAGGCGGATAGCTGGCGACAGTGCGGGTGGGTTCAGCCTGGGCGACGGTCGCCCCAAGCGCCAGGATGAGACATAATTTGGCCCGCAATAGAAGTGTCATGGGATGTCCTTTCCTTGGGAAATCGCCAAAGCCGGGGATCACTTGGTGCGGGTAAAGCGCTGTTCGACGAACAGGTATTCCTCGCCTCCGGGATAGCGGACGTGGATGCGCTGCACATTCGCGTCTTTGTTTTCGATCACGAATTCAAAGCGAAGATCGCGTTTGCGGCCCGTGGGTTCGGCACCCATTCCCGCCTCGGTACTCTCGCCATACATCGATATCCCGTCGGCGGTTGCGTCGCCTCGGCCGATATAGACCATCTGTCCGGGTTCGAAGCTATCGACGGTAACAAGTTCAAACCGACCGTCGAGCCGATTGTACCCCATGGTTGCTTCACGCATCGCAGTTCCGTCGCCGGAGATCAGGATTTCGCGTAGGTAGCGCCCGCCAAGGACAAGCTCGCGTTCGGCGGTCATGCCAGGAATCTCGAAGGGTTCGCCCTGAGGCCCGGGCCAGACGCGCATGGCCACATCCCAGCGCCCGGCAAGCGGGTCCATCCAGGCATGTTCGGGACCGGGCGCAGCCAGACGGTCGGACGCGGTCTCTGACAGGGTAGGGGAAGCGGAAAACACAAGGGCCAGGGCAAGGCCAAGATGGTGCAGTCGCATTGGGCAATCCTTGTTGAGTTTGGGTGATCGGGAGGTTCGGCAGCGTCAGATTGAGAGTGCCCGGCCTACCCCCATCCCCGCTTGCCAAAACTTGCTGAGACAGGGAGGGGGTATTCGGAGCGAGTGTTCTTCTTCAGAAACAGGCGCTTGGTTCATATCTCGGCCAAGCCTGCCGCCAAGGTGGCAAATCCTGCGGTAGGACCAGTTCGTCAGCTACCGTCAAAGACATGCTCCACAACGGGCTTTGCGGCGGTGTGGAGGGTCCAGAAAGCCTCTGCGATCCGGGCAGGGTCGAAGGGCCCGCCGGGCGCCACCTGGCCCGCGATCGTCACCATGCCCAGCCTCAGGCCGCGCGTGGCAAATTCGGGCGCGCTTGCGTGGACGAATCCTCGCAGCGCTGATTTCACCGCAGTCAGAGCGGGAACCGCCGCCCCATATTGAGGCATCAGCGCGAGGCCGCCACCGGTCAGCAGGATCGAGCCACCGCCCGCCATCATTGACGGTGCGACCGTCTGGATACCGGTCAGCGCGCAAGTCAGGCCCAACCGAAGCTGACGGTCGAAATCTCCTGGGTCCAGCGCCAGCGCCGGCGCCTCGGTCCAAACCGCAGCATTCCACACAAGCAGGGTCGCGCGGCCATGTTCGGCGGCAATGGTCGCCAGCACGCGGCGAACATCTGCGTGGTCCGATAGGTCAGCACTATGGGTTGTCACAGTGCCGCCGGCAGCGATCAGGGGAGCCGCGAGAGCCGCCAGACGACTGGCATCGCGGGCGATCAACGCGACGCGAAATCCGCCCTGGACGAAGCGTCGGGCAACAGCGGCGCCAACGCCGGGGCCAGCGCCGGCAATAATGGCAAGTGGGGAGGTCATGATGGAGGTCCTTTGTTTCACTGAAAGTAAAAATATTGGTACGCGCCAGCTCTGTGTCTATCCAGCAGATCAAATGACTGGTATTCACACGGTGGATTGATAGGCGACCCAATATGGCATTCGACCTCAACCTGCTCTTGACCTTCGAGGCGATGGACAAGGCGCGCAGTGTCTCCGGCGCGGCACGGCTCTTGGGGCTCAGTCAGCCCGCCACCAGTGCTGCCTTGTCGCGATTGCGAAAGGCGCTTGGGGATGAGCTCTTCACTTATGCGGGGGGCATGATGCAGCCGACCCCCGCTGCGCGACGGCTGGCACCTGGACTGCATGCAGCCCTTGCAGGTATCCGCGTGACGCTTGATGGGGAACAACGTGTCTTCGATCCCGCAACCGCTGACGGAACCTTCACCATCGGCGTGACGGACTACACCTCTGCCGTCATTGCGCCTGCACTGATCGCACGGCTGACAGCAGAAGCACCGGGGATGGATCTTCAGCTTCTGGCCTATGACAAGGCAGGCGCGGGGGGCCTGATTGACGGCGGTGCTTTCGATCTGATCATCGGAGCCTTCTCAGATCCTCCGGAGCGCGCGGTCGCCTCTCCCCTGCTGGAAGAGCAATTCGTGGGTGTTGCCCGAGACGGGCATGCAATTCTTCGCGGCCCACCCGATACGGATGCCTTTGTGACCTTCGACCATGCGCTATACACGCTGTTCACAGCGGGGCGACAAGGCCGCGGTGTCGTGGACGATGCACTGGCCGCGGAGGGGCATGTGCGCCGGGTGCGACTTGCACTGCCACACCTTATGGCGCTTCCTCAGATTCTGCGCGCAACAGACCTGATAGCGACAGTGCCGGCCAGAGCAGCAGCTTGCTTTGGGCCTGGCATCAAGACGTTCGACGTCGGCTTCCTCGGTCTGGAACCATGGATGTTGCACATGCTGTGGTCGCCCTATCTGCGAAAGGATCCTGCACATGCCTGGCTGAGAAAGACCGTATCGGAGGTCTGCGCCGTTCTTTGACCCGCCAGAACTTGCCATGTGGCAAAACTTGCGGTGATCGCAGCGTCGTTATCGATTTTGTTTGACAGATTTCAGGGCGGGACCGAATATTTCCGCATGGCACCTGGCTATGTTGCCCCGCCAAACTGGCTTGATCCCATGCTCGATACGAATCTGTATTTTGATAGCATGCATGCGTTCTATAGCGCCGCCTACTCGGAAACCCTCGTCGAAGTGAATAGGCCGGTCGCTCTGGGAACGACCCTGCTCTCTGCCCGGCAGGGCGCAGGTGACTATTCCGACGCGGCTGTACCCGACCTCGTGATTACGCGCGGTCTGTCGCGCGAGATTCCGGCGACACTCGATCTTGGCGCAGGACAGTTCCGCGCCGCCATACCCCGGAACTCCATCGTCGTCACGCCGCCGAACACGCCGACAAAGATCCTCCTCGACAGGCCGAACGAAGTCGAGTTCCGGGCCATTCCTTATACGGCACTGCAGTCGATCTGCGGCGGTCATGATCTACCGCCCGACGGCGACTTCGGTGCAGCCCACCGTGCCAACATCAATTGCCCACAACTGACAGTCCTGTTCATACAGACCGCGCGCGAGATTCGCGCCGGTAATCCGAGCGGCCCGATGTTCATCGAAGGGGCGTTGATGCAGATGGTCGCGCTGCTGATGGCGCAGTCGCAACGAAAGCTGCGGGCGCCGACCGGAGGGCTGGCGCCCTGGCAGCTCTCGCGTGTTTCTGATCACTTGCACGCTCGGGTCGATCAGCCGGTATCGCTGGCCGACCTTGCCGCATTGACTGGCCTATCCGTCTATCACTTCGCTCGCGCCTTCAAGGCTTCGACAGGTATCGCACCACACCAGTTCCAGGTCTCCCTGCGCATGGACAGGGCGCGCACGCTGCTCTCCCGCTCGACCTTGACCATCACTGAAATTGCCCTGTCTCTGGGTTACGACAGCTCTCAGAGCTTTGCCCGTGCATTTCGGATAGCACATGGCACGACGCCGACCTGCTATCGGACCAATATGCTAGGCTGTCGCACGCTGTAAATGGGCTCGGTCTCGGCCTGCGACAAAGTCGTGTGAAACGATCTTCCTTGCCACCAGACTGCGTTCAGGCAGCGCGTTCGGACCGAAGATTGCAACTGTCGCGCAGGGCTACCGCTACCCCATGCCCGATGGATGAAAGTTTGCCTCCATCCATCGGTCACCGTCGGCGTTGGGGCGACATGGGCGCCATGGAATTACCTTAGGTCCAACGGCGCAGAGGTCTCCAACCGGGTATCAATAGCGAATGCGGACTTTGTCTGAGCAATCAACTCACAGTGCCAGACATACCGGCTGTGGGTCACCAGCCAATTTTGAGTGGCCCGCTTGAGCACGACGGATGGCTTGAAGAGGTGAGGCGAGCATTTACCCTTGGCAGTTTTGCGCCTTCATCTCGGACGAAGGTGCAGTCGTCAAAGGTGCGCAGAAGCGGACACGAGGCTATGGCGGCCTCAGGTGCGGCTACGCGCCTTCATTTCTGCCATGTGCGTCAAGTCTTGTCTGTTACAATAGGGGTCATTCTCTGCGAACAGATTGAAGGTGTCAAAAGGGCGAAGAGCAGACAGTCGAAAAGTGAAGGCTTGCCGTTCATCAGGGTCGGCAAAGCTCACTTTCTCTGCTGGTGCGAGCCGTTCCGGCCGCCAGACTGGCGGCTGTGCGCTAATCCGCAAGGCCATGGGCTGCTCGCTATCATGACGCGCGGCGGCTTTAACCCTGGTCTGAGTGGCAGACCCACCCCGTTTTTGACAGTCCGTACGACGACGGCGGATCTATTGTCTCGGGCTGTCCTGATATCCGCCCGCCAGCAAGAAGCGCCGGATGCCGGGATCCTTGCTGAGACCGGCCGCGCGGGTCGCAGCCTCGCGAGCGGCTGACTCTTGGTTGCCGAGCCAGAGGATGCGGGCACGCGCCGCCCACCAGGGCTGATAGGCTTCGGCATTCGTGATCGCGTCGAGCTGCAACATCGCAGCGTTGACCGCGCCATTTTCTGCGAGCGCGACAGCACGTGCCACCAGCACTCCGGTGGTGGGCGCGAACCGGGCCAGCACGTCGTAAAGCTGTGCAAGCGGTCCGTTGAGGCGCTCGCCGGTGATGCGACTTTGCGCGTGAAGCGATTGAATTGCGGCCTCGGTCTGAAATCGCCCAGGCTGTGCCGCACGGGCGGCTGAGCGCAAGGCGGCTTCCGCCTCAGCCATCATGGCGTGAGACCACGAAGCGACTTCTTGGTCGCGCAGCGGGATGAAAGCGCCATCCAATCCTCTTCGCGCCGCCCGTCGCGCTTCACAGTGCAGCATCAGGGAAAGCAGGCCGAGCGCCTCGGGCTGCTCGGGCGCGAGCTGCACCGTCAGCCGCGCAAGCCAGATCGCCTCATTGGTGAGGCCTGCCAGCCGCGGGTCGGCACCGGCCACGTCGTCCCAGGCGGTGCCGTAGGCCGCGTAGATCGCTGATAGCACCACGGACAGCCGCGCAGGGATATCTTCTGCCTCAGGGATCGCAAACGCGATCCCGGCATCGCGGATACGGCGTTTGGCGCGCACCAACCGCTGGCCCATCGAGGCGGGCGCGATCAGAAAGCTTGCTGCGATGCGCGCGGCATCAAGGCCTAAGACCGTCTGCAGCATCAAGGGCGCCTGCGCGTCTTCGGCGATAGCCGGGTGGGTACACGCGAACATCAACTTCAGGCGGTCGTCGCCGAATCCGTCCGAAGCTTGGTCGTTGCGTTCTTCCTCAAGCATTTGCACCATCGCGAGACTGCGGTCGGCGGTATGTCGTCGCGCTGCGGCGTGGCCCGCACTGCGCCGCGCAACGGTCAGAAGCCAGCCGACAGGGTTAGCTGGCACACCGCCTTGCGGCCACTGCGCCAGCGCGGCCGCGAAGGCGTCCGCCAACGCATCCTCGGCGGCGGCCACATCGCGCGTGCGCGCGGTGAGGATCGCGATAAGCTTGCCATAGGACTCGCGGGCCGCAAGCGTCGCTTGCGCGGCGATATCGCGGCGCGCCTCGTCCATCAGGAGGCGGTTGGTGGAAGCACGGGGCGAACCTCCACCGAGCCGCCCGTTGCGCACGGCGCCTGTGCGGCCCATTCGAGGGCTGTGTCAAGATCGGGCACGTCGAGGATGACAAATCCGGCCAGTTGCTCCTTGGTGTCTGCGAATGGTCCATCGACGACATGCCGGGTGCCATTCTCGACCCGCAGCGTCGTTGCGGTCTCGGAGGGGCGCAGCACGTTGCCGCCAATCATGACGCCGGATTGCGCAAGTGCGCCTATATAGGCCTGCCAGCCACCCCAATAGGCGCCGACCTGCGCGGGATCGTTGGGTTTGCTCCTTTCTTCGGGGGTTTCGCGAAATTGCAGCATATAGTGCATTGGAATAGCCTTTTTTCTGAAGATGACTGTCAGTTGATGGCCTGTCGATGGCTGGGCGTACGCACGGCGAAAATCGCGTGCAATATACAGCAGGACCCGCACGCCGCGAGAACCAAGTGTACGGCGGCATCGCGGCGCGCGTCGCCCATCATGCGCCGGGCGGCGGCAGGATCGGGCGGATTTCGACGGACCCGGCTGTCACGCAGGGTGCCCGTGCAGCCCATTCGAGCGCTGCGTCTAGATCGGGCACATCAAGGATGACATAGCCGCCCAGAATTTCCTTGTTGTCGGCGAAGGGGCCATCAATGACCTGCCGCGTGCCGTTCTTGACACGCAGCGTCGTCGCGGTATCGGGTGGCAGCAGCCCGTTGCCGCTGACCATGGCCCCGGATTGTGCAAGCGTGCCGATAAAGGCGGTCCAACCAGCGAAATAGGCCTCGACCTGCGCGGGATCATGATGTTTGCCCCGTTCCTCTGGGTTTTCGTAGAATTGAAGCATGAAGTGCATCGGTATCGCCCTTCTTCTCAGAATGACCGTAAGTCGACGGCCCGTTGATGGTTGAGCGTGTTCGTACCCGCTCATCATAGTGTGCGGCGGGGCCGATACATTTCGACAGGCCTTGGAGATGTTTGTGTCGAAAAAAGATGATGACCGCCACGGATCGTTCGAGTCCGGGGCTTACCCTGGTGTTGTTGATCAGCGTTGAGGAAGGGTCGGGACGCAGACCGGCGGATCATCTTCCGGTTGCGAAGCCGGCCCAAGTCTCGTGCGACCTACAAGGTCGAGGCCGCAACCCGCAGCCGGCGCTTGGCCTCTGTGTGGTGCCACAGTTTGCATGAATGGCCAGCTCGAGGAAGCTGAGGCGCGGTTTGGGCGATCAACATGAGTGTCCGCTATGTCGCCTGGCCCATCTATAAACCCGCCAGCCGGCTCGCGGCCAAGGGCGGCCGAATCCAAAGCGGCGTTTCTTGCCCAAACCGGAGAGTAACAGTGCGGAACAGCTGCTGAACGACAGGTCGCGGGTTCGTATCCCATCGGCAGCACCTATCTCTCAGGTCGGACAGCCGACCGTTCTGCATTACGGCCTTAATGAGCGGCTTGCGCCTGCTGGTAAAGCGTCGCACCAACTTTTTGTGCTGCGGCCGCCAGGCGTTTGTCTCTTGTCCACAAGCTTGCGCGCCCGTCGAGCAGTGTTGAAGTCAACAAGTGCGCGTCTGTGTAACCGATCCCCATGCTGAATATCGAATGCCGATCAATTACTGTCATGACCTCTGTATGGGTCGCGATCGTTGCTTCGCGCTGAGCGGCTAGGAAAGCTATGACGGCATCCCGCTCTCGTAGGCTACCAAGCGCCAGTTCGCCGACAACAAAAGGGTGGCAGAGCAGTAGGTCATCAGTGATGATTTTCCCTAGTTCTGCGTCACCATATCGAAAATGGTCGATCCAGATTGAGGTGTCGACCAGGATCACTTGGCTACGTCGCTCCGTCGGCGCGGTGACGCCTCAGCCTCTGGCATTGAGCCACCAAGGGCGATCAGCCGTTTGCCAGATTCCACACGCACAAGGGTCTCCAGCGCCTGTCGAACAAGAGCTGCTGTTTCCTTCGTGCCCGTGAGGGACTTGGCCCTTTCCATGAGATCGTCATCGAGATTTATGGTAGATCGCATATCAAGACTCCTGAAGATGGATGGTCTAGTTAGCACCATTTGGTGCTAATTTCTACGACTCACGGAGCCGATGCTTATTGTTTTTCAAGCCGTCGGTTCGAACTAGTTCAAGGTTATGACACCAGCCAAGACGATTGCTCGAGCCAGCTGCGGTTCATGCGCGATGACAGTTTTGCGCCTCCCATTTCGGATGTAGAGCCACATTGTATGTTCGGAAGCGGACATAGGTTTCGGGCTGCGCTTGAAAGCGCTACCTCCAGATCCACCCTTCTCGTCAAGTGTACGCGACAGCGCTCGTGCTCCGTACCCGTCCAAAAAAAGACATGCATCCTGAAATGCTAAGCTCCGTCCTTCCAGAAAGTAGTGCGTGAGAAACAAGCCATAGTCCGCTCAGGCTTGCCTCGATTGAGGGAGACGCAGACGGGCCGTGAAGACTTCGGCGGCTTGTTCGAATTCGAGGGCTCCGCCGTGGGCTCTTGCCACCTGATCGACAATGGCCAATCCCAGGCCCGTGCCTTCTCCACCGCGGGCAACATCACCTCGCGCAAACGGGCGCATCAGGTTTCGTGCTTCTCCAGGTGAAATGCCAGGCCCCGAATCCCGCACCTCGATCAGCAGATATTCCCCATCAGTGCGTGCGCTTAGGCTGATCGGGGCTTTTCCGTAGCGGATCGCATTGGTCAGAAGGTTCTCAACAGCTCTGAGAAGGGCTGCTTCCCGAACCCAGGCCAGGTCATTGGTCGGCGCGTCGAGTGCTATGGTGTCTGGCCGATCGCTCGCCTCGATTGCCTGCTGAAGTAGCGGTCGCAATGGAACTGCCCGCGTTTCTTCCACCTCAAACCCACGGGCGAAGTCGAGGAATTGACGCAGCATGGTTTCAATCCGGATCACGTTGCGCTCCGCACCAGCAACGAGATCGGGATCAGAATTCTTCATCATCGCAAGAGACAGGCGCAGCTTGGTCAGCGGAGTTCGCAAATCGTGACTGACCCCAGCCAGCATAAGCGCGCGGTCAGCCTCTGCCGTTTGCAACCGATGCGACATATCTTTGAGTGCGCCGGAGACCGCAGCGATCTCCCGCGGACTATGGATGGCGTTCTCATAAGTATAGGATGGGCCTGACATAACTCCGACCGCATCCTCCAGACGCTTCAGCGGTCGAGCGATCTTTCGTTGCAGCGTGATCCCGCCGGCGAGAGAGGCAAACAATGCGACTGCTGATGCCAAAAGCACGCCAACCACTGGATCGGTCGCCGGCAATGTCCTGACGGTTAACCAAAAGGGTTGATCCGCTGTGACGACCCGAACCCAAACCCGCCCCTCACGATCAATAAGGACATCGGGGCCTGTGATCCCGTATTGCTCAGACAGAATTCGCAGGAAGTATCCCGTGAACCAACTGCGCTGTCCGCCTGCGTCGTCAGGCGCAGCTTCTGCCAGAAGCATGCCGGGCTCATCGTCCGCGCGCAGCGCCTCGGTGAAGAGTATCTGCTGGAACGGGTCCATCTGCGTCAAAGAAAGCTGGAGATTTCGGATCGTCTGTGCCGTGTCTGCCGCCGAGCGTTCGATCTGGGGCCGTATTACGAATTCGGCAATCAGAACGAACGACATCACAAGTGCACCGACGATGGCTGCGGTAAGAACCGCGATATTCTGCTTCAGGAGGGAGTCAAGCACCGTCGGACACCAGCACGTAACCCACGCCCCAGACCGTCTTGATCAATTCGGGCGCATCGGCCCGGTCGCCGATCGCGCGCCGTAGCCGCGCAATGTGAACATCGACCGCGCGGTCGGTAACCTCCGCATCGCGTCCAAGCGCACGTTCGATCAATTGAGCCCGGCTCAGCGGGCGTCCGCGACTTTGCAACAGAGCCTCCAGCAGGGCGAATTCACGGCTGGACAGCTTGAGTGACGCGCCTTCACGTTTCACCGTTCGGGTCGAGAGATTGATCTCGAGAGAACCGACCGTCACGATATCGTCCAAGGACACTGGCCGGAAACCGCGCGTGCGTCGGAGGACAGCCGACAGACGGGCTACCAGTTCGCGGGGTTCAAAGGGTTTGGGCAGGTAGTCGTCCGCGCCGGTTTCGAGGCCGACAATGCGGTCGATCGGGTCACCGCGCGCGGTGAGCATCACGATCGGCGTGAGATCGCCCGCTGCACGAAGCCGCCTGCAGACGGAAAGCCCGTCTTCGCCAGGCATCATGAGGTCGAGAACGATGACATCCGCCGGGTTTCGCGACAGCTCCCTGTCAAGCGCGCTACCGCCGTCCACGGCGCGGGTCTCGAATCCATGCTCCGTCAGGAACCGGCGTAGCAGCGCCCGGAGTTCAGTGTCGTCGTCCACGACGATAACTCTGTCTGATTTCCCGTTCATGGCGCTGATCGTGTCACGTATGCGAGACGCAACGCAAGATCGAGTTATGTCAAAACATGACAGACAAGCTCCTTTGAAACACCTTGTCACATCTCGCTCGAAATCCGTAACACCCGTGAAATTCAGCTCCTGCAAATCGCTCGTCAGAAGGCGAACAAGTTTGATCGCAAGTGATGGAGCAAATTATGCTGAAGAAGATTTTTGTACTATTGGCCCTGGTGATGGGCGGGGCTACGGCGGCCACCGCGTCCGCCGTTGCCGTATCGACAGCAAACGTCAACCTGCGCGCCGGACCGGCAACAAGCTATCCGGTGGTAACCGTCCTGCCTCAGGGCGCGCGCATCGTCACCCGTGGCTGTGTTGCTGATTATGCATGGTGCGATGTTGCATTCGGCCAGTACCGGGGCTGGGTATCTGCCAGCTACATTCAGGTGGTTTATAACGGCGGCCCGGTCGTCCTTTCCGCCGCGGTCGCTCCCATCGTCGGTGTGACCGTGGTGACCTATGACCGCGCCTACTGGAACACACACTACGTGGCCCAGCCTTGGTACCGGTCCTGGACGTCCTATTATCGCCCCTATGCCCCGGTCGCACCACGGGTTGAGACCTACGGTCGAAGCGCGACATGCGTTGATGGCAACTGCACGGGGACACGCACGGCGACGGGAATTTATGGTGGAACGACGAGCCAGACCCGCAATTGCGCCGGTGGTGAATGCAGCGCGACCCGTGAGACCACCGGACGCTTTGGCAATTCCGCTTCCCGCGTCCGCAACTGCAGCGCCAATGACCTTAGTTGCAACATGACGCGAACCGGACCGGCCGGTGGTACTGCGACCGGAACCCGTACCTTCAGTCGCTGAGGCGTCAGTCGCCTCCATCACCGGGGCACCTGCGGGACAGCCCGTCGGCGGAGTGAGAACACCTTGGTCGGAACGTCGGTCATGGTCCTCACTCTGTCTGTCGGAATTGGGAGCCCCAGCAATTACAAACTGCAATTCATCTGATGAGGAGAAATAGGGACATGAAACCTGATGTATTGGCACGGCTGGTTTGTGCCGCTTGCGTTGCCCTGCCGCTGTCCGGCGTTCAGGCACAGACGATCTCTGATGCCGACAGACAGAAACTGGCTGAAAACTATGTCCAGGCAGATGCCGATGGCGACAAGGCTCTGACCCGCTCGGAGTTTCACTCTCTTCTTTCGCTCAATGCACAAGACAACCTGGGCAGGGCTGGCCAGATCGTGAAGTTTGGTCGCCAGGACATGGCCTTCAACCGAATCGACGCCGATGGCAACGCCGTGGTGACGCAGCAAGAATTGCAAGCGCTGGCGCGATGAGTCCTGGCAATCACCCCTCGGAAGACGCGACCGTCTCCAACACTTTGCCACTGCTCGACAATGGCAAAGATCGGTCTTCGTCGAAGATCACCCAGCGGAAGAAGTCGAGTTGGCCACTGAAGGCCCTCATCGTGGTGTCGCTTCTCCTGATCGGTGGTGTCATCGGTCTCTATTTTCAAGGGCCCGCCATACGAGCTGTCTTCGACTGGACGAAGCTTGAGCCTGGTGCTGGTGCCCGTCAACCCATCGCCTTGCCCGTCGAACGCATCCCGTCGCCCGAACGCGTCGCGGCGATGGCGACCGGTGACGTTGTCTCTCTCGGTCGTCTTCAGCCGGCCGGAGGCATCGTCTCTGTGGCACTTCCGCAAGGGGCCGGCGACGCGCGCATCGACCGTATCCTGGTCGATGACGGAGATGTCGTGGCCAAAGGCGATGTATTGGCCGTGCTCGACAGTCTCGCGCTGTATGAATCGGCGCTGACCAGCGCAGAAAGCACGCTCGCAATTCGGCGTGCAGCACTTTCCCAGGTCAAGGTTCAGGTCGAGGCGGCTGAAGCCGAGCTTCGTGCGCAGATTAGGGGAGCAGAGGCTTCGCTTGCGAGCAGCGAGCGCGAATTGGCCCGCGTGACCTCCCTGTTGGGCACTGGCGTCTCAACCCAGGCGACCCTCGAGGAAGCAGAACGGGCCGCCGACACGGCACGTGCCGATCTCGACCGACTGCGGGCGTCGATGACCCGTTATGAGTCCGGGCCGGATGACCAGCAGGTCGATATCGCCGTGGCGACCGCGGATCTCGCTGCGGCAGAGGCCGCCGTTGAACAGGCACGCCGCGACCTCGACAGGGGCCGGGTGCTGGCGCCGCAGGATGGGGCGATTATCGAAGTGTCGGCGCGCGCCGGAGAACGGCCGCCTGCAGACGGGCTTTTGCGGATGGGCGACACGGCGCGAATGGAGGCTGAACTCGAAGTGTTCCAGACCATGGTTCCCAGGGTCGCGGTCGGTCAGTCCGTGTCGCTCGTCTCCGGCGTGCTTGGCGACGAACAATTGACAGGAACGGTCTCGCGCATCGGCACGCTGGTCGGGCGGCAGAGCGTAACAGCGGACGATCCGGCGGCGAATACCGATGCGCGCGTGCTTCTGGTCACGGTCGCGCTCGATGAGGCTTCAAGTCTCCGTGCCGCGTCTTACGTGAACCTCGAGGTCGTTGCCCGGATTGCTGTCGCGTCCGACACGCCTGAAGAGGGCGGCGGACAATGACAGGTTTCCTCTCACGCCTTCTGGGTCGGCTCCCCATCGGGTATCTTCAGCTCATGCATCACCCGGGGCGGCTGATGGCTGCTTTGGCCGGGGTGGCCTTCGCCAATGTGCTCGTCTTTGTTCAGCTCGGTCTCGCCGGATCGATGGCGGAATCAGTGGCCATTCCCTATCGGCTCTTCAAGCCCGATCTTCTGATCATGTCACCTGTCGAATCCGAGACACTGTCCGATGCAGCCACACTGGCGCGACAAAGACTTTTCCAGGCGCAAGTGCACCCGGATGTAACAGGCGGTACGCCTGTCTACATGGGGCGCTCGACCTGGATCTCGGGTCATGACGCGTCATCCTCCATTCAGTTCATCGGGCTCCCGCCGGACGCCGGACCATTCGTCCACGACGCGCTGGTCGATCCCCTGATCAGCCTGTCCCTGTCCGACACTGCGCTTGTCGATAGGCTGACCCGCTTTGTCGATATGCGCAGCTTTTCCGGAGCAAGCCCTGAGGCACCGGTGTCATTCGAGATGCAAAATCGTCAGATCGGCGCGATCGGAACCGTATCGATCGGTGGCGGGTTCGGCGGCGACGGCGTCTTCCTTGTCTCGGATCAGACCTTCTTCCATCTGTTCCCACAGCGGAGCTCCGCCACGCCGAGCCATATTCTGTTGACGCTTGCTCGCGGCGCAGATCCCGGACGGGTTGCAGCCGAGTTGAAGCAGCTCTACCCGCCCGACACGGTTCGGATTCGCTCTGTAACGGAAGCCATGGAACACGAGATCCGCTACCAGATGACCGAGCGTCCAACCGGTCTGATCTTCGCCTTTGGCGTGGCCATCGGCGTCGTCGTGGGCATCGTCATCGCCTATCAAGTGCTGTCCTCAGATGTTGCGGATCACATCCGCGAATACGCGACCTTCAAGGCCATGGGCTTCCGCCAGGGGTTTTTCGTCGGGATCATACTGGAGGAGGCGATCATCCTGGCCGCCATCGGCTTCTGGCCCGGACTGGCGTTTTCTCACCTGTTTTATGAGGCGTTGGCTTATCTCACGAATATCCCAATCTTCATGACGCCGGAGCGCGCCGTCGCGGTCTTTATCGGGACGATTTTGGCCTGCACATTGTCCGGCCTTCTCGCCATGCGCAAACTCGCCGCCGCCCAGCCGGCCGACCTGTTCTGAGGCCCCATGACAGACGCCGCCATTTCAGTCAGAGGTCTCGACCACTTCTTTGGCGAGGGCGAGGCCCGCAAGCAGGCCCTGTTCGATATCAACCTGGAGATCAGGCGCGGATCGCTGACGATCCTTATGGGGCCGTCGGGTTCGGGCAAGACCACGCTGTTGACCATCATGGGCTGTCTGCGCGAGGTTTATGCCGGCAGCATCCGACTTCTTGACCAGGAGTTGTTTGTATCGGACGAGATCACCCGCATCGACATGCGCAGGCGCCTTGGCTTCATCTTCCAGGCTCACAACCTGCATGACAGCCTGACGGCCCGGCAGAATGTCATGATGGGGTTGCAAGTCCATGGCCGGGGCGATCCGAAGAAGCACGCCCAAGCGGCGGATCACATTCTGGGCCTCCTTGGGCTTGGAGAACGGCTCGACTACCGTCCGGCGAACCTGTCTGGCGGGCAGAAACAGCGTGTGGCCATAGCACGGGCTCTCGTATCGAACCCCGACATCATCTTCGCCGACGAGCCGACCGCAGCGCTCGACAAGGTTAGCGGCCTCGCAGCGGTGCGCCTGTTCAAGGATCTCGGCCGTGCGCGGGGTGCCACGACCGTCATGGTCACCCACGACTCCCGCATCCTCGATCTCGCGGATCGCATCATCACGCTGGAGGACGGCAGGATTGTCGAAGATCGCGCAGCATCTGGCCACTAGGCAATACTGCGGCAATGAAGGTGCCAACAATGGGTCGAGATCGCCCTCGTTGGACTGCTCCGCCTTCTTGGTGTTCGGCCAGCGCTACCAGAAACCTGTCTGGCAGCCTGGCGCCAATCCCATGCGAGACAGTGTTATCCAGGCTAACGATCAGTGGCAATTTGATCGAGGGTAGCGGCTGACGATCGCAAACCAGGAGGAGCCTGTTCCCATCGTCTTTATATCTCTCGAATTGACCATCTAGACCGCTTGTCTGGTTTCAGCCTCGCCGTAGAACCGGGGTCTATGCGTACTTCCTATGGCCAATGGTGGCCACAGGAGAACTGAAATGGGTATTTCACAATATGATCCTGCCGCAATGGGTCGACCGGCTTGGAACGCAGGCAAGCAAGTTGGTGTCAAGAAGCCCCTGAAGCAACGGCAGATCTGGGCAGTCCGCTTCTTCCTCGACCGAGAAGGAAGGATGAGAGATCGAGCACTCTTCGACCTTGCCATCGACAGCAAGCTCCGAGGCTGCGATCTGGTAAAACTGAAAATCGGAACCCTCGTCACCGGCCACGACATTCGAACTCGGGCGATGGTCGTCCAGCAGAAGACTGAACGACCCGTGCAGTTCGAAATTACGACCGAGGTCAAAGCCAGTCTGCTTGCCTGGCTTCAACGAAGGGGAGGACCAGTCGATGACTATGCCTTTCCCAGTCGCGTCGACCACGCAGATCATCTCAGCACTCGGCAATACGCCCGGCTGGTCGATGAGTGGGTGACTGCGATTGGGCTGCGACGGGAGGATTACGGTACGCATTCCCTGCGGCGAACGAAGGCTGCCATGATCTACAAAGCCACCGGCAATCTTCGAACGATCCAGATCCTGCTTGGCCATACGAAGATCGAGAACACAGTCAGATATCTCGGCGTCGACATTGAGGACGCACTAGAACTAGCCGAGCGGACTGAAATCTGAAAGCGGACGGCCCCGCATATCGTGGGGCTGCTCTTTTCCCCGGAGGGCTTTCGAAAGGATTCAAACTGCTTTGCGCCTTCAAATCAGACGTTCGATGCCCCTGGTCACCTCATGGAATGCGGTCATTAGCGAGGGGCGCTCGCTGCGCATGAATTCACGCCAGTGGATAAACGCCTCGAATAAGTCGAATGATTGATTGCTCCACGCGATCCCAGGTCGATGCATCGTTTGCAGGCAAGCCGATGATCGTATCGGCGTTTCTGCCCGCAAGTGTGATTTGACTGATGGCAGCGATGAGAAGTGCATTTACGGCGGGCGCGTCTACATCTTCTGGTGGCGCAAGGTTTCCTCGGACGCGTGCCATCCAGGTGCCATAGGCACGCGCGCGGGAGGCTGAAAGGGATTTGACGAAGCTCTCGGATCCGGTGAGTTCCCATAGAAGGGTCTGTAGCGCCAGCGGTTCCGTTCTCATGATGGCAAGCAATCGGAGCGCCAGCAGTTCGATAAGCTCGCCGTAGCTTGCTGCAGGCTTCTCCGGCAGGCCCGCCATCAGCTTTTCTTGCCACCACTCAGCCAGTCGGATGCCCAGAGCTTCAAGCAATCCGTCCATCCCGCCGTAGTAGCGATAGATCAACTGCTTGTCGATGCCGGCCTCGCGTGCGACCGCGTTGACGCCAAAGCCGCTTGGGCCGGCGGCAATCAATATGGATTGCGCGGCCTCAAGGATCCTCGCCTCGGTTGCCTGCCTGTCGCGGGTTCGCGCGGGTTCCTCCGCGGTATTTCTCTCTGCCATATCTCTGTCCCCTCAAGTCACCGATCAGTGATATTCGAGATCCGTTCGCATCGCAATAGACAAGTCCGATAATTCACCGGGCGGTGACTTGACATGTCACCGACCGGTGAATTACTTATATCACCACGCAGTGATAAAGAGGCGAACATGACCGACACCATCCTCGACAACCCCGTAACCGGCGATTGCACAACGCTCATCGAGCCCTTGCCCAATTCACCCGTTGAAGCCTTGACCTTTGTAACGCACCTCGCCCCCGGAGCCGCCGGTAGCCCCCCGCATCGGCACTCCCGCCTGCATGAAGAGTTCGAAGTGCTGGAAGGCGAGGTCGAATTCGCGGTGAATGGCAATTCCCGTTCCCTGACGGCTGGCCAGTCGATCATCGTTTGTCCCGGCACGGTTCACGCATTCCGCAACGCGTCCGGCTCTGCTGCTGTGCTTCGATGCACGGTTACGCCGGGCCACGCTTTTGAGCGCTTTCTGCGCGGCATGCATCACGCCGCAATCACGGGCCAAACCAATGCCTCCGGCCTGCCGAGAGATCCGCGTCGGCTGGCCCGTCTGCTGCTCAACGCAGACTTCCATTTCCCCGCAATGCCAATGCAGGTGCAGCGAACGGTGTTCCGCCTGTTTGCCGCCTTTGCACCCGTCTGACCCGTTTCTTCGAACCTGAGAGTGTCATCATGACCCAAAGAGCTCCAATTCTCGGCCTGTCCGCCATTGCCATGGCTATCGGCTTCAATCTTCCCTATGCGCATCTCGTCACCATCTTCGACTATCCTGATATCCTGCGGCGCCCTGCGGGCGAGGTTCTGGCCCGGTTCGCCGAGGGCGGTCCATCCCTGATACTGACCTGGCACGCTTTCGCCTGGGCCGCCCTGTTGCTGGCCCCTCTGACGATCGCACTCGCGTTTACGGCCGAGAACCGGGCAACGTCGGAGCGCCTGGCGCTCATGGCAGCCGTGACAGGAGCGCTATCCGGTGTGACCCAGGCCATGGGCCTTTGGCGCTGGGTCTTCGTGATCCCTGGCCTTGCCCGCAGCCATGAGAGCGGTAATGCCGCAGCGCGGGCCAGCGCCGAAGCCGCCTTTGCAATCCTGAACACCTATGGCGGTGTCGCAATCGGCGAACATCTCGGTCAGTGGTTGCTCGTCTTCTTCGTCTTTGCCATGTCGGCGCTCCAGTGGCGGCAGCGACGCGTCCTGTCCAGCGTCGCGGGGATCCTGACCGCAGCCTCGATCGCTATCGGCACGACCGAAGGCCTTGCAATTGCACTCGGTCAGAATGGCGATCTCTATTCCCTCTTCACAATCGCAGGCTTTCTGGCCCTCACCATATGGCTGATCCTGATCGGCATCCGTCTCCTCTTGGCTGCGCCGGCCAAGTCCGCTCTGCATAAAAAGACGGAGATCACTCATGTTGAAGCTTGATCGCCGCCTCCTGGTCGCCACTGTTGCCAGTCTCATCCTTCTGGCCCCTTCATCACCATCTTCGGCAGGAGACACGTTTGCCGGAGAATGGACCCTCGGTGTCGCGCAGATGCCCGACTACGAAGGATCAGAGGACAGCCAGATCATGCCCATGGTTGGTTTTGCCCTGGACCTTGGCGGCTACGCCATCGAACTTCAGGGGACCAGTCTGCGGGTAGACCTTCTCGCAAGCCCGGTGCTCGATGCAGGTGCCGTGTTCAACTATCGGTTCGGTCGCGACGATGTCGAAAACGCATCTGTAGCGGCACTGCCAGACATCGATGCGACGGTCGAAGTCGGCATGTTCTCGGCCGCCACCCTTCCGTTGGCGACGGGTGCCGTCAAAGTGTCCGGGGAAGTGCTGGTCGATGCGGGCGGCGTGCATGACGGGGTCTTCGGCACTTTCACCCTCGGTTATGGCAGTGTCCTGTCAGAACGGCTGCGTGTCGGCGTGGCAGCCTCTGTTTCTGCCGCCAGTGGTGGCTATGCACAAACCTATTTTGGGGTGGCACCGGATGCGGCCACGCGCAGTGGCCTTGATGCCTATAGCCCGGACCGCGGCTTCAAGGATGTCGGCCTCGATTTCTCCGTGACCTACGACCTGACGCCGCAGATCGCGATGACGGGCCTGGTCTCCTATCGCCGGCTTGTCGGGGAATTTGCCGATAGTCCGATCGTCCAGGCCGGCTCACCCGACCAACTCACATTCGGACTGTCCCTGACGCGATCCTTCTGATCACGCAAGGCCACGTCTCGATTTCCCTCATTTCCCAATAATTCCATCAGGATCTCTCCCATGAGACGACGTCTTTCGCTTCTCTCTATCTCCGTTCTCATCTCGACCTTGGCAGCCTGTGCTGCAACACCTGAGGCGGGCATTGCCGACCCGGATCTGTTTGATCTGGCCGCCAGCCGGTCTGTTTCCGAAACCGCTCGCTCGGCCAAGGATGTGGCCACCTGTTTCGAGGCCCGCGCCACGCTCCTTCCATCATCGACATTCCTCGACGGGTCGCAGGCTGGCGCAAAGATATACAGGTTGCGGGCATTTGGCCGGACCTACGAGGAGATCCGTTTCACTCCCAAGCGTGGCGGTGGCGCAGTCGTCGAGGTCCGCATCGCTTCGAACCTGCGCGACACCTGGTACAAGGGGTTCGAGCGGGATCGCGGCTCCGTACTCGACGCCTGCATGACGGGAGCAAAGGCATGAGCACGCTCAATGTGAATGGTGCCGAGATCTACCTCTCGGACACTGGCGGAAGCGGTGATGCAATTCTCTTCATTCACGGGCTGATGCTGGCAAGTGAGTCCTGGGAAGCCCAGGTCGCGGAATTTTCCCGAACGCATCGTGTCATCACCTTCGACCTCAGAGGGCAGGGGCGCTCCGAGAAGACAAGGGACAGTCTCGACCTCGATTCCCTTGCGGCGGATGCAGCCGTTTTGATCGACACATTGAAACTTGGCACGGTGCATGTTGTGGCCTTTTCCATGGGAACCTTCATCGCCATGCGGCTTGCAGCCCGCCGCCCTGATCTGGTGCGGTCGCTGACGCTGATCGGACCGAGTGCGGATGCCGAGGAATGGTCGAACCTGCCGAAATACCTGTTCCTGATCAATTATGTGCGTTTGTTTGGCACCTCCAGCATATCCGCACCATTGATGAAAATACTGTTCGGACGAAGCTTTCTCGCCGACCCATCTCGCGGGCCCCAGCGAGAGCGCTGGGAAAGCGTTGTGAAGAGCCTGCCTCGCGCGCTGCATCGTGCTGCCGCAGCATCAGCCAGCCGAAAGGCCATATGGGATCTGTTGCCATTGATCCAGGTGCCCACACTGGTCGTGTCCGGCGTGGAAGACCGTCCGATTTCGCCGGAAAAAGCAAGGAAGGTGCACGAGGCAATTACGGGCTCCAGATTTGCGTCGGTCCCTGGCACAGGCCACGCTGTGATGATCGAGAAGCCGGGTGCCTTCAATCGAATGTTGAAGACATTTCTGGTGCAGACTGGATGAACGCAGGTAAAAAGTTACCGAGCTTTAGGTCAGTAGTTGGCCAAACACTGCCACGGGCTGACGGTCGGCTTTTGGCCCCATGGCGGTCATTTCCCGCGGGTTACCCGCCCATTTTTTTGCGAGACCCCGTTTGAGCACGAAGGATGGCCTGAAGACAGCGGCCGGGAAGCTCAAGTTACTAAGAAGACGTCGCTTTTTTCTGTGGGAAACAGCCGCTGATTTCCAGTGGAAAACCGACCTGAAATGGCAGCCCTGGAAAACCTGGATTCTCAATGTCTTCAGAGACTTGAATAAAACCCCTTAATTTGCCTTTGTTTTTCCGACGCGAGCGACCTTGGATGCCATCTTTGTGCCCTGGCCTTGGGCTGACGTCAGCATTGCGGGAGAGCGGCAATAAATCTCGTTCTCCGGCGCCCCTGTCGGCGGCTTATCCTGTCGCTCTAGATCGAGTTGTGGGGATGGAGTCAAAGGGAGGGCCGAAACGTTTGGTCGCCGCCAAAAGTTGTGCTTTTCGCGGTGTCCACAATAAGGTCAACTATGCGCAAAGTCTGTTGGTAAAGTGCGAGTTCGCCCGCTTTCTCAAGAGGTTGCAGACGGATGCGAGGATTTTTCCTCTCTATTCGCCGAAAACTCGTCTCGTCGAAGACGCCGTCTTCTTTCGGTGCAACCCATGTCAATGGCACTGACAAGGTGTCGATGGCCGGGTCGATGTCAGATCGGGCAAGCAGAAGCTCACGGACAAAGGTCTGATGCCCTTGGGCCAGCAGGTGCGAACAGGCGTTTCGAATGAAGGGTGCGAGATTGGGGTCCTTACAGGTTGCGTAATCGAGTGGACGGGTGCGATAGGCGCGCTCGATATACCAATCTACCCCATAGGTCTGGATCATCCGATGGGCTTGTTTGGCCATCAGGTCGACCAGCCAGGGCAACATCCCGACGAGCCGCATCATAGCCTGTTGTGTCGGCTGTAATCGCCGGATGCCGCTGCGGTCAAGCACACCCGTATAGCCGATGGCGATAAGCGCATGGAACCGGTCGGGACGCAGGCTGGCTTCCGCGAGCAGGGGCAAGACGCCATTGCTCAGCCCGATCGCGATACAGGGTGCCTTGACGACATGGTCGAGGAAGCCGCGCAGCGCGGCGAGATTGTCTTCCAGTGGAGACAAATTGGGATGCTGGCTGGAATTGCCGAAGCCTGGTCGAGAAAGGGCCAGAAGCTTGATGCCGGCATCTCTTAATTGGCCCTCGCTGTCGGGTGGCAGGAGATAGCACATCGGTAGACCACGGCAGAGAATTACGGGTCGACCATTCGGGTCACCGAGCCACGTCCAGGCGACGGAGCGTCCGTCCGCCAGGTTGAGAACTTCTTCTCGGCCAAGCGGGTCCCTCCATGTATCGGTCTTGCCCTGACGGTCCTGAATGGCACGTCCGGCGGTCATCGCGAGAATCCGCATGAGTTCGACCTGCGAGGGGGCTTCCGTTTTTGCCATGATGCTCTTGAGCTGGGTACGCACTGTCAGTAGCGATACATTGCGGGCGGCGGCAGTGGCGGCAACGTCTCGGACACGGAAGAAGATCCGGGCGATCTCCACTTCTGCGGCAGAGAGCCCGAAGGCTTGCGCGAGCATCTCGGAGGCACGATCGGTCCATTCGATTTCCAAGGAACGGATGACGACAAAAGCGGCGCCCTCGATCTTCGGTGTCAGGAGCCACGATTCGGCCAGAATGGCGTCGCCGTCATTAAGCGGAGACATCCGGAGAATGGCCTGCGATCGATTGGCGCGCTTGTTCGCCGCGCGCATCATGGTGCGGAAGGTTTCAAGCGACCGAGGGTCTATTCTGTCCAGATCAAGGAAACTTCCCTGCCGCGCTCCGAGCACGGATGCCCCTTCGGTGTTGGTGACGACGACGCGGCCTTCGGGGGACAGAACGAGGGCCGGACCCGGCACATCCTGCACCGCGCGTGCCAAGGGATCGTTCTCGGCGGGAATGTCGAGGCCGTCGAGGGTCGTGCGTGCCAAGGCAAGTTGTGCCAGAAGCGCGCGCGACAGCTGTTTTGAGGCTTTCTCATCATCCGGAATGCGACCGAGTTTCGCCTGCCAACTGTCGATCATGGCGTCGAAAGCCTCTTGATCGACAATGGCGCGATAGGTGTTCGAGATGATGTCGAGGTCCACGTCTGGATCTATCATCCCGGAAGCAACCGGCCCTTCCTCGTGGTCCATCCCTGCCTTCACTGCATGCTTCGAACGTCCTTCATCTCTGTGCACAGCCAATCTCCTGCCAAAAGCCTTGATCGGGATGATACGCCAAATGGGGTATGCGCCAAATGACGTGTATCACTAGAAAGGGAGAGGAGAAGAGCTGGAGGGGAGGTCATCATGCCATTGCTGTCCATTCGATCGCAGGATTTCGATCGGGCAAGCCGCGTCGATGCGTTTCGCAATGTCGTTGCCAGTATGACTAGGGTCGACTTCATTCCCGATGACCGGCAGCACTTCAATTCGGAGACATCGATCGCCGTCCTGCCCGGTGTGATCATCGGACATGGTCGGCATTCTGCGTCGAGAGCCATCCGGACACGCAGCCATGCCGCCGAGTGTAGCGACGACGTGATGTTTCATATTCCGCTGGCCGGCGGTGGCACGATCTCGCAGATCGGTGGCAAGGAAGAGGTTTTGCGTGCCGGAACTGTCTATGTCGATCCAGGCGACGTGCCCGGGACTGTGCGGTTCGGTGGCCAATACATGGAGGGCATTTATGTCTCCATTCCAAAGGCACATCTCGGAATGGCTGAGGCAGGACTTCAGGCTGTGCTTCGGCGTTCTGCACCGCTCACACCGCAATGGCGGCTTTTTCTCAACTACGCCCGCAGTCTGCACGCCGAACTGCCAGCACTTGCTCCCGAAGAGGCAGCCCAATGCGTGGCGCATGTGCAGGATCTTGCCTTGATGGCGCTGGGGGCAACGCGGGAGGCGACCGAGATTGCCGCCGGACGCGGGGTGCGGGCGGCACGATTGAAGGACGTAAAAAGACAGATCGAGCAAAATCTCTTCTCGGCTGAATTGAGTGCCGAAAGTGTCGCAAGCCGGCTGGGCTTCTCCTCGCGCTATCTTCGCGCCCTCTTTGAGCGGGAGGGAACATCCTTCCGCGACTATGTGGCGAGCCGGCGTCTGGCGTGTGCCTATCGAATGCTGAGCGACCCGGCTTTGCAACATCTCAACATCGCTCAGATTGCCATGGACGCAGGCTTTGGGGATCTGTCCTGGTTCAACACCCGCTTCAAACAGACCTATGGCATGACACCAAGGGATGTGCGGGCCGGACTCGCATAGCCGCCTGACAGGGAAGAGGCGGGACCAGCTTTAGTCCGCCTTGGTGCCCGTCTCTGTGTCCTTGTGCCATTGCCCCCGCAAATGGGTGCCGTCAGGCCCAAGACCGAAGCTTCATCGAAATCTACTGTCGATCCTGGCGGCCATTCCCTTGCCAGGACATGCCCCTTCGTGACCTTTTTGAGGATCAAGCTCTATGTGGAATTTCAGTTTATCGGCTGCTCTGGCGCTCATGGCCCGTACCGCTCCTTTTCTTGTCTTCCGGATAGTCGTCTATTTCGCCATGGCTTGCGCCTATGTGATCGCGACCGGAACGGGGGCTGCGATCGGTTATGGCGTCGGTCAGTTCGGAGATGGAGACTTCCTGGCGACCAGCACGATGTTGGGTGGAGTGGCCGGCTTTGGCCTGTTGGCCGCGGTCCTCTATCTTCTGCGGGAGTATCTGCTCTACCTCGTCAAGGCGGGACATATCGCCGTACTCGTGGAATTGATGGACGGTCGAGCACTGCCTGCTGGCGAAGGACAGATCGCCTATGGCAGCCGGATGGTCCGCGAACGGTTTACCGAGGCAAGTGTGCTGTTCGGTATCGACCAGCTCGTGAAAGGTGTGATTGCCGCCATTGCAGGGCTTATCGAGGGGATTGCGTCACTCCTGCCTATTCCCGGTCTCGATACGGCTGCCCGGGCTTTCCGGAGTTTCCTGAAGATCGCCGTCGGCTTCACCGACGAGGTCATCCTTGCCCATGCCCTGCGAACCCGTGCCGCCAATCCCTGGGCGTCGGCGGAGGAAGCCCTTGTTCTTTATGGCCAGAACTACAAGACCATGTTGCGCAATGCAGCCTGGCTCGCAGTCATCATCTACGGACTATCCTTCATCGTGTTTCTGCTGGCGCTCGCGCCTGCTGCAGCACTTGTCTATCTCTTGCCCGGCGCGCTCAGCGCAAGCGGTTTCGTCTTTGCTCTTCTCTTCGCCTGGGCCTTCAAGGCAGCCTTGCTCGAACCGCTCGCCATCACCTGCATGCTGCAGGTCTTCTTCAAGACGACCGAAGGACAGGTGCCGGATCCGCAATGGCGAGCACGCCTGCAGGAGCTTTCGGGAAAATTCAGAGATATTGGCAGCAAATCCGCAAGCTGGGCATCGGCGCGGCAGACACCTGTCCAGCCCCTTGCGGCATCGGCTTGAGAGGAACAGATCCATGAAAAACGCTTTGCTGAAAATCGGCAGTCTCCTCGCAGGGCTCCTGCTTGTTCAGATCCCGACGGGGCATGCCGAGGAAGCACCACGCACGATCATCGTCATGGATGGATCAGGCTCGATGTGGGGGCAGATTGACGGTCGGCCGAAACTCGAAATCGCACGTGAAGCAGTGGCTGACGTCTTGACACGCCTGCCGGCTGAGCAGGAACTCGGGCTGATTGCCTATGGGCACCGCTCCAAGGGCAATTGCGGCGATATCGAGCTTATCGTGCCGCCGGGCAAGAACACCGGCCAAACCGTCGTCGGAGCGGTCAACGCCATGCGCTTCCTTGGCAAGACACCGCTTTCGGCAGCCGTGCGTCAGGCCGCCGAGGCGCTGCGCTATGGCGAGGAAAGTGCAACAGTCGTGCTCGTGACTGACGGACTTGAGACTTGCGAGGCGGACCCGTGTGCGCTGGCATCTGAACTGGAGGCGGCAGGCGTCAATTTTACCGCCCATGTGGTCGGTTTCGGGCTGTCAAAGGAAGACGGCGCCCAGGTGGCGTGCCTCGCCGAAAACACAGGCGGGCGATATATCCAGGCCAGCAATACTGCGGATCTGACGGATGCACTGACGCAAACGGTTGCGGCTCAACAGACTGCTCCGGAAACAGCGCCGGTTGCTCTGCCCGAGGCAGTTATTTCAGCGCCATCGACAGCCGCGATCGCGACCACGATCGATGTCGAATGGACCGGTCCGAACAATGCCGAGGACTATCTCGAGATTGTGCCGGCGAGAACGAGCGAGGTCGTCAGCGGCAGCCGCAACTACGCCTATACGAGGGAAGGATCGCCGGCGCGCCTGCTCGTACCCGCGAACGAAGGCGATTATCTTGTCCGCTACATCTGGAGTGGCCCCGAAGGCCGCAAGGTCCTAGCCACCGCACCGCTGACGGTCAGCGATTCCGAATTTGCGATTTTTCTGCCTGAAGGCCCGATCCAGATGGGTTCCACCATCTCGGTTCGTTGGAAAGGTCCCGACGGGCCCGGCGATTATCTGGCGATCCGCAAGCGCGATGACGCTGACGCAGGCGATATCAGCTATGCCTATACTACGGACACCAATCCGGCCGAAATCGTGGTGCCGAATGTGCCGGGAGACTTTGAGCTTCTCTACATCGTCGAGGGTTCGGGCGAGCGTCGTGCAGGTGTTTCCGTGCCCCTGAAGATTGTCGAGGGCGAAGTCTCGTTGCGCGCGGCACCTCTTGTCCGTCCTGGTGCAACAGTGTCCGTGCGGTGGGAGGGGCCTGGGAGCAGCCAAGATTACATCGATATCGTGCCTTCTAACCACACCGAAACGAGTGGCGAACTGACCTACGCCTATATTGGCGGCGCAGGACCAGGCCCCCGTGAATTGGGGGCACCAACGGAGCCTGGAAATTATCTGATCCGTTATCTCTCGGAGGGTGCCGGCGGACGCCGGGTGCTTGCCAGCATCCCACTCTCGGTGGATCCGAACGCGCCCGAGATCCCGGCCATTGCGATGGTGGAGGCGACTTTCGATGTGCCCGGTGATTTCGCCGGAACCGCGATCCAGTGGTCGGCGGTACCGTTGCCGGGCCAATCCACTGCGCCTGAAGCCTGGGCAATGAATGAATTCGTGACCGGGCCCGTCACGCAACAGTTTGAGTCTGGGACCTACGCTGTTCGCGGCGATGCGGCTGACGTCGTCTTCACCGGCGAGGTCACGATCTCTTCCGATGGACAGAACCGCTTTGTCATTCTCCCGGACGAGACACAGGCTCCGGCCGGTTCCATCGATCTTGTCCCCTCAAAGCCTGGATCTGACAACCTCGGCGAGGACACCGGCTATCTGTGCGAGGGCCCGGCACCATGCCCCATCACGGACGGCAGCACGGGTCTTTCCTTCATGCTACCGGCTGGCTGGTCGACCGATTACCCCACGACTGAGGGGTACACTCGCGGTGCTCAGGCGGCAGGCGACGTCTTTCCCCCGCGGGTCAATTTCTTCCGAACGGGTACAAACGATGCGCTGGTCCTTGGCCCACGCCAGTGGGTAGCAATGAATGGCCCATGTGAGGAGATGGGCGCGCTCGGTCCGTTCTGCATGTTTGAGAGCACGGATCCACAGGTGCTCGCCGCCTATCAGTTCGTCAAGGCGACCTTGAAATGGGATCCGCCACAGGATCAATCTTCTCTTGACCGTGGCTGCGTCGATGATGACGGCCATGGTCCCGATGCTTGCGAAAACGGGATGGAGGCTGAAGCGAAAGCATTTTCTGACTATTCCCATCGTTGCCTGCCGGGTGACCGGACGGTTCAAAACTGCGACATGCGCGATGGGGCGACCAATCTTTCCTTCCATCTGCCGGAAGACTGGGTGGCGGAGGTTGAACCCTCATCCCCATTTCCTCGTGCCGAGTTTGCACAGCAGGCCGGTTCAGCCCATTCGATCTGGCTCAATCCGAAGGATTGGCCTCTCGGCGATCGTGGCTGTTTCCTGACGCGGGTCGGGCAATTGTGCCTGGATCCGGACAGCGTAGATGAAGCGCTTGACGGTGTGCGACAGACCCTGCAGTTCACGCTGACGACAGGTGAGGTTCTGCGTCGCTGCGGCGATGAGGAATGCGATTTTTCCCACCCCAACCCCGCACTCTCTGGAAGGTTGCCAGCGCTCTGGTCTGTGGAGGTTGGGCGTCCGCTCCCCGACGGCCGGATCTCCACATGGTTCTGGGATCGTGACCGCGCGGGCAATTTCAAGCTGATCGGTCTCAATCAACCGGACGGTGACAATTGCCTTGAGGCCGGGGAAGGGCAGATACTCTGCGAATACACGCCTTACATTTCGACGGATGAGTTCGACCTCATTCGCGAGAACCTGAAGGTCAGCGCAGCCGCCTCATCCGGCATCCGGACCCTTGCGCCTGCCGAATTTGACCGCGCCCTTTCCATTGTCAGGGGGAACTGAAACATGCGCCGACAAATAGCAGCAACAAGCCTCATCCTTCTGGTGACAGCTTCAGTTTCCTTCGCCGCGCAGGATTGCAACAGCCCTGTCATCTCCATTGATGCAAACGGACAGGCGGAATTCATTTCCCCGGACCGGGAGATGAAGCGTGACATGGAGAGCTTCTTTGGTGAGGCGCCTAGTCCAGACTCGATCCTTGTTGTCGACGCCCGAAACCGTCAGGGGATCTGGATCGCACGAACAGAACTGCCCCTGGTCTTGGTTGGGTTTGGCGCAAGCAGCGATGGTTATCTGTATTCCGGCCCGAGTCACTGTCTGCCACCCGGATTGCCTGTTGACCTGCCTGACAACAAGCGCAAGCCGGAGGAACTTCCGCCAGGCAAGCCGCCGATCGAACTTTTCCCCGGTATCGAACCGCAGTCTGGCCTCTGGCAGGCGCGTCTTGGCGACACGCGGCTTGAAGGCTGCCCAGCCATGATGCAGCAGGCTTTTCCGAAGTCGCCTGGCGCGCTGCCGGCGGAATGGCTGGCGCCCAGGAAACTCGAGTTCGAGACGCCGTTTCATCCCGACCAGCTTGAAATGTCCCGCCGACTTTCGGCTGAAGGCTTGAGCCGGATTGCCTGGCGCAATGCTGGGGAGAATGCCTGGGCAACCGAGGTGTTTCCTGAACTTTTCGGCCAGATTCCAGCAGGGCAGGGGGCGGGTAGCAAGATGACCTGGCAGCTCACGCTCAAGAGCGAGACGGAGATTGAGCATCTGTCGACCGTCGAGATCGTTTTGCCGAAGGAAGTCGCCGTCGTGCTGGGTGGGGGTGAGAACTGCCGCATGATCAGTCGCAACCGCTGGCTCAGGGTTTCTGATTGATTGGAAGGATTAGAGAACGCCGACGATGAGGTGGACTGGGCAGTTCACCACGATGGACTTGGTGGCAGTGCTGAAGAAAGCCGAAACCGCCATATCGATGGATGGCAAGGGCGCTTGGCATGACAATGTCTTCGTGGAACGCGCCCGATGTTCGACAAAATACGGGTAGGTCTCCTTCCACGCCTACAAGACCGTGTCCGAAGCCCGTGTCGGCATTGGCTGATATCTGACCATTTACAACAGCCGATACCCATATCCATCGCTTGACCGACAGACGCCGGACCAGGCCTAATTCAACGCGCTGGCACAAAGGAAGGTGGCGGCGTAATCGAGGCGCAAATCCAATTAGCGAAACGCCCGAAACCGATCAGACAAACCGAGCCACCTCTCGTCGCTTCGACTGCAAGATCACGCAGGACCGGTAAGCTATTGCTGTTCATGAGAAAGCGTGCCGGTCACCGATCCTTGCGAAGTGGGCCAAGCATCATCTGCTGCTTTGGCATTCTATCCTAGTTGCTGACAGGAAAGGCCATCGAATTGCGATGCAGGAGCCGCTTGTCACAAAGCTGTAGTCGTTCCTATGCTATCCGTTGGAAACGTTTCCACGGATCGGTTCCATGCGTAAAATCGCCAGCACGAGCGTGACAATCAGAGATGTCGCACAGGCGGCCGGATGCGGCATTGCGACAGCCAGTCGCGTGCTCAACAAGTCCGGCTCTGCCAGTGCTGACGTGCGCGAACGGGTGGAGCGTGCTGCCCGCGATCTCGGTTTCAGTTTTTCTGCACTTGGCAGGGCACTACAAAGTCGCCGGTCGATGACGGTTGGCTGCCTCGTGCCATCGCTTGCCAATCCGGTCTTTGCCGAGGCCGTTCAGGGCATCCAGTCGGAGCTTCTCGGTTCGGGCTACCAGCTTTTGATTTCCTGCTCCAACTACGATGAAGCCGCTGATGATGCGGCCATCGAGATGTTGCTGTCGAAGGAAACGGACGCGCTTGTCGCAACCATGGTGGCACCCGACCGAAGCCCCGCCATGCAGGTTGCGCGCAAGCGTGGACTTCCCGTCGCGCTGATGTTTCATGATCCCATGGAGGGTTTCATCACCTCCTACATCGACAATTTCGAGGCCGCCAAAGAGGTGGCGCGGCACTTTGTCGAATTGGGCCACCAGCGCACCGGATTTGTCGCCTTGCGCTTTTCGACCTCTGATCGCTCGCGCAATCGCTACACCGGATTTCACGGCGAATGCATCGCTCGGGGCCTGCCGGCACCCGCCCTGATCGAGATCGGCGAAGCCGAGGCCGCCAAGCCTGAATGCCTGGCCGAAATCCTGGCGCAGCATCCGGATCTGACCGCGATTTTTGCCTCAAATGATTTCCTGGCAATCGCCGTGCAGAAGGCGGCCCGGCTGCTTGGCTGGCGGGTGCCGCAGGATCTCTCCGTTGCCGGCTTTGATGGCATTGAAGTGGGCCGGCTTCTTGAAGCGCCGCTTGCCACCGTCGAGACCTCGCCAGAGGCCATGGGCCGCCAGGCGGCTCGCTCAATTCTCGATATGTTGCAAGGAGGTGTCGCTGTTCAGCCGCCCGCCTTGCCATTCCATTTCCGGGCCGGCGCCACGCTTGCCGCGCCGAACCCGGAAAAAGGTGACGACGGTCGGGCTGCCACCCAACCGCCGTCTGCTCTCCCTGATGAACCTCACGCTCAACCAAGGATGAACCGATGAAACTTACCGTTCTTGCCGTTCTTTTCGCAACGGCTATGGCTGCACCCGCATTAGCCGAAGATGCCATCTGCTACAATTGCCCGCCGGAATGGGCCGATTGGGCTTCCATGCTCAAGGCGCTGGATGAAACAGTCGGCGTGAAGATGCCGCATGACAACAAGAATTCCGGCCAGGCGCTCAGCCAGATGATTGCTGAAAAGGCATCCCCCGTTGCCGATGTCGCCTATTACGGCGTGACCACTGGCATTGCCGCCATCTCCGAAGGCGTTGTCCAGCCGTATAAGCCGGCCGGCTTCGACGAAATCCCGGAAGGCCTGAAGGATCCGGAAGGCAACTGGTTTGCCGTTCACTATGGCACGCTCGGCATGTTCGTGAATGTCGATGCGCTGTATGGCGCGCCTGTGCCGAAGTGCTGGGCAGACCTGACCAAGCCTGAATACAAGGGCATGGTCGGCTATCTAGATCCGGCATCGGCCTTTGTCGGTTATGCTGGTGCTGTTGCCATCAACCAGGCCTTCGGCGGCGATCTCAACAATTTTGAGCCTGCCATCAAATACTTCAAGGATCTGGCAGCCAATAGCCCGATCGTGCCGAAGCAGACCTCCTTTGCCCGCGTCGTCTCGGGCGAAATCCCGATCCTGTTCGACTACGACTTCAATGCTTACCGCGCCAAGTACAACGAGAGCGGCAAGTTCGAGTTTGTCATGCCCTGCGAAGGCACCGTCCGTGTTCCCTACGTCATGAGCCTTGTCGCTGGTGCGCCCAATGCAGAGGCCGGCAAGAAGGCACTCGACTTCATTCTTTCGGATGAAGGCCAGGCCATCTGGACCAATGCCTATCTGAAGCCGGCCCGTCCTGTGGCCCTTCCGGCCGAGGTTGCTGCACGCTTCCTGCCGGACAGCGAATATGAGCGCGCCGTCTCCGTCGACTATTCTGCGATGGCCGCTGCCCAGAAGGGCTTTGGCGAACGCTATCTGGCCGAGGTGAAGTAACATTCAGGCCGGGCAGGGCGTTCAGCGCTGCCCGGCCTTCGCCTTAAGGAGCCCACCCCCATGTCATCCCGACTGTTTGTCAGCCTGTGCCTTGTGCCACTGGCCATCTTTGCTCTGGCTTTTCTGGCCCTGCCCATTGCGCGGCTGATCCTGGCCTCGGGTGAGGGAGAGGCGGGCTGGGCAATCTATTGGCAGATTTTGCAGACGCCGCGTTACCTGACGACCTTGATCCAGACGGTGCTCGTCTCGTTCGCAGTCACACTGGCAGCCCTTCTGGTCTCGACCACGGTCGGCGTTTTTCTGACCCGCAATCGCTTCCACGGCCGCTCGATCCTCCTGTCGATCCTGACGCTGCCCCTGGCCTTTCCCGGTGTCGTGGTCGGCTTCATGATCATACTTCTTGGCGGACGTCAGGGCCTGTTCAATGCGATCTTTCCGGGCCAGGCTGTCTTTGCCTATTCCATCTTCGGGCTGTTCCTCGGCTATCTCTATTTCTCGATCCCGCGCGTGCTGCTGACCGTCATGGCTGCTGCTGAAAAGATCGATCCCGCGCTCGAAGAGGCGGCGCGCACGCTCGGTGCACCACCGCATCGGGTGGTGCTCGATGTGCTCTTGCCAGCACTAGCACCTGCGCTGATTGCCGCTGGCGCCATTGCCTTTGCAACCGCCATGGGCGCCTTTGGCACAGCCTTCACGCTTGCCACCGATATCGATGTGCTGCCGATGGTGATCTATACCGAGTTTACCCTGTCGGCGAATATCGCCATGGCTGCCGCCCTTTCGGTCTGCCTCGGCGTGGTGACCTGGGCAATCCTGTTTGTGGCGCGGATCTTCTCCGGCTCAACCATTGCTGCGGGAGGCTGAAGGCGATGCGCGCTGGAAAAGCACTGCAGTTGATTGTCACCCTGCTGGCCGCGGCCTTCCTCCTGGTGCCGACCATCCAGTCGGTTCTGGCGGGTGTGACGGTCAATTATTTTCAAGGATTGAAGTCGGGCCTGACACTCAAATGGATTGTCGAGGTCTGGGATCTCTATGCCGGTTCGATCTTTCTCTCCATCGGCATTGCGCTCGCCTGCCTCTTCGTCACGCTGATCATCGGGATCCCCGCCGCCTATGCCATGGCCCGCAATCCCGGTCGTCTGACCCGGGCACTCGAAGAGTTCATCTCGCTGCCGCTTGCCATTCCAGGTCTAGCGCTGGCCTTGGCGCTGCTTCAACTCTACGGCACCTACAAGGGTTTTCGCATGAGCTGGACCTTCATTCTGGTCGGCCATGTTCTTTACACGCTGCCCTTCATGGTCCGTTCCGTCATGGCCGTTCTGGCGGCGATCGACTTGAAGACGCTGGAAGAGGCAGCGGCAAGCCTTGGGGCAGGGCCGGCGCGGCGGTTTGTCGATGTCGTCGTGCCCAATGCGCTGCCGGGCATTCTGGCCGGTGCGCTTACCGTGGTGACATTGTCGATCGGCGAGTTCAACCTCACCTGGATGCTGCATACGCCTTACCTGAAAACCCTGCCGGTCGGCCTTGCCGACAGCTACGCCTCCATGCGGCTCGAGATCGCTTCGGCCTATACGTTGATCTTCTTCGTGATGATCGTGCCCCTCCTTCTTGCCATGCAATGGGCCAGCTCCCGTGCCCAGAGGATCACACAATGACCCTTGCCCTTCGCAACATCGCCAAAACCTTTCCCGGCGGCACCCGTGCGCTTCAGCCGACTGATCTTGATATCGCCGAAGGAGAAATCGTCTCGCTGCTCGGGCCATCCGGCTGCGGCAAGACAACATTGCTGCGCATCATCGCAGGCCTCGAAACGGCTGATGCTGGAGCCTCGATCCGTTTCAACGACAGCGATATGACCGACCAGCCGGTGGAGCGGCGCAAGATCGGCATGGTGTTTCAATCCTATGCGCTTTTTCCCAATATGTCGGTGCGCGGCAATATCGGTTACGGCCTGAAGATGCAGGGTTTGGCACGCCCGGAAATCGAAAGCCGAGTTGATGAGGTGATCGCCCTTTGCCGGTTGGAGCCCTATGCCGCGCGTTCGATCACGGCACTTTCCGGCGGCCAGCGCCAGCGTGTGGCGCTTGCCCGCGCCTTTGCGCCGCGCCCACGGCTTTTGCTTCTCGATGAACCCTTGTCGGCGCTCGATGCCGCCTTGCGTACGACCTTGCGGGATGAGCTTGCAGGCCTGCTGAGGCAGTTCGGCATCACCGCTGTCTTCGTTACCCATGATCAGGATGAAGCCATGGCGATTGCCGATCGGGTCGCCGTCATGTGCCAGGGCCGGGTCGAACAGATCGGCACGCCGGAGGCGCTTTACCGCGCACCGGAAAATGCGTTCGTTGCGCGCTTCGTCGGCAATTCCATGCCGCTTGGCGGTCACATCTTGGGGGCAAATCTGCGTCTGCCGGGCGGTGCCCTGTCGCTGCGTGCGCCCGCCGATGGCAAGGCCGCCTTTGTCCGCGCCGAAGACGTGAAGATTACAGATGACGGCCCCTTGGTTGCACGGGTCGAAACCGTCACCTTCCTTGGCACGCATTACCGCATCGCCTTGTCAGGTGCGGCAGACGACATCCTGTTTTGCCTGCATCAGGGCCTGAGCGCGCCGAAACCCGGTGATACTGTCCATCTTTCGATCGCGCCGCAATCCATCCTTACCCTCAACCTTTCAGAAAGCAGCCGCCTGAATGCCAGCCTTCATCCAGATCAGTGATCCCCATATTGTTGCCAAAGGCGCGCTTGTTTGCGGCCATTCCGATACGGCAACTGCGCTGCGCACCGCGGTTGCCTCGATCAACGAACGCTTGGCTGCGCTCGGGGCTGTCGATTGCGCCATCGTCACCGGCGATCTGACAGAGCATGGTACGGACGAGGAATATCAGCATTTTGCCGAGATCATGGCCGATCTCGCTTTGCCCTGGCTTGCCATTCCCGGCAATCACGACACGCATGAGGGCATGCGAAAAGCCTTTGGCGGTTCTGACTGGATGTCAAAATCCGGTCCCATTCACTGGATGCGCGATTTTGGCCCCTTTGCCGTCATCGGTCTTGATACGCTGCTTGAGGGGGCGCATCACGGCTGGCTGTCTGAGGAGGGCTTTGCCTTTCTCGATCAGTGCCTTGATGAACTGAACGGTCATCCAGTGATTGTCGCGACCCATCATCAGTGGCTGCCCTGTGGCATCGTGCCCATGGATCAGGACAATCTACGCAATGGTGCAGCCCTGATGGAGCGGCTGGAACGTTATAGTGGCGTTGCAAAGATGATTTCCGGCCATGTTCACCGCGCAATCACCGGCCAGATCGGCAAGGTCAGCTGCCTGATCGGTCCATCCACGGCCCATTCCGTCAATCGCGATCGGCGGGATGGAGCAGTGCATGCGCTTGCCATCGAACCGGGCGGTGTAACCCTGCATGCCTGGCTTGATGCCCCGCAGGAGATGCTGATCTCCGATGTCTTGCCCTTGACGCTGAAGCCGGCCGTCTGGCCGTTCGATGGCCCTTAGGTGGGCCCGTGCGGGGGGCAGCCCGGACTTATGCCTTAGTCAACGCCGAGCTCTCGCGGAAGTTATAGGTGCCGTTGATAGAGGGGATTCCGAAAATCAACGGAAACGTCAGTCAAGACTGCATTTCAGGAGGTGATTTTGGCTGACCGGGAGCTGGCGGATATGGAATGGCGGATCATCGAGGGGCTGTTGCACCAAACGCGGTAGAAAGGGCCTGCACTCGTAGGATAATCGACAACAAGTCGACGGCATGCTGCATGTTCTTCGGGTCTGATGCCCCCGGCGCGACATGCATGAGCGCCACGAAAAGTGGAAGGCTATGCATCTGCGCTTCCGCCCTTGGGCCGAAGAAAGCGTCTGGGACCCTCCGCTTGAGGCATTCGTCGAACGGAGGCTGACAGATGGCTGGCAGCATCAGTTCAACAGTTCGTAGCCATCCTCAGGCTATGGGATGAGACCCATGCTTCTTTAGGGGGTCCATCCCAATTACACGTCTGCATGCGACTAGCCGACATACAAGGATCGAAGCTGCATCGAACGGATGCTCAATCATCTCAAGCGTTCCGTCGCGTGGCGACCCGATAGAACAAGACACGAAAGTCCTTCTGCGCATTCCCCGCTCCGGTTGCCGCAAATATATGGTGGCTATCCTTTGTCTATAGGTCTGAGGGTATTGGCAAAAATTAGAGTTTACACGCTGGACTGTTTCGTACTTAAAGATGCAAGGCGCGCGCGAGCAGGCTGCCGCATCTTCAACTGGGGTTTTGATGAGGGATTGAAAAATGCGGCTGCTTGCACTTTGCATCGTCGTCGCGATCGTAATCACGATTGTCTTGATCATTGCGACGATCAACGCCTGAGCCCCGTCGGCAATACTTCGAATCCGGGCAAAGCCGATAGGTGCCTTACAAGCCTGGTACCCAGTTTTTTTATCGCGATCGCACCGCAAGTTGTGTCAGTCAGAACACTTGGTCGATTGCTCTTGCGACGCCTGGGCGACCGATGTCTAATCGTCATTGATCGGTATCATCGACGGTCAGAAGTGTCGTCAGCGTCTTTCGCCATTGCTGGTCGTCGCTGAGATTGGCCTGCTCAAGGATCATTTCCAGAACACGCTCAGCCAGGATGATCTTCAGCCTGGCGTTTTCAGCCTTTAGTGCAACCACACGATCTTTCTGAGCAGAGCCCGTGGCTGTCGTCTTTGACAGCCAGTAGTAGAAGGTCGATCTTGCTATGCCGTATTTGCGGCATAACTGGGCGGCCGGCATGCCTTCTTCATACTCTTGCAGCACCTTCTCCATCGTTTCCAGGTCAATTTGGTCTTTTTTTGCCATGCCAGATCCGCCTCCGATCGCAAGGAATGCTTTTGCCTTCAACTCAGGCCCCCCGGCGATATGGTCCGGTGCAAAGGCCAAGGTCAAGCCGATCAGCGCATTTGTGGCGGAGCCCGTCAATATCGCGGAAGCTGCGGTTTTGGGCATTCTTTGGCGCGAAGATCAGTTCCTGAGAACGCTTTTGATGAATTGGCAGCGCTGAGATTGTGAACGCGCGTTCGAATTCAGCATCTCATCAGCGTTTTTGAGGGGGGCCGTTGTGTCTTGGCCCTTCCGGCCGACCACTGTTTCGAACTGCAACGAAACGCGACAGGAGATCGAACCAGAAGGGTGCGCCAAGTGTCACGGCAAAGGCCGTCAGCACGAGGCCCAGGCATTTCGACAGATATTGGCCAACGGTACTGCCAAACGGCTGGGACTCTGGCCAGCCAAGTGGCAGAGGAAGGGCTTTATCGACTTGTGCAATAGAGGGCAGGCTCGGCGAGCCCCGTGACAGCCCTTCAAAATACTGAGCGACTGCCGCGCGCAAGGTCTCGTCGTACCAGAGCATGCGGGCAATCTCTAGGCTATCGGCATTCAGTGCTGAGGCCAAGATCAATGCGACTGCGAAGGACAAGAGCGACATCCAACGCTTGTAGACGCCTGAGGCACGCGCCATTACCTGGTCGAACCATCGACCCAACTCGGTCTTGGCTTCCTCGATGGAGGAGTTTAGATCCAAACCAAGACTTTGAAAAATTTGGAGAAGCGGAGAATCCTTGTCGATCCTCTCGAAGGCCATCGCGATTGGTCGGGCTGGGCGATCGGGACCATCTGAACTACCAACCTTGCCAAGCGCATCGATCAATGCGACTGCGAAATCCCGGCGTTCAAGGTAGCTCGGTGCCTCCTTTGCACCGATCGCGCGTCCCCGAACGATATTGGGTCCTGGGTCATCCAGACCTCGCCGCGACAGACTTCGGATCAGGTTGGTTTGCCAAAAGGCATTGCGTATCCTTTCGTCCCCGAGCGCGCGCGAAAGCTCGTAGTAAAGGTTGCGAGCCCTTAATCGTGTCAAGCCTGCTATTGCTTCGTTAATGCTCGTGCAGATCAGGCTCAGCAAGAGATAGACCATCATCAAGCCGATGGTCGTATCCACTGCGGTAGAAAACAACATGGGTTTCTCCGATTCAAGCTCTCCATGCTTGGTCAACTTCGCCCCGCAACCCGCTGTCCTGACGATCTTTGTTCTCGTCTCGGCGGACAGGCAGATCACACGGCGGCTGGCGGGCATGATGCGTTTGGGGACGCGAAAAAGGCTCATGGAAGACCATCACTGCCTTTGACGCCAAGGGCCGCCCCGTCTGGACGAGACGGCCCGTCTCGATTAGTAGGTCGTGTCCGTGATCTTGCTTTGCTGAGGTGTCGACCGCGCTTTCGGCATTTCGTCGGCTTGCTGTCGCATGCCGCTGTCAAAAATGTCATTGGCGATGCCGAGACCCAAGGGGACGCCGCCGATCGGCAGTGGGTCGCCGGCGTTCCGCTTTGCAGTCCAGACATGCGAATAGCCGACATCGGCAGGGTCCTTGTAGCGCTCGCGCCCGTCGGCATCGCGACCGCTTCCGGTATCGCGATAGTCAAAGGCGTCGAAACGCCAGTGGACACCCAGCCAAATCCGGCTGAACGCATTTTCCCATATTGCATGCCAGAGGGACGGGAAGTTGCGCTTCACATAGGTCCGAACAAGCCCTGGCTGGTCCTCGATCGGCGATGAAGGATCGTAAGGCTGATGCAAGTCGCGGCTTACGCCATTCATCTCCTCCGACACAAATGTGAAACCGATGTCGTCGACCCCATTTCTGTCAACAGCGGCCGTCCCGTTCGAGGCGTAGTAGAGCCTTGCCATCTGAAAGCATGCTGCGCCAAAGGTTGCATGGCCTGAGGGATAGGCGGGGAAGGGTGGTTTGAAGCTCAGACGGTTGGAGTTTGTTTCTGGCGCACCAAGTGCGAGCCAGAACGGATCGGCAGGCGGCGTCACCATTGTGCTTCCGGTCTCGGAGGCGAATGCGCTTGCGTCGTGTTGGCGAATGCCAGACAATGGGCGCCAGAGATCGTGCCGGTATTTTTCGGCCCAGGCGAATTTGCCTGCATCCGCCATCGCCACATTGGCAAGCGCAAACAGCCGGACGAACTCTTTGCTTCTGTCGAAGTCGCTCAGCGAGGCATCGCTCCTCGACCAGGCGATATTGCGCAGGATCTGATTGTAAAGACGCGGAGGTGTTCCAATGAGATTGGCTCCATCATAAGCCCAGAAATAGGCCGCCACCGTCTCGTCTGCCGTCCGATGCGTTGTGTTCAGGAGCGGTGCGCCGCCAAGCCGCTGGACCTCCTCAAGTGCTGCCACGTATTCTGGCTCCGGTGGTCTTGGCCAGTCGGCGATCCGATGGCCATTCGGATCGGTCGCTGCAAAGGTTCTCACGGTCTCACCGTAAAAGGGCGCGTGATAGACACGCTGTGCCTTTTGTCCTTTTGAAGGGTCTCGAGGATCAATGTCCACGCGGCGGACAGGGTTGAGTGGTTCGTCATCGAAGTGATAGCGACCTCCCCGGGGCCGGTAGTCGCCCTGATCGGCGCCCGGCTCGCCTGGCAATACCGCAAGTGCTGCGTGGACTCTTTCGGCAATGGTCACGCCATAGTGATGCGCCGGCGATCCTGCTGCAATTGCCACACCGAATGGGCTCTTGAAGTTGCGCATCGCGTCGCGCAGCGCATTGCTTGCCGCGTCACAGACCTCGCCCGGAGCACAATATAGTCGCTCAAGGATTGTAATGGCGGCAGCGGTGAGGGCTGCATTGGCATTTGCTTCCGTTGCCTGGATGGAAGGATCGAGTGGCGGACGATTGACGTCTCGCAACCAGGTTGCGGGAGACGAGTGTTCGTCATGACCGAGAGCGCCGAAGAAGGCGTCGTGCATGGCAAGATGAAGAAGTCCCAGAGCTCTAGAGCTCATGGTAGGGCCACCTTGCGGGCCGCGAAGCGAATGCGTGATACGGTTCATTTGGAGGCCGGCATGATTCCAGTACAGGACCGGAAATGCGTTAAGCCCGGCAGGTTCGTCGACATCAGGTAGAACAAGCATCGGTGTCTCCATCTGGTTTCTTGATTGTTCAAGCGTTTCAATGATGCGTGGCTCTCAGCGAGCCATTCACCGACTTGGTGTCCAAGCTTGCTGTTGGGCGAGAAAGTGCCAATTGAGCGCGCCCTCGGCGTTGGGGGCAGGATGGGGCACATCGTAAAGGACGCTCTCGCCATCCACTGAGCCCCGGCTATGCGCGTGGCGTCCGATGGCCGTCAGGTGGAGCCTTGAGCCGTCCATGTGCAACACGGCCATGCCGTCTGCCGGAAAGAAGCGGCCCGGCACCGTAACGCCAGCTGGCAAATGCCGCAGCATCAGGAATTGAGGCCTGTCGGCGCTGTTCTCCGCGAGGATGGCAAAGATCGAGTTTTGCTCGCTGAGGTTATCTGGCGCCGCTTGGGTGTCGCGAGCTACCGGTGTGGCGGTATCCGAGATGATCAGATATTCGCCCGCCGGACCCCGTCGCTCAGCAATCAACCATTCCTCCACGGGAGCATTGGTCTGATGTGGGGCGTCGTACGGTCCAACACGCAGGCTATTGAGCATTGCGATGCGAAAGTTATCGGGTGTCATCAGCAGCCTCCTTCAAGCTGCTGCGACTGTGCCTTTGATCCGTGAGCTCACGGTCAATCTATCGTCAAAACATCGTTAAATCAGAGCGGCTGACGAGGATCGACCAGAACTCACGATGTGCCAACGGCTTCCGGGAAATCCTCCAGAAGCATCGAGAGTGCCGGACTGCTCCTGTCAAAGTGGGCCGTGATGTCAGCAAATACGCGACTGTGGCGAATGATGGCTTCCACGGCGAGCTCGGTGATTTCCTCGCTTTCGAACACATGGGGTATAATCCGGCGCAGAAGCGTCCAGGAGGCGATATTGTCGCTCATATAGTGGACGCCGGCAAAGACCCGTCTGTCGCCCCAATCGACCATATATTTCTGCAGCCGTTCTCTCTCCGCAGCTGTCGGCTTTTGTCCCGCCTTGATCAGTTGGTCGTAAACCGTGCAGCCACCGAGGATACCTTGCATGCAATGACCGCTGGGAAAGGCCGGATGCTGACCCGTATGGACGTTGCGATGGGCCGTAACCCAGCGAAAACCAGGCAGGTTTAAAGCGGTCGCCGCCGCTCTGGGGCGCGGTCGCTGGAAATATTCTTTCAACCCGAGGACCTCTGGCCGCTTGCCTGCAGCATCTTGCAAGAAGATTCTTTTAAATGCTGTCGCTTCAACCTCAGGCCCCCCATACAAAGGATAGTTCGCGGTGCCGTCCTTGCCCGTCCGGTATTCGATTGACGTCGATACGGAACTTGGCAGCTCAAGGCCGCTATAGTCTGGATGATCGAAACGAGCGTCTTCAATACGATAATGCCAGAGATGGTCCCGGCGCGGCCCTTCGAAAGGAGTTTCTGCGCCCGTCAAATCAGACAGGATGCCCAGTGTGTCGCCCCCGCCCTGATAGAGACGAATAGCAAGCTGCAACTCGCTTTGTGTTTCATGTTCCGCAAAGCTGGCAGCCTTTCCCCTCCAGCCGCCATTTTCCCAACGCGGCCAGATCTTGTCTGCGACCTCGGCCATCCAAGCGGTAATAATCGTCGGATAGCTGTCATCGGTCGTGGGCCAGTCCCTTGGCACAGTCTCTGGCGGCATGATCTGGAGCTTGAGTGCGTCATGCATGACGCCATAGGGTGCCAGCCTCATCGGTGAATTCCTCCGCTATTTGAGTCCCAATGTCCGGGCCGCGTGTAAGGTCAGCTCCCGATGGGCCGGGTTGACGATCGGATATTCGCTGGAGCGCAGCATATCGATGGAAAGATCGGGCTCGCGCGTGATGAGCGCGTTCAACTTGTCCCGACCCTTGGAGGTCTCTCCAAGAAGCGCGTATCCGGTCATCAGATCCATGATCGTCGGGCGGAACAGGATATGCTCAAGCGAGACTTCCCCAGATTGGATTGCCCTGCGGATTTGACCGGCCATCAGGTTGGCGAATTGTTCGATCGCCAGGGCAAAGGCCTGGGCGACAGTGCCGCGGCACAGCGAAACTGCCGTTCTCGCTGCTCTCACAGCCTCGTTGGCCTTGCCGCAATAGGTCAGCGCAATCGCGTAGAAAATCCAGCATGCACCATGCCCTGGAAGCAGGCGTACGGCCTCTTTGGTCAAAGCCAAATTCCGTTCAAGGTCGTGTAGTAGAAACCCGTAGCTGTGGCCGGCCATGGCCAGTGTCAGGCCGTTTTCAGGCGATAGCCGCATGGCTGTACGGAAGCACTCCATGACCTGATGACTGTCTGGGGCCAGATGCCCCTTGCGATCGTTCAATTGCAGGAGATGCCCGATGCCAAGCAAAGCGTGACTGAGCCCGGTCTCTTCTGCGGCAAGCGCCGCTTCGCCGCATCCGATGATATCGCGAGGCATCATCGATCCCGGAACCAGCATTCCCAGGAGTGCCTGACAGCGATTGGCATGGGCGCTCCATTGCGCGCCCTTCAGGCTTTTTGCCTCAATTCGAATGGCAAAGTCCTGCAGCAGGTGAACGATCTCGTACTGAACATTTCTGATTTCATACCAACGCTTCGGCGCGATTTCGCGTCGGACCTGCCATTTGAGTGAGCCAAACCCGTCAGTGACGGAGAGAGATAGGCTGCCAGTGGATCCCATGCGAAGGATACGGACACGTGTCACAAGGTCCGTCGCGCGCACTGGGCCGCAATCGCGCTCGGCGCCAATCACCACGGGAAGACCGATGATCGAAAGTGCTTCGATGATCTTTTCAACCAAGCACTCGCCGATCTCGCTCAGCCCCTCATCGGCCGTAGGGCTCATGGACAAATGCACATACCAGCGTCGGTCCGGCTGACTTGGGGGCTCGGCCAAACCCCACCTGAGGGCGCGCATCTCGAACTCGCTGCGTGTCTGCCGCAGCCAATCATTGAAGCCCTCCTCCCGCAGATCAAAACCGCGCAGGATTTCACCCTGGCAGCCCGGCGCAAGATGATCGAAATCGACATGATTCCGCTCTAGCCAGATCCAGGTGCGATCCGCAGAAAGAACCTCGGTCTCGCTGTTCAACAGCGTTCGAAGCGTGGTCAGCGACTGTCGCAGGCTGGCTGCAGCCTGAGCGGGACCGCGATCGCCCCATAACTTGTCTTGTAGCCATGTACGCGTTTGACGATGGTTGCGGGTCAGGGCAAGCATTGCCATAAGCGCGCAGTCCTTTCGGCCCGCTGGCCTGATCGACCGCCCGCTGCGATCTACCAGGTCGAAGGCGCCAAGGACTTTTACTGAAAATGGTTTCGACGATCGCATTGGGAACTCGTCGTTTCGTGTTTTATCAGTTGGTCTGAGCGCTGGATGTATTGAAGAATGTCAGATTTTTATATTGAAGTATATCATTGTTGAAAATTTCAAATTAAGCAACGTATTGTTGCAAGAAATTTTGAAACCCAATCCGTACTGATTTTCTTGCGTAATTTTTCCTGTTTAGTGTTTTTTCTAACAAATATAGGAAATAAATCTTAGTTTACTGGCTGTGAGCTTGATTTTTATAGTGTTTAAAATTTGTTATTCTGGATAATGGTATCATATTGGCGGTCCAGTGTTGCGTGATGGTAAAATGTATAATGCGGGGCAGCAAAGAATTTCATGCCTTACGTTCTGCTTTCGGTTGGTCGCTAATCATTGATCGCCAAACCGTAAGTCTGTCGCCTGACATTTCTGTCGCCGAAGAACAGGCACCATATGTCACTTAGCGGTTTTGCCAGTCTGCAATGCTGAAGCCCGTTTTGGTGTGTAGATTATGGAAACATCCGGTTTCTTGAGCGCATTATCGCGTCTGCTTGAGCTGTCGTCTCTCTGGTCTTTCGATTGCACCTTGATGCAATTCGCGCGATGATTGGATGTTTTATTTTAGGAGTAAATCTATGCGTAAAGCCCCCGATGCTATCGACCGTCATGTTGGTGCCCGCATTCGACTGCGCCGCAACATGCTTGGGGTAAGCCAGGAAAAACTGGCTGAAGGGTTGGGACTGACGTTCCAGCAGGTCCAGAAATACGAAAAAGGCACCAACCGCGTTGGTGCAAGCCGCCTTCAGCACATCGCGGCGATCCTGGATACCCCGATCAACTATTTCTTCGAAGAGGCTCCGAGCCCGTCGGCCTGTGCAATTGAGCATCAGGGCGATACACCAACTGAGCTTTTGACCTCAAAGGACTGTCTCGCGCTTGCTCGGGCGTTCGTTTCGATCAAAGATGAAACGGTTCAGCAAAAGGTGCTCTCTCTTGTGCGCGCGCTCGGTTCTGGCAAGGCTGCCCCGGATTTGCTTGAGGATTGGGTACAGTCTAGGTCTTGATCCTCTTTTCCAACACAGATTTGTGTTGGTCTGCCCGGAAACTTCTGGCCTGAAGCGGCTGACAGTCTCCTGGCCGGCAGAACGACTTTGTGATGGCGCGGCAAGCATTGTCATGCGTGGCACGCGATCAGTAGCCAGTCTTACAAGATAAAAAAACGAGAGACCTATTAGGCATCTGCTGGAGATCTCACTCTAGAGCGATCCATCGAATGCCTTTGGAACCGCCATTTCCTGTTCTATAAACGTCGCCAATTGGCCATTTCCTTTACACATGGCTTGTAAAACTGGGGGGCGAGGAGGACACCGAACCTAACAAGCTCGAGCGGAATGAGATGAACGGCGCAGCATTTTTTTTGGTCGTCAACTTTGTCGTCGCACTGTCATTCAGTGTGGTTTTTGTCGTCGTGGCAAGGCGCAGTCACTCGCGCACGGCCGTCATCTGGCTGGGCGCAGGATTTGGTGTCGCATCGCTTTCAGCAATTTGCGAGCTACTGGTCGCCTATGCCGGTCCGACCCGCTTTTGGGCACTCTGCGCTTTTGCCACGGTACTATGCGGTATGGTCATGCTGACGATCGGTATCGGTCAGATGTACGGGCGTCGCATTTCATTGCCGATCGCCTCAGTTTATGTTCTGGCGAGTGTCATGCTGGCGCACATGATCTATGAACTGCCGCGCGGTACGCCTTTGCAAGCCTTGCTCTATCAAAGTCCGTTCGCGCTGGTTGTTCTTGTGGGCGCGATCACGGTGATCCTTGCGCGGCAACGGACCACCCTCGACCTTTTCCTGGGCATTCTCCTGACCATCACAAGCGCACATTTCTTCGGCAAAGCCGGGTTGGCGGTCTGGGTTGGCTCCGGAGCGACGGCCAAAGATTATGTCCACACCAACTATGCTCTGATTTCGCAAAGCCTCACGGCTGTCTTGATCGTCACCGTCGGCTTGACGCTTCTGGCAAAGCTTGTCCTTGAAATACTGGCTGTTCACAGGACGGAATCGGAAGTTGACAGCCTGTCAGGGCTCGCCAACAGACGCGGTTTTGACAGGCAGGTCAATGAAGCGCTTCAGCGGCATGGGCGAGGGCGGCATGCCATCATCATCACCGATCTCGATCACTTCAAGCGCATAAACGATACCTACGGACACCATGTGGGTGATACCGTGATCCGGGCCTTTAGCGAAGCCTTGCGCTCTCAGGCGCCGCAAGGCTCTGCGCTCGGTCGGCTAGGCGGGGAGGAGTTCGCCATCTTCCTTCCCCAGACTTCTGAGCATGAGGCAGGTCGATTGGCTCTGAAGTTACGTCATGCGACGATGTCACTGGAAGGACTGCCGCCCTCGTTGCGTGTAACTGCCAGTTTCGGGATAGCAGTTGTCTCGTCTGTCGCTGATCTTGACGAGGCCTATCGTGAAGCTGATGTTGCGCTTTATCGGGCCAAGGGCGCGGGGCGCAACAGGGTCGAATTGGCGACCAGTGCGGCGCAATCGGTCGCGTCACCGTGTTAGCACTTGACGTGCGGCGGGGTTCAGAAGGCAGAGTTTTCTATCCCATCCAAATTCGGTTCGACGAAGTTCCATAACATACATTATGCGATCTTTGTTTGTAGCCGCAAAGTTAGAATGTCCTGTTTCTGCAAAGTTGGAATGTCACACTCCCCGGTCCTGAACGATGCGTGGGAGATTGCAGATGGGATTGATAGCGATGAGCGAGCGTGATCTGCAGCGGATCGAGATTCTGTCGAGGGTAGTTGCCGGGCGGATGACCACGGTTTCAGCGGCGCATGTGCTTGACCTGAGCGAGCGTCAGGTACGCCGGCTGCTGGAGCGTATCCGGACCGGCGGCGCGGCGTCGATCCGTCACAAGGCGATCGGCCGGCCCTCAAACAATCGGATCAGTGACGGGGTTCGCGATTATGCGATAACGCTGGTCCGCGAACGTTATGCAGATTTCGGTCCGACGTTGGCAGCCGAGAAGCTGACTGAGCGCGATGGCTTGCGTGTGTCGCGCGAGACGGTGCGCGGTTGGATGTCCGATGCTGGGCTGTGGTTGTCGCGCAAGCAGCGCCGGACGTTTCATCAACCGCGACTGCGGCGCGAAGCCTATGGCGAGCTGGTGCAGATCGACGGGTCAGAGCACCGCTGGTTCGAGGATCGTGGACCATCGTGTTCGCTGCTGGTGTTTGTCGACGATGCGACCGGCAAGTTGATGCAGTTGCGCTTTGTGCGTTCCGAAAGTGCCTTCACCTACTTCGATGCGCTGGAGCTCTATCTCAAGCGTCACGGCGCACCGATTGCCTTTTATTCGGACAAGCATTCGGTGTTTCGGGTGGCGAAGAAGGATGCCAAAGGTGGCCAGGGCATGACGCAGTTCGGACGTGCGCTTTGCGAGTTAAATATCGAGATTCTTTGTGCAAACTCGAGCCAGGCCAAAGGCCGTGTTGAGCGGATGAACCGGACGCTGCAGGATCGGTTGGTCAAGGAGCTGCGGCTCGCAGGGATCGCGACCATGGAGGCGGGCAATGCGTTTCTGCCTGTTTTCATGGAGGACTACAATGCGCGTTTTGCGGTTACCCCTGCCCGTTCGGACGACCTGCACCGGCCGCTGAATCTGGCGCCGGATCGGTTGACGGAGATCCTGTGCAAGCGCGAGCAGCGCTATGTCGGATCGCAACTGACGTTCTCGTTCGAGGGCAAGCGGATCATGCTGGAGGAGAGCGAAGTCACGCGTGGTCTAGTTGGCAAATATGTCGAGACCTACGCCTATGCAGACGGCCACCTGGACATTCGTTGGAAAGGCCATTCCCTGCCCTACACGGTGTTCGACAAGGAGCAGCGGGTAACGCATGCGGCGATCACCGAGAACAAGCGGCTGGGTGACGTATTGGCCTATATCAGGGAGCGCCAGGAACAGCAGGACAAGCCGAAAGTAAAGAGCAACAGCGGCAAGAATGGTTACGTCAAGCGCGTTGGGAAGCCTGGCCGGCGGACGGACTTCATGAGTGATCCGGTGGTGATTGCCAAGCGGACGAAGGCATTGTCGCGGCAGGAGGCTGCGGAATGAAGTGCCGTACAATGGTCTCAAAGCTAAAGCCGAAGCGGTGTGCCCCCACCCGCCCCGATCTGATCTTGCAAGCGGGTCTGCCGCTCAGATCGGGGCTGATCGTGGTGCTGTGTGGCGACTGCTGCGGACATTTTAACTTTGCAGCACAGCGGACATTCCAACTCCTCCGCCACATTGTTTGTAGCCGGGTACATTCTATTTCCAAGTGCGACAGTTGGGTCAGCTAGAGATGCGACAGTCTTGCCTCTTGATGCACTGGTCACTGGACAAATACCCGGCGCCCGCTGTCCGCCGATTTATGTCTAGTGAAGGATCTCGGAAGGGTCTTCAATCCAGTGGTCGATGCTGCGGAGATAAGCGGCGATCTCGAGCTGGAGGTGGCTTCGATCACCGTATCGCTCGCAGATCGCGTTAACTTCGTCACTGACGCTTTCGCTCAACTCTTCAGGCAAGACAAATTCGGCGATCACGTAGGTTGATCGACCAAGTGCATAGATCGGACAACCGGTTGCCAAGATTTCGGCTACAAATTCGGGGATCTGATCCGCTGTCATCCGTATCTCGCACGTCCTTCAGTTCTTGAGGATAGCACTTTCGTCATGCCAATCCTACACATAGCGGAAATAGTCGAACTATGCCCTTCCCGCTTATCGGTCCAGGCGTGCTTGTCGCGCCTGACACGACCCTGATTTGTGCGCACCTCGTCAAGGGCGCTGCGCCTGGCCGAAGGATCCGATCATTCAGCTGCACTCATCAACACGAATACCCTCCGGCCGAAAATGAGCGGAGGGTAAATGCAAGCGGGCGAAATTAGTCCAGCCGTCTCATGCGCAGCGGGCCATTGGGTCCTTGCGCTTCACTGAGTTGCAGTTGGACGAAGAAACGTCAGCTGATGGTTAGGACTTGTCGTCACCGACGTTCACCGCCGTGTGATTTCCTTCCCGCTCGTCTTTGAGACCTTTTGCTATGTCGGCGTCCAGCTGTCCCCAGATTGAAGGTTTCTGTCCATCGGGTTTGGGTTTGCGGGATGGTTTGCGCTCAATGATGAACGATTTTGTCTGCTGACGCATTGATCCTCCAGGCTGCGATTCGCCGTAGCATCGTTATCGCAAGGCGTGTCGGGGGCAAGCGGACAATGCGCTGCTTCAGGATTGTTTCCCCAGTCGGCACAAGCGGGAGCGGTGGTGCAAGTAGCCCATGGCCATCGTGTCTGCACCTTGTCTGCGAGAATGCGACGAAATGGCCCTTCCCTCATCACTTCCCTTTGATGGTCTCTGGCCGCCCTTTGCGGGCTCGATGAGGCATGTCTGACCGCAGACCGGCTGCGCCTCGATCGTCTGGCCGCAACGGCAGTCGCAGATTTCTTGCCCCGGAGCGAAAGCTTGCCCACTCGCTGGAACGAGCGGGGCAGGCTTCAAGGCCCTCCTCGTCCTCCAACAAATCTGCACCTTGCCGCCCTCCATTGCATTGCGGCCTTAATCAGGTGCGGTCCGATCGTCACCGGTCATTGTGACAGCCATCGAGGCCGCGATGGGCGTGGCCCGAATACGAAAAGAAGGAATGAGTACAATGGCAACCATCGGCACCTTCACTGCAAACGAGAACGGCTTTACTGGCTCCATCCGCACACTTGCCCTTAACGTAAAGGCGCGCTTCGCCCGGGTCGAGAACCCCTCCGATAAGGGCCCGCAGTTCCGCGTCTATGCTGGAAGCGTTGAGCTCGGCGCGGCCTGGCAGAAGCGCTCCACCGAGACTGACCGCGACTATCTCTCGGTCAAGCTGGACGATCCAAGCTTCCCTGCTCCGATCTATGCCACGCTGACTGAGGTCGAGGGCGAGGACGGCTACCAGCTCATCTGGTCGCGGGCGACCAGGGACTGACGGGGATCTTGAGGCTCCGCAATTTGCGGAGCCTCTTTCCAGTCAATACGATTGTAAAGTCAGTGCAGCACAACACCTGCATTGCTTCCTTGCTGCGAAGTCAGACAGGCCGACCACAGTGGCGTTTTGTGGTAGACGCCGTCCTGGATGGAATTGCGGTCTTCACGCTGCTCATATAGCAGCCCGAGCCAGCAAAGGCGTCGCAGATAGCCGTATTTCAGGTCCATTTTCAAAGGCCAGGCTTTCAGAAAGATCTCCACATCTGAAAGGGAGGCCAGATCGGGATTGAGAGCTCGCAGGAGTTCGTTTGGTGAACAGCCGTGATCTGCCTCGACTTCGAGCCGTTCCAGAAGTGGCTTCCAAAAAGGCATGCGCTCTCGCACCTCCCTCGCCTCTTCGCCCTCGCCTACGTGAGAATAGAGATACTGCGCAGCGATAGAATTGAACTGCGGTCGAGGATTAGCCAGGAACTCAAGGCCGCGTTTGCTTGGAACCAGACATTTCTTGTCCAGGCGAAGAAATTTCAGGCGTTGCAACAGGTCGCGCACTGGCCACAGAGGCGGCATGTCACTTTGGTCCAAAACCTTGTTTACACTGTAGAGATCTGCTTCGGCAAAGCCTGGCCACTGGAAACTGACTGCGGCCCAATGCACGAATTTGCGGTTCATGGCGCCCGCGGGTGTCAAGCCAATGCCGTCATGGGTCTCAGCATAGGATAACGCGAGCAACATTCCCCTGAAGACTGGGGAGAGTGCTGCCACATCAAGGTTACCATCAAGCCTGATTTCTGGAAGCATTTAAGCCCTGTTCCCGACGCGTTCTGTCAAAATGAAACACTGGAACAGCAAGAAGATCTCTTGCTGAAAAAGCAACCCCTCAACGTTTCGATCTGCCTTGCAGCATCTGTCTGAACAAGCGCTTAATTGCAACAAACGAGTTCATGAGCATTTGTCTGGCATAAGGCGTCGCCTCTACAGTTAGTGCAGAGAGTATTTGCGGGCTTTGGGCGATGCATGTCCATGGACTTTATCTTCGATCAGGTGTCGATCTTTCGGCGTGAAGTCGTCAAAGCCTTCAATTGTCGCTTCATGCCATAGAATCCGGTGGCCTTCGCACTTTGCACTGATCGTAGCGATCAGATGGCCATAAATTATGACGTCGAAGGATAACCGGCGTTTGTCTTTGCTAAGAATTTCGACAAGGTTTAAGATCTCGAGCCCCACCATCGTACCCGCCCACTTGCCTCCCTTACCTTCCCCTGGCCATCGCCAGCGCCGCGCTTGAATATTTGCATATGATGTAAAGCAAAGATAGGGGCTGGGCCCTTTGGTCGAAGACGGTTTGCGCCAGCCTTATCTGGTATTTCGGCGGCTGAAGGCCAGGCTTACCCCGCGCACTTCCATGCAGGCCCTAATCCCGCGATTGGACTCCGGGATCTGATAGCATAATGGCCGGAAGTAAGTTGCTCTGCCTATCGATTAAACTCGGCTTAAGGCATGGGGCGGGCGACCGCATCCTCAGGATACGGTAGCGCCTTGGGGTGCGCTCGGTCATGGGGAACCGCGCCCAATGTATAGTTTAAGGGCATTAACGCGGAAAAAGCGATAGTCTTTTGAACTCTGTGAATGTTCTTTGTTCATATCCTGAGAATGCTCACCGTGCGCACGGACGCCGCCTTCTCAACAGGCTCAGCAGACATGGCCGCTCTGGATCTGGCTAACCTGGGGGTATCGGTGCTTTTGACAGGGCGTGATATCCGCAAACAGTTTGATGGAAAGACCGCCGATGAAGGAAGACAGGATGAACCTGCGCTTGCTTGAGGAGCGATGCTAAGCTGATTGGCTTTGCGACGTGATGCACCGGGCCTTGTTCATTGACAGTCCGCTCAACAGATCTGCAAGCCTATCTGGACCGGTCGCGGCATGGCAGTCGCGGAGGTGAACCTCCACCGCCTTATCGCGGCCAAGTTCAATATCGCAGCTAATGCTCTGCCAAGGGTAAACACAGCCGCCGTTCGCGCCAAGCTTACCAGTTGCCGTGCCATAGGCGCCATAGAAGTTCTGTCGGACGCCGGGATCTATGCTCATCGCCACACCTGGGAACTCACGCCGCCGCGTGCCCGGCAGAAATCCATGACGATACAATCTGGAAGGCCGGCTCCTGACCTTGCAGACCCTGCATCTGTCCCGGCTCGCGGCATGGTGTGGATCCCTGGTTGCAAGCCGCGGCTCACAAGAGGCCTTAAACCACCGCCTACTTGGACCGTAGGGTGGACGCTTGCGCAAAAGCGGGTGTTCTGTCCCGCTATGGGGTTTATACGTCAATCGCGTCTGGCCTCGATGCCGGTCTCGACCCTGGCCTGTGTCGCGGGCACGGTCGATACCCCCTCGCCTTCTTTTGTCTCAGAAGCTCCAGAAACAGGCTGACGGCCTCTTCCTCCCGTTCAAAGGATTGGATCCTCCTTTGTCCGCCCTTGCCAATCCTGCCCCAAGCCCTGGTCAGGCAGATTTCGCCAAACAGGCTTGTCGAAATTTCCATAGCATAATAGCGCGCCATCTTCCTCGAGGCGTCGGTCCGTTCAACATATAACTGATAGGGCTGTGTGATCATGGTGGCAGCATCGAGAGTTTTGCAAGATGCGTCCAACGAGAGTTATGAATCGGTTCGAGGGGATCGATTCATGTTCTTGATCTATCGCCTCCTCGGGTAATGGACATTGCAGGAGGCAGGAGGCAGAATGTCAGGCTGCCGGATGAAATGAAAGAGGACGGGCCGACACCTTGGAACTATGAATATTCAGGCCAGACACGCGGCCCTTCCGCCGTCCAGAGCAGCTTTGGCAGACGGGCGCAGCGGGTTTGGGTCCGGACTGCGTCAAGACAAGAATATAGAGCATGCACGGTGCTCTGGCTTTCACCGGATATTCTGGTGTTCGCGTGCCTTGCCAAAGCGGCTCTGATCGAGACAAGTACGCATTTCCGAGCGGCGAAACCACAAAGCCCGACCGCAGCGCAAAGGCGGATTGCCGCTGGTAAAGATGATCTGCTCGTCAGCGCGCATTTGAAGGACTTCATGCGGCAGGATCAACGGCCGGCTTGCCAGCTGCGTCGATCGGGTTCTCGAGGTGCCTTTCGCCTGAAAACTGCGGCTGATCTTGTCGATCTCGACGGTCGTCATGCCGCAACGCCTGGAGATATAGTCGGCCGTTTCCGGGTCGTTGATGGCTGAAAAACTGATCCAGCTAGCGCTTTCAAACCACTTGCTGGCAGCATCGCGGCCACCGAAGCTCTCGCGCATCTGCCCGATGGATTGATATAGCAGGATGAGGCTGATGCCGTATTTGCGGCCAGCATCACGCGCGGTTTCAAGGATACGCATGAAGCCCAGGCGCGCGACCTCATCGAGGAGAAACAGAGCGCGTCCCGGCATTGCCCCGTCCCGACCATAGATCGCATTCAAGAAGGTACCGATCATGACCCTGGCCAGCCCCGCATGCATTTCCAGGCTCTTGAGATCAAGGGCGATGAAGATGTCAGTCTTTCCATTTGCCAGGTCGTCGGTGGCAAAGGTCGATCCAGAAACGAGTGCAGCGTAATTGGGATAGCTCAGCCAGTGGGTTTCCTTGATCGCATTGGCATAGACGCCGGAAAAGGTCTCAGGCGTCATATTGACGAATGTGGCGACATTCTCCTTGACGAATTCAGACTGCGAGGTCGCGTGAATACGCTCGAGCCTCGCTCTCAGTTTCGGCTCGGGCTCGGACAGGTTTGCCCTGACAGTGCGTAAGTTCTGGTTTCTTTTGTCCGTATGACCAGACAGGCAGACATCTGCAATTACGGCCGTCAGCAATTGTAAGGCCGAGGCACGGAAGAAGTCGTCGCGGTGGCTGCTTGCACGACCGCTTTCACTCATGATCCAGGAGGCAACGGCTGCAATATCTTCCTCCTTGCTGGTGCTGTGACGACCGATCCAGTCGAGTGCATTGAAGCCGACAGTCGGATCCTTGGGATTGAGAACAAAGACATCACGACCGTATGTCTTGCGATGCTCTTCGACCACAGGGGCCACCTCGTTGGATGGGTCGAGGACGATGAGCGTGCCGTCCCATTTCAGCGCCGTCGGTATCGTCACCGACGTCGTCTTGAAACCGCCAGATCCGGCAAAGGCGATCCCATGCGTTGATCCAAAGGAGGCATCGAAACACAAGAGCTTTGACCTGCCCCCTGCCCCCCAGGTCGCCTCATTGTCGGTGCGGAACGCAATGCTTGCTGCGCTGTCGTGGTCGACCCGGTAGCACTCACCGATAACGATGCCACCGCCCTCACCAAAGAGCTTGGCAGCTTTGGTCAAGCTCATCCAGTCGGCATCACCATGAAGGGCCCGTCTGCCGCGGATACGTTTGGGCTCACGGCGCTGAAATGCTGCATTGCCCCGGACTGCCACACGCATCGCAAAGCCTCCACATAAAGCCAGGAGAACGGGACCGATCGCCGTTGCCACATCAAGCCGGAAGAAGCCCGAGGCGTCGAATGCATTGGCCCCACTCGAGGAGAAATGACGAGAGCTTTTCGCCGCCACGTCAAAGAGCAGCACCAGGATCGCACCTGCAGCGACACCCCAGCCTGCCGCCTTGATGCTGAGTGCTCCTCTTGCTGCAAAAAGCATGACAAGGCCGGACACAGCCGCTGCCGCATAGGGCAGGATTGCGCTTACGTGATCCAGGATGATGCGTGTTCTGTCGCTTCCGCCGAAGGATAGATGCCATGGGGAGATGACCAAAGGCAGGACAAGCGCGCAAAGACCCATCATTGCCGCAGCAGCTGTTGCGATGAAAATCCTAATTGGCGTCATGACCAAAGGCCTTGACCCCGATCGCCAGCAGCCGGGCCTTCTCGTCGACACTGGCCTCGATCCTGCTCGCCCCGTCGATCAATAGGCCAAGCAGCAATGCCCGTTTTTCATAGCGTAGCCCGGCTTTGACGATCAGGCCGCCGAGTTCGATCTTGTCGCGGGTATCGCGCTTTCTCGCTTCAACTGTCTTTAGCCTTTGCATCCGCTCAGTCCTCGATATCTGGGCTTTGAGCCGGGAAAGCACTGTGTAGCTCGGGCGCTTTGGCTTCGGGGTCTGCTCCTCTTGCTTTGTTCTGGGCCCCTGCCCTTTGCTGGGGCCATCCCATTTGCTCGGGCTCCTGGCATGCGCTGCGAAAACGGTCTGCCAATTCTTCGAAGGCGGCCTGCAATTCGCGTTCGTCGACGACGACCTCACCGAGCCCTGCCTTCAGGGCGATGCGTCCGATCCGCTCGGCGTCTCGCGTTTCTGCCTGTCTCAACTGCTCCTGCAAACGTGCCAGGTCTTCTCTGATTCTAGCGCTGGTCTTCTTCATCGGATGTCATCTCCTCGGGATATCGATGATCACGCAAAGACAGGTTCACGGATTTTCTCGCATGGGGCGAGGTACAAATTTGTACCTCGCCCAAGACCGATATCTGGCCAATGATCCCACCGCTCGACGAGAGCGGTTCCGAAGGGCGCAATTATACGTCGCTGACGCGACGTTGATCCTCGAAACCCAAAGCCTCTGCTTTCGTTTCGGCGAAGCTATTGATTTTTATGGAGGAAGAAGGGGTCTCCGATGGCCGTTCCACATTTTTCCGTCAGCATTGTCGCGCGCGGTTCTGGCCGCAGTGCTGTGATGTCGGCAGCCTATCGGCATTGCGCCCGGATGAACTTCGAGCGGGAAGCCCGACGGATTGACTACACCCGAAAGCAGGGCCTCAGGCACGAGGAATTCGTAATCCCTGCCGATGCACCGGACTGGCTCTGCAAAATGATCGGCGATCGCTCCGTTGCCGGGGCATCGGAAGCCTTTTGGAACCATGTCGAGACCTTTGAAAAACGCGTCGATGCACAGCTTGCCAAGGATGTGACAATTGCGCTCCCGGTCGAGCTATCAACTACTCAGAACATCCAGCTGATGCGGGAATTCGTCGAAGCGTTTATCACCTCGAAGGGCATGGTCGCCGATTGGGTCTATCACGATGTGCCGGGCAATCCGCATGTGCATCTGATGACCACCTTGCGTCCTTTGACCGAGGATGGCTTCGGTGCGAAGAAACGGACTGTTTTGCTGCCGGATGGACGGCCGCTCCGGAACGATGCCGGCAAAATTGTCTATGAGGTATGGGCTGGAGGCACTGAGGACTTCAATGCCCTGCGCGATGGTTGGTTCTCCTGTTTGAACCGGCATTTGATGCTGGCCGGGCTCGACCTGCATGTCGATGGTCGCTCCTTCAAGAAGCAAGGCATCGAGCTTCAGCCGACACTTCACATCGGGGTTGGCGCAACGGCCGTCGACCGGAAGTCGCAAGCAGTTCACGCGCGAGAAACGGTCGCTCTACCCGCTGGTTTGCCCGTGCCTGAGGCAGCGCCTGCGCCGCTCAGTGCTCCAATTAAAGTCGCAGGCTCTGCAGCGCATCGACGGGAGCTTGAGCGCATCGCCTTACAAGAGGAGGTCCGAGCACACAATCTGCGTAGGATCGAGGAGAATCCTCGTTTAGTTCTTGACCGCGTCACCCGTGAAAAGAGCGTCTTTGACGAGCGTGACGTCGCCAAGGTCCTTCATCGCTATCTCGATGACGCCGCACAATTTCAGGGGCTGATGACTCGGATCATGCAGCATCCCGACATTCTGCGGCTCGACCAGGAGCGGATCGATTTTTCCTCCGGCATGAGACGGCCGGCGCGCTTGACCACACGCCAGATGATCCGGCTCGAAGCCCGGATGGCCAACCAGGCGATCTGGTTGTCAGAGAAGTCCGCGTTTGATGTCGGCCGGACACGTCGTGAGAAAGCCCTCTCAAATTTCCCCAGATTGTCAGATGAGCAGAAGGCCGCGATCAGCCATGTCACGGCAGCGTCACGCATTGCCCTTGTTATCGGGCGTGCAGGGGCTGGCAAGACAACGATGATGAAGGCAGCCCGTGAGGTCTGGGAAGCAGCTGGCTATCAGGTCGTGGGAGCGGCACTGGCGGGCAAGGCGGCCGAAGGTCTTGAAAAGGAGGCGGGTATCGTCTCGCGGACCTTGTCGTCGTGGGAATTGCGCTGGGATGGGGGCAAAAACCATCTCGATCAAAAGACGATCATGGTCCTGGATGAAGCCGGGATGGTGTCTTCCAGGCAGATGGCTCTGCTGGTGCAGGAAGCGACACTGCGCGGGGCAAAGCTCGTCCTGATCGGCGACCCTGAGCAACTGCAGCCGATTGAGGCGGGCGCCGCGTTTCGCGCAATCGCTGACCGGATCGGTTATGCTGAACTTGAAACCATCTACCGCCAGTATCAACCCTGGATGCGAGAGGCGTCACTCGATCTTGCCCATGGCCATGTTGAACAAGCGGTAGCTTCTTACGCAAAACAGGGCCGCGTCTTGGGATCTGAGACCAAGGCAGAGGCCGTCAGACGCCTGATTGCCGATTGGGATCGGGACTATGATCCGGGCTGTTCGTCTCTGATCCTTGCCCATCTTCGTCGTGACGTCAGACTTCTCAACCAGCTTGCCCGGGAACGGCTGGTCGAACGCGGGATTGTTGAGCCGGGTTATCGTTTCAAAACAGAAGAGGGGATTCGTCTTTTTGCCGCTGGCGATCAGATCGTCTTTTTGAAAAATGACGCTGTGCTCGGCGTCAAGAATGGCCTGCTGGCCAAGGTCATTGCAGCCGGACCGGGTTTGATCACGGCAGAAATTGGCGCTGGTGCTGATCGTCGGCTCGTCAGGATTGATGAACGTCTCTACGGCAATCTCGATCATGGCTATGCGACCACGATCCACAAGAGCCAGGGGGCAACGGTTGAGCAGGTCAAGGTGCTCGCCTCACTCTCGCTTGATCGCCATCTGACCTATGTGGCGATGACCCGCCACAGACAAGAACTCAGTGTCTACTACGGGAGACGATCCTTCAAAAAGGCAGGTGGGCTTGGGCGAGTGTTGTCGCGCAAGAACGCCAAGGAAACGACACTCGACTACGAGGAAAACAGTTTCTACCGCGCAGCGCTTCGTTTTGCTGAAGCGCGTGGCCTGCATTTGCTTGACGTTGCTCGCATGCTGGTTCGCGATCGCCTGGAATGGACCTGCAGGCAAAAAGAGAGGCTGACGGAGCTTGGCTCACGCCTCATCGCGATTGCGGGCAGGCTTCGCCAAAAGCAATCGGTCATGGCAGCAGTCCAGACACCGTCTGGTCCAGTCAAACCTATGGTGTCAGGCATTACGGCATTTGCAAAATCGATCAGCCAGGCTGTCGAAGAAAAGCTCGCGGTCGATCCCGGCCTGAAGCAGCAATGGCAGGAGGTTCTGGCGCGGTTTGCCAAAGTCTACCGAGATCCTGAGACTGCATTCAGGGCGCTGCAAATCGACGCCATGATGAAAGATCCGGAGGCCGCGCGCTTGAAGCTTGATAGGGTTGCCAAGGCGCCGGAGAGTTTTGGAGAGCTCAATGGCATGTCGGGGCTCTTTGCCAGCACCCGTCAAAAGCAGGCCCGTGACGTGGCGTTCGCCAATGCACCGGCGCTTTCCAGACACCTCGAACGCTATCTGCAAGCCCACGCAGAGGCAGAATTGCGCTTCAAGCAGGATGAACATGCGATACGACAGCGTGCATCGCTCGAGATTCCCGGCCTTTCTACGGCCGCCATGGAGATCCTGTCACGCCTAGAAGCTCGACTGGATCGACAACAATCTCCCAGAGGCCTCGGCGCTCCCGAAATCGCCGGCATTGTCCGCGCTGAGCTTGAACGCTTTGCCGAGGCCGTAGCCACACGCTTCGGCGAGCGGACATTGTTGTCACTGGCAGCCAAAAACGCCGATGGGGAGGTGTTTCACAAGCTGACTGCCGGCATGAACCAGGCGCAGAAAAGCGAAGTGCAAGCTGCATGGATGGCCATGCGCACGAGCCAGCAGCATTCAGTCGCTGAGCGCCTGACAAAGGGGCAGCGGCAGGTGGAGGGGCTGCGCCAGACACAAAGCAAGGGGCTTTCCCTGAAATGAGCGCGATTGCGGAACGTGACAGGATCGTCCGACAACGACGCTTTGCAGGGAAAGCTCTGTCGGCTGCAATGGTAGCCGTTACAGTCATTGCGCTTTTGGGTCTGGTCGGTGGGTTCCGCCTCAATCTGACCCCGAGTGCCGCCCTTGGGCTCTGGAGGATCGCACCGCTTGAACTCCCCATCACGATCGGCCAGAGCGTCTTTGTCTGCCTGCCCAATAGACCTGCCATGCAAGTGGCACGCGAGCGTGGTTACCTTCGGGCTGGCTTGTGTTCAGGGGGCAATGCACCACTCATCAAGAGGGTTATGGCGCTTGCCGGGCAGCGCGTGGTGATTTCGGATCATCTCCTGGTGGATGGTGTCAGGATCGAGGCCTCGCATCTCCTAAAGCATGACGCCAAGGGTCGTCCGCTTCTCCACGACACTGGCGGCATCGTTCCCCCCGGTATGGTCTACCTGTTTTCACCTTATCCAGGATCGTGGGATTCGCGCTACTTCGGGCCGGTGCCGGCATCTGGCATCCTGGGGCTTGCGCAGGAGATCTGGACCTATGCGCCGTGAGAGCTGGATTTCCGCGAGCCATGCTCTCGGGCTCAGCAGCCTTTCGGGAGCAATTGCAGTCTTCGCCTGGAATGGTGATGCTATCTCACTGCCGCTTGCCCTGATCTTTCCGCTCATCTGGTCGCGGGCAAAAACCCGGTTGGCGGCAGCGCTCATCTCTGCCTCTTACATTTTGGTCGCGTCCCGCGCTTTGCCGCTGAGCGTGGCCGAATATTTTAAAGCTGATGTCCTCTTGGGTCTCGGCGTCTGGATTGCCTCCGCCTTCTCCTTTGTCCTTGTGCATATCCTGCTTTGGAGGCAGGCAGCCGATTGGCGCCGCGCCCTATGCTATGCCCTAATCATGGCTCTCACGGGCTTTCCTCCCTTTGGGATCACAGGCTTTGCCCATCCTTTGACGGCGGCTGGGATTGTCTTTCCCGGATGGGGCTGGTTTGGGCTTTTTGCGACTGTGATCCTCGCCTGTTGTCTGGTCACTAGGCACTGCTGGATGGCGGCACTTGTGCTGGGTGCATTCTGGCTGTGGTCGAGTGCCCCGAACTTGTCCAGCAAGATCCACATGGTCTCTACCAAAGCCTCGCCCGAAATCTTGTCCCCCGCTTCGTCTGAAGCGAGGCCCCTCTCATTGCCAACAGCCGGGTCCGCAGCCGGGCAGACGGCGTTGCCCAAAGCTTGGCCCAAAGCTTGGAAAGGCGTCGAGCTTCATATGGGCATGAGCCTTGGCCGTGATCTGTCACTTCGTCACCAAAGTGAGCTTTTAGCGATCGTCGAAATGGCGGCTGGCCGGGATAAATACTTCATTCTCCTGCCGGAGGGTGCCCTTGGGCTCTGGACCCCGGCGCGGGAACGCTTTTGGACGCAATCGCTTGAGTCTCGGGCCTTGACGGTGATCGCGGGCGCAACCGTGATCAATGCCGATGGCTATGACAATGTGATTCTGGCGCTTAATGAGAACGGCAGCCGGGTTATCTATCGCCAACGCATGCCGGTCCCGATTTCCATGTGGCGACCCTGGCATGCATGGACCGGTCAACCAGGCGGCACGCCGGCACGGTTTTTCGAGAACCCGGTGGTCGAGTTTGATGGGATCACGGTCGCACCACTGATCTGCTACGAGCAGCTGCTTCTCTGGCCCGTCCTGCATTCGATGGCTTACGACCCCGATCTTCTCATTGTCATCGGGAATGGGTGGTGGACGGCAGGAGCTAAGATTGTTGCGGTTCAAAGAGCCAGTGCGACTGCTTGGGCGAGGCTCTTTTCCATGCCGCTTGTCATGTCGTTCAACATTTGATTAAAAGACAATTCAGATGCGCGTTCGAAGGCTAGGTCAGCTCGCGGCAAGGGCGGCATGGTTAACAACAATTTAAATATTATGTTACAATACTCGCTGTCTGTTAATCAGTCTCAGTTCTGATTGCAGACAAATGTATCGGGAAAATCGGCGGGGCTAACGTGGTCAAGCGTTACAACTTCAAGACATCCAAATCGGAGGCTGACCGCCCTTCTGATGAAGCGCTTTTGAGCCTTCTTGAGGCGAATATGCAAAGATTGCCTCTAAACGATAACGCATCCTGGACTGCTCGGGCAAAGCCTTTGGGCGTCGTCGCCTCGATTGGCTCCTTTGTCGCTTATGGGGCTATCCTATTGATGGGCGCATTCATTCTGTTGATTTTCAGGCTGGTGCCAGCGTCGAAAGACAGCGATTATTGATTCCAGCGTCCATGACCCCATCGGTGTGGGGCGATTTCATCATGTTGCGCTTCCCAGCGAGATCGATTGCCCTTCACCTGACCTGACCTGACCTGACCTGATCTCAGGCGTCAACGAGAGGGCGCTGGGCGTCGCCAGTTGGCTCGGTTCTCGAAGCGATCATCGCATGCCGGCCTTTGAGGTCGCGGAAGGTCTGACAATGAAGCATCGTTCCTCACGTTCTGAACTCGATCTGACCTGGCATTCCCTGGCGCGAGCGTTTATCTACAAGAATCTGCGTATTGCGGCGCATCGTAGTTGTGCTTAGCATTAATCATTTGTTAACCACGTGAGCTTCGATCGCAGAGGTCCCGGAAATGAGCGATTTTTATGTCGTGCTGAGTCTCTGCATCTACTTGGCAGTCGCGACGGCCTTCCTGACTGAGACCTACGCGGAAGGCGAGCGTGTCGGCGGGTTTTGGGACCGAGATCGGGTCATAGGTCTGCTGATGTGCGCTGTTTGGCCAGCCTTAACATGCGCTGTCGCCGTGGCTGCCATTTGGTCGTCGAAATCCACCGTCGGTCTGAACATTTCTGCCCAATAGAGAATTTCCGGACCTTTGGCGGCGATTGGTTGCATCCATCGTCAGCGCTGATGTGCTCTTCTTTCAGACGGCGCAATTTCCGTCCGGCTTCCACTTTGCAGTTACGATTGGCGGCATGAGTTCATATCAGAACACTGTATCCTGAAGAGTTGGATCTTTATACGCCGAGCTGCGGAAACAGCATGCATAGCCAGTTGTCCCAAGCACGCTCCATCAAGCTGCGGGGACGGTTCACCCCTCGAAGTGCGTGGGGCGCCACCAGATCGGACCCGGTGACCCTTCGTAAGATTGGCCGATACGCAATTTCTGGATCTCCAAAGCGGTGGCCGATGTGTCACGTTCAGAACGCGGCGAGATGAAGGCAGATGACACGCTGCCGCTTAGATAAGCCCTATGCTCCACAATAGCAGCCACCAGATCAATGCCGACAAAAGCATTGTGGTCAATAGAGCTTTCAGCCTTAAGGTAGGACGCAACATGATCCGTACTCGTCACACTTCAAAGAATCAATTTCGTACCAGCCCGAGCCAAAGGTAGAGCTTTTGGCCAGCCATGTCGGCCCCCAGATCTTGGATTGTGAGAGATGGCCACGAACTCGTGATACCCGCCGGGCTGTGCCTAGCCTCTATAGCGCGCTGCGGTGATGGCTTTGTCTGGTCCTGCTCGTGTTGAGTTTTGATAATAATATCAAACGCCTATGGCTCAACATTCTGAGCGTGCAGGTGCGCGCATAGGGTTGTTTCACCACATCGACCATTCGCGATCTGCGTCTTAGCTGAGCTCTCGCTACTTGCGATCATGTTTTCATATGCGTGAATGAGTTTGGCAGAAATGCCTCTTCATGAGACAGGAGGAGCCGCTTTCGGGGGTAGCGCTTCACGGTTTGAACTTTTCAATCAGTTCAAAGGAGGCCTATCCATCGGCAATCTTTTCGAGTGCGCAGGTTGCCCAGGATCGTGCCCAGAGATGGGGAAGCCTACTCGTGCTGTCTGGGCGCGGAGCGTTCATTCATTAGGTATGGCGCGGTTGATTGAGCATGACTCAGCTTGCGACAGCATCTGTCCCAATGCTGCTGCGGACAAGACGCGCATTTGAACCTGGCTCTGACCCGCGGTTGGTGGCACCAGGCTTGCACCATCCCATGATCTTGCGTGAGGTTAATCGATGTTTAACGAAAATCATAGAATGCTAGCGTCTCGTCACGTCGGGACATATCCATGCTTTACTTCGCCCTACTCCTCTACTGCCTTGTCGGCACGATCTTCCTGATGGAGAGTTATCTTGAGGGTGAGCGCGACGGCGGAGAGTGGGATATATGGCGCGTAGTCGGCCTTGTGCTCAGCCTCGTCTGGCCGCTGCATTTGGTGATCTGCCTGCTCGCTGTCATTTGGTCACGTCGCGTTTCGCCGCCAGTCATCACCCCCAGCCATTAGCGGGAATGACGCGATCATTCACGATCTCGATATGGTCGGCAGTCCCATCAAGCGAAGTCAGTAAAGAGTTGCGGTTCAGCGCGGGTCCGGAGCCCCTGAGGTAACTTCGCCAGTCTCGATCGCTCGGATTGTGTCGCTCAGGATCGATGTCACTTCCTCGTGGGTGTAGCCCATCCGTAGAGCTTCATCCACAAGGGCAGCCATGGCCTCTTCGAAAGAGGACACTGATTTTGGGGTACGCGAGGTATGATCAAAAGGCTCAGGCGCGCTTTCCGCAATGTCCAAGGTCCTTGTCAAATCCCTTGCGAAATCTGGAGCTTTTTTGTTTCCCATGGGGGAAGGATAGGCCAAAGGGAGATCTGTTCAACTTGATGTTGAAGACATCGTGTATAAATGTGGTTACTGGCAACTTTCTAAATCTGGCCCAACGCTGTCGTCGCAGGTGACAAGCCTAAATCTGCGTGCCTTCAACCAAAGATCAAAAGCCCGAGAATGCCAGCCACACCGACGGCGATCCGCCACCAGGCGAACGGCGCATATCCCCGCTTCGAGATAAAGTTCAAGAGCCCCCTGACGACAAACAGAGCCGAGATGAAGGCTGCCACGAAGCCGATGCCGATGATCATGGTGTCGTCGACGGTCAGTGCGTTGCGGTTCTTGTAGAGATCGAGCGTGAAGGCGCCGAGCATGGTCGGCATGGCGAGGAAGAAGGAAAACTCGGCTGCCGAGCGCTTGTCAGCACCGAGCAGCAGCGCGCCGACGATCGTCGCACCGGAACGAGATGTGCCCGGGATCATCGCGACGCACTGGCAGAAGCCGATCTTCAAGGCGAGTGACAGCGGATATTCGGTGACGTCGTGATACCGGGGCTTCAGCGGCAGGCGGTCGATCCAGAGCAGGACGAAGCCGCCAAGGATCAGCACCACGCAGATCAGCATCGGCGTCTCGAAAAGAACCGTCTTGATAAAGTCATGCGCGAGGAAGCCGATCACGGCAGCGGGCAGGAAGCCAAGGAGCACCGCGCCAACAAAGCGACGGCTCTCTGCGCTCGTTGGCAAAGACAAAGCAATGTTGAGCAGCTTGGCGAAGTAGACGCTGAGGATGGCCAGGATCGCGCCGAGCTGGATGAGCACCGCAAAGCTGTTTCCCGGCGATTCGAAGCCGAGGAAATGGCCTGCTAACAGCAGGTGCGCGGTGGATGACACCGGCACGAACTCGGTCAGGCCTTCGATCAGGCCGAGCACAAGCGCGCTGATAATGGACTCATTGTTTTCCATGTTCGCATTCCCCTCTTAACGTCTCGACTAAGCATCTCGTGTGAAATCAAACAGGAACGCTTAATGCGGAACGACTAACATTCAATTGTTGAAATCTCATTTGTTTCTCTGTGAAGGCTGCGGGCTCAAAAGAAGGCGCAAGACTGACCAGACTCTTCTTTGCCGGTACAGTTTGACTGTCACGGGGTTCCGACATTGTTTTGTCTGACGTTTCTCAGTCGGCTCCGTGATCCTGATAGTGCGTATTGTAGGGTGTCTTTCGCCTTCAGCTCGGAGGAGGTTCTGGGCCGACGTCAGCAGGTAAGCGCGATGCTAGCAGTTTCAGCGCCTCCCGAGACGATCAGAAACCGTTAACCATGTCACAGCTTTTTCTCGGCAATTACCACGCCGATCATTGACCGAATATTAGTTCATGAAAATACTCGTTGTGGGCTGTGGGGATTGCGTAGCGTATGGAAAGCACGACTTCGTCTGAATTCTTGGATCTCTGTCTTGCGGTCATCGAATACGGGATCCAAGCGCGAACGATCGGCATGTCACAAGAGCAATGCTCAACTGCGGTTGTTCAGCCAGCATCTATGGAGCTCGAGGATGATTGCCTCGAAGATCTATGTCGCTTTGGCTGGGAAGTGGAAGATGCGTTCAGAAGAGCCGGCCTCGATGAATGTGTCGTCTCCGGTGCCGGCATAATGGTTGTTCGTTCGGAGCTTTTGATCCCACGCCAGAACCCAGCAGCATAAACAGATGGGGCTCACGCCAATGCGATCAGCGTTGGATCCGTTCCCTCACGCCGATGATCTCAAAAATCTCGTCCAGCATGAATTGAACCCGCCTGAGCGTTTGGGAAAGGCTGCCGACGCAGTCTTCTTGTTTCGCTGTGAGGCACTGTGAACTGCAACCGTCATTGCTTACCATTTTGCACTGACACCGCTGGGGCCATCACGATCCGCGTGGAAAATGGTTTGCATTGGGCTGAACGTTCCGTTTCTCTCCGATCCGCTTTCGCTCCTCGTTCAGTCCCGTACGAATTCTGCTTCATCAAACCGTCCCATCCGCAACCTCCGGACATTAACGCCGGGCTCCTCCTCGGTCGCAGTGTAGAAAATTTTCGGGCGTTCCGGATCAATCATTCTCCACTCTCGCTCGAGACGTTCAAACGTAGTTCTGGACACAAATCTAGTCATCTTGTTCCTCCGGCTTTTGTTTCATTTACTAGGTTGGAGTGTTTCTGATCAAATGCATCGTTGATTTAAAGTTACCCGGCAAGGTTAATGGCGAAGGTGGTGATACACGCTCCTGCGAACCCAAGTTAAAGCTATCGTATTTTGATCGAATTGCCTGAGACTGGTGTGCGGCAGTATCTCCGGGCGACAACTCGCCGAAAGCTAAAGCAATTCCAGCGCGCGTTGCTGACATTCCGGCAGGCTGCAGGCCGACGTCCACAGTCCCTCGGGTCCAGATCGTCTGCTTTTATGCGGATGGCCTCCACGATGCTGAGGCTCCTATTTAAGAGTTCATATGCTAAATGGAATCGACAGATATGTGAGAACGCCGAAGTGGTGTTTGCGCTCATGGGCGAGCGCATAACCAATCGATGTTTCCGTTTTGCACGGAACCATATTTGGGTCTCATGAAGCAGCAGCAATTGGATGGCCTGGTTATGCGCATAGTGGATATATGCACCACGTCCGCGTTGAAAGGCCAAAGTTGTTTCTTCGCATCCGCAGTGCCGCTGACAATCGAGCTCTGTCCTTACTGTTTTTTATAGAAAGTATTGTAGTTCGGCTCATACAGCCCTTGAGCGAAAACAACAAAAGACCAATTTTGGGGATAAAAGTGGTTAAAGTCGAAAAGACAATACGTATAGCAGTGTTCCCTGTAGCTGGTCTCGGCACGCGTTTTCTTCCCGCCACCAAGGCGGTTCCGAAAGAGATGCTGACAGTCGTCGACAAGCCGGTCATCCAGTATGTGGTTGACGAAGCCATCGAAGCTGGGATCGAGCATTTCGTCTTCGTCACCGGCCGCGGCAAGGCGGTCATACAGGACTATTTCGATATCCAGTTCGAACTCGAACAGACCCTGAAGGCCCGCAATAAGAGCGCAGAACTCTCGCTTCTCCAGACACTTCAGCCGTCAGCGGGTCAGACCAGCTTCACACGGCAACAGGAGCCGCTGGGTCTCGGACATGCCGTCTGGTGTGCCCGCGACATCGTGGGGCACGAACCTTTCGCCCTTCTGCTGCCTGACATGATTATGCGCGGCGAAAAGGCATGCCTCAAGGGGATGGTCGAACTTTATGAGAAGACCGGCGGCAACATTGTGGCTGTCGAGGAATGTGCGCCGGATCAGGCCCACAAATACGGCATCGTTGACGTGGGTGACGCGCTCGAAGGCGGCTTCAAGATCACGCAAATGGTCGAGAAGCCCGCCAAGGGTACAGCACCTTCCAACTTCTTCATTAACGGCCGCTACATCCTGCAGCCTGAGATCTTCGAGATCCTGTCGACCCAGGAGCGTGGCGCCGGCAACGAGATCCAGTTGACCGATGGCATGCTGAAGCTCGCCAATGACCAGCCGTTTGCCGGTTACCACTTCAAGGGCCAGACCTTCGACTGCGGTTCCAAGGACGGCTTCATCCTGGCCAATGTCGCCTTTGCCATCGAACGCGCCGATATTCGTCCGTCAATCGAAGATGAGCTGAAGGCGCTGCTCGCCGCGCTGAAGTGAAATGAAACCCTGACCGCCGGGCTTAACGCTTGGCGGTCAGGCCCACCAATGCCGTCACCGTGCTGTTGTCGGTCCGCTCTTAGGCACGATCGGCCGTTCATCGAGAGATTTGCTCATCTTCGGGATGAGCCTGGCACGGCAAGATAAGAGATCGGCTTCTAAGGCGCGTCGTCCTTCTGTTTGCCGGCTCAGCCCGACTTCTCACCGCAACGAGAGCTTTATAGAGGCCGTGCGACGTCCGGGATGGATAAACTGTCTAAACTCTCCAGGTTGCCCTGACGCTGGCTCTAGACTTCGTATGCTGCAGCCGGGAACATCTGCTTTTGCACGACAATCTTTTTTTACCGGACTCCGGTGGCAGTGTTCTCTGGCGAGAATGGCTGGTCGTATATTGGCAAACTTCCCTGGTGCGTTGGCCTAATGGGGTTCGAACAGCGGGCATAACAGGCGGATCAAGTCCACATCTAGTAGTGCGCAAGTATGCGTCATGCAGCCGTCGAACCTCGGCCGAGTTGCAAATGCAACCAAGATCACGAAATGGTGAACGATAGGTTGAGCGTCGCACCGCGCTCAAAGAGCATTGAGTTTTCAGTGGTTATGAAGAACAAGGATCTGGTCTCGCTTGTGCAATGCGAAAGCACCGGCTGATTTTGACTGGACACATGTCCACTTGCCGGTGGAAATAGGTTACCGAAGCCTTAAAACGGGAGACTTGGCATGAACCGGTCAAAGCTAGCTAGCGGCACCGCCGTCTTGATTGCTCTTTCGCTTGCAGGCCCCGCCAAGGGAGTGGCATGGGCTTCGTCCACTGACACTGATCAAAATCCAAGTGAGTTGGTAAAAATTGTCAAATCGGAGGCCAGCGCGACTGAGCGCTCTGGTGCTTTGACAAGGCTTGAACAGCTTGCGACGACAGACCCCGACGCAAAACGCCGGCTCGCTGAGCTTTATCTTGCTGGTGAAGGTGTAGATGGCGAGGCCGCCAAGGCATTAACGCTTCTGGAAGAAGCGGGTGCCGAGGGCTCTACGGCCGCCCTACGAAAACTCGCTTCCCTTTACAGATCGGGAGAAGTGGTCGAGCAGGACAGGGACAAGGCTCTGGAGCTTACGAGACAGGCAGCAGAACTTAACGATTCGTGGGCGCAATTGTCCCTTTCGGATACCCTCCGAAAGGGTGACGGGGTCGAGCAGGACATTGAGGCCGCGATCTCCTGGCTCGAAAAGTCTGCAGCCGCAGGCAATGCTAGCGCTCAGCTCCGTTTGGGAGGCTTTTTGGCGGATGGGAAGCTGATACCGCAGGATGAGGCTCGAGCGGTTGAACTCCTGCAAAAGTCAGCCGCCAAGGGAAATGTGGGAGCAAAGATCAAGCTTGCTAATTTGCTCATGCGCGCTGATGCTGAAGAAGCTAACCTAGAACTCGGGGCGCAGCTCCTGCGAGAGGCGGCTGAAAGCGGTGATGACAAGGCAAAATTGCGCCTCGCAGAACTCCTGTTGAGCGGAGAACTGATAGAACCTGACGTTGATCAGGGTACGGCCCTGCTCGAAGAGCTGAGTGCCGGTGGCGATACGGCAGCCACCAAGGCATTACTTGCTCTTCATTCGGGGGGTGAGGTGCCAGAGGATGGCGAACGTATAGTTGAGCTCCAAACACGGCTTGCGGACGCAGGCGATGCTGATGCAATGGTCCGGCTGGGGGAAATCTACCGCGACGGGATCATCGTGCCGGCTGACCTTCCGCGATCACTGGAATATTTTAGGGGTGCAGAAGAAAGTGGCAGTTCTCGGGCCTGGAGGCGTGTTGCCGAAGCGGCTTTCCGCGGATTTGGTGAAGACGCGGATTCTGTCAAGGCTGTTACGATTTTGAGGGCGGAAATCGACAAGGGCAATCTCGAAGCTTCGATCTATCTCGCGGGTATACTTGCCGCGGGAGACTATGTTGATGCAGATCTCGATGCGGCACGTGCGCTCTACGAAAGCGCTGCCGAAGGCGGCAAGGTTAGCGCTCATAAGCAACTGGCTCGCTTGTATTTGGCTGGTGCGTTCGGTGCTGCGCAAAAGATCAATGCTCGAGATCACCTGACCGCTGCGATCGACAAGGGTGATGAAGCAAGCCTCGTGACCCTTGCGACCGCGCATCTGAATGGCAGCTTCGGCCAACAGTCCGATGTGCAGCTAGGGTTGAACTTGCTGCAAGAAGGAAGGCAAAAAGGGATTTCCTCCGCAACAACCACGTTGGCCGAAGTCTATTTCCGCGGTCGCGGCGTAGGGCCCGATGCTGAACAGGCCGTTCGGCTTTTGACCGAGGAGGCGGACCGGGGGGATGCAGCCGCTGCCAGAGCTTTGATCCAGGCCTATAGATCAGGCAAGGGGAAGAGTTTTCCAGCATCGGGACCTCGCGCTCGTGCGGCGTTGGAAAAATACGCTGGCCTTCTGAATGAAGCGCAGAAAACCCGTGAGGTCTTTTTGCTTGACGCTCGTCTTGCTGCAAGCCTCGCTCAGTATGAGCAGCTGGAGGAAAAGATCGCGAGCTTGCCCGTTTCGCAGAGGCGCGGATACATCGAGGCGCTGCGATCCGCCAATCAAAACGCCTATGTCTATGTGGTTCAGAAAGGTTTGAAGAAGGCCGGTCGATATGACGGCCCGATTAATGGTCTTCTAACTTCATCGACGATCAGAGCTATACGCGAAATTTGCGATTCTGGACCGTCAGGAGATCGTTGCCGGATGGGGCCCCTACACAGTGCTGCAGCTAAGGTCGTGTCCGCCCGCCTCGAGGCGATCTACTAAACTGCAATATTTTGCCTATGGAGCTCACAGTGAATCGGTATTGTTTTGTCCAAGCTATTTGTCTCAAATGGGTTCGCAGCTTGAATATTCACAAGGGGAGCGGGTGACCAGCTAAGTGACATGTACGCATTCCAGTATGCGCGCTTTGAAACCAACAACGAAGTCGTTACCCGCCGTGCTGTAATCCGCAATGCCGGGGCGTTTGTGCTGGCCGAAGCTAGAGCAGATCCTGTTCAATCCGGGTCATACCCGGCAGCCCTGAAGTAGTTTTCGCATTCTTTCGGCGTGAAGCGGGGCATCAATGTACCGACTGCGTCCCACAAAGCATCGATCTTTCTCTCCGCCCGAGCCCGCAACATAGCCTTCAGCTTTGAGAAGGCGTTTTCGATGGGGTTGAAGTCGGGGCTGTAGGGCGGCAGGAACATGAGCTTGGCACCCATGCGTTCTATGGCATCGCGCACCCCGGCTGCTTTATGTGCGGGCAAATTGTCCATCACGACAATATCCCCGGGCTGGAGGGTCGGCAGCAACACCTGCTCGACATAGGCCAGGAAGACGTTGCCGTTCATTGCTCCGTCGTAGACAAACGGCGCGGTCATTCCGGTCAGGCGCAGAGCACCGGTGAATGTCGTTGTTTTCCAATGGCCGTGCGGCACGCCGGCTCGACAGCGCTCAACTCGAATTGCCCGCCCGCGCAGGCTGGCCATCTTCGTTGAAAGACCGGTCTCGTCTATGAAGACCAGCTTTTGCGGATCGAGATCAAGCTGCTCATCAAACCAGGCGCGTCGACGCTTCAGGACGTCCGGTCGGTCCTGCTCCAATGCGTGTGCGGACTTTTTTTAAATGTCCACCCGCGACCACGCAGCCAGGCACCGAGTGCGCTCCGGCTGATGCTGACCTGCCGTTCAGCCGAGAGGAGCTCGACTATTTCATCAAGCGTTACGTCCCGGCGATCATCGATCATTTCGACAACAAACGCCTCGTGAGCGTCCAGAACGGAAGGGCGTTTCCAACCCCTGCGGCCGTGCTGTTGGCTCGCCCTCTACTGCTCTTGCGACCCAGCGGATCGCCGTGTAAACCCCAACACCGAACCGACCGGCCGCCTGGCGGGCATACCGGTAGCTGACGCTTTTAAGACTCTGATCCGAAGATCATCGCTCAGTGCTCGTGCCATCATCAACCTCCTATTCGTAGAGAAGTTGAATCAGCTTCACTCGCTCCCGTCACATCACGTTTGATTCATCGATCACAGGATTTGCTCTAGGTGGTCAACTACTAGAGAGAACGTAGGCGCAGAACAGATCGGCCAGACGCCCACATTCGGCACTGATCCGGATCAGTGCTGGCTTGCTGACAAATACTTGGTGCAGATCGCTTGTTTGCCACCCTTGGTCGCACGCTTTCGGCGAGGTTGCTGATCCTTGGACGATAGGGCACTGTCCATCGACCGCAGCGAAATTGCTGGAACTATGTGTCCTAAATGCCAGATCTAGGTCCCATCGACACTGCTAGTCGTTTTGAAACACCTACCCATGTCGTCAGTGACTTGTGTTCGCTTCTTTCAAAACCTTCACCGCGATTTCCGTTAGTACGCCCGCGACCTCATCTCGCGTATAACCTGCCGATAGGGCATGCCGTACGAGCAGGTTTACAGCATATCCTAGCGACATATCGACTTCGAGTGGGCGCAGCCAGGTATCTTCGCCGCCAGGTCCTGCCTTGAGGGAGCCGAGTGCAGCTTCGAGTTTCTCGCTAAAACTCATGGTCGTTCCTTTCAACTCTACATGGTGCGAACATAAAGTCTCTAGTTCTATTTTCAATCTGGATCTTAAATGAGGATTAATGCTTATTATTAACACATTTTCAATAATATCGGAACGTTTTTATTAAAAGCACTTTAAAGTGCCGCTACGCGAGAGCTTGCGCTCAGTATAGAGCGGTGGACCTCACGCAGCCTCGGAGCCTGATGTATAAGGGTTTGGCCGTGGCGAGCTGGGCCTACATGTTCGGTGAGACAACCAGTGTCGACGTTTGATTTCATATGGTCGGTCGCAATCGCTCAAAACGTTAATGCTGAAATCTTACGAAGCGTTGGGTCAGTGTGTTTCTTGACAAGCTGCGCGTAAGCGGCCCATGAAAGGGTATGACAAGCGGCGGTCAGTTTTTCCGTGCTATTCCGTCTGAACCGTCAGCGACGCTTCCCCTCTGCATGGACGGGGTATGGCGTAGTCGATCGAATATATCCGCCAGACAAGTAGCCTGTGCATCCTAGGAGCGAGCCCGTTGGCGACGGCATTGAAAGAGTTCACGATTGCTTTAGGCTTGCTTGCGAGTGACCCGGCTGCAGTCGGACCACAACTGGGTCTCTCTGGTTATGTCTGGCACTTGGTTGACACTCAGCACTGCAAGCATGTCCGAGGGACGGACTGCAGGCTTCTAACGACGAAATGGGATTGGAAACGTCCTCAAATCTTTACTGTCAGCCTTCGTCCCAGACAAAAGAAGGGACGCATCGAGCTCGGGCTTGATTTGGATAATCAAGATCGTACCGATACTGACACGGTGTGCATCATGCTGATTGCGCGAAACGAAGAGGGAACAGTCTTGGGGGGCGGGTTCGTCAGCTTTGAGGTGCCCAGTCAACAAAGACGCTTAGAAGATGTGTCCGTCGTCATCGGCGATAATCGTATGCCAAAGCGGCTTGAGATTGGGTCCAAGCAGTGTGACGAGACTTACAAGAGAGATCGCAAGTCCGCTTTACGTGTACTATCAGGGTCGTAGCTCGGGGTGAAGTCCGTCCGGCGTTGTGCCTAAATGGAGAATTACAGCCGACCAGTCGCCATCGTGCTGGCTGTTGCGATCTGATCCGCGTTGGCGTTGCCCCCCTCCAGGGCGCTCACCGCTGCACTGATAATTGCGAACCAGCACGCAATCGAGAAAGAGAGTGCCACCAGCCCTGTTCTCATCCTCAACGTCATTTTGAGACCTCTTGCTCGTTCGGGCAGCTAGCGCGCCAACGGACTACTACACTCAGTCGCTTTAGCCCTGGCCGTCTTTCTTCGAAAATGGCTGCGATCGACTTCGGGCGCCTCTGGAGAACGCCCCAACAGCGGGGCGGCCGCTGTCTGTACAGCTGACCACCCGCCCCTATTGCTTCACTTGCGGTTAACGTGTCCATTTCAGCGGGTTGCCGCTCGAAACGCTGACATATTGGTATCCAGTCGAGTGGCGCTTCACCACGTTCCGGCGAAGATTGTCGAGCACGAAGTCGCCTGCAGTGGTTTTTACGATGAGCACTGCGTGCCCTTCGCCCATGCGTGTGCGAACGACTGCAACACGGAGGGCGGACGCTGGGATACCGGCTCGGATCAGGCGCTGACGCTTGGTCATTACGTAATCGTCACAATCGCCCTGCTTCACATTTACGGACCAGATATCGCGCTTTTCGCGTCGAGGCTTGATCTCGCGATTGACGGCCGCGTTGATGGAGCGGATGGTTTTCTCAATTTTCGGCGAATAGCTGACGACCTTTGCCTTCGAGGGCTTACAGTCTTGCGGGTTCTGCAAGCAAAAAAGTTGCATCTGAAGAGGGGCATTGGCGCGAGAGGCCTTTGCGTCCAACTGCCGCGCAAATCCGCCTATCTGTGAGGCATAGGACTGAGACGCAGTCGTAGCGCCTACTGCCAGTACCGCGGCGAGTATCATCACAGTCTTCTTGATCATCTCTAAAGTCCCTGTTCGGATTCGGTTCTTGTTCTTGTTCGTCCGGGCAGTCCGTCGATGGGATCAACTTACGAGATGAGTTCCTCAGGCCCCTTTAAGTGGAAAGATAAAATTCTAGCGATTGTCGCTTTTTCATTTTGCCTTGCTGCATTTTGCGCAGGTCAGATCAAATTGGGGTGTAACTTGGCATTGCGTATTCTGCACTTGCGAAGAGCGAAATGCTTTGGTATACGAAGTGTAAAGGTAAGGAGTGATCAAATGAAAAAGTCTCTGATTGGTGCAATGATTGTGGTGGCATCTCTAGCTGGAGGCGCAGGCGCGCAGACGGCCTTTGATGCCGAAATCGATGCCGTTGCTGCGGGTTGCGCGGCAGATTCTGCGGCGTGCGTGCCTTTGGTTGAGGCCCTGATAACCCGGGCTCGGGTTGCTGGTGCTCTGACGCCTGAATTCGTGACGCGCATGACCGTTTCACTGTCAAATTTGACTGGGCCAACTGCGACGCCGGCTCTCCGTGCGTCTGTGGTTTCTGCCATTCAGACTGTTGCGGCTGCGTCTCCTGATCCGGTGCAGGCCCAGCAGGTGGCGCAGATCGCCCAGACGGTGGCGACTGGCGGTGGGATTGATACTGCTGCTATTGGTGGCGCTGGGGCAAGCGCGCTCTGAGCGATCAGACGTTGTTCGTTATTGAGGAGGGTGTGGTATCGCGCCCTCCTTATTTGTGGTTGGGCGCATTATTTGTGCTGCGGACGGGTGGGTCGAGGCGGTGCGAACTTTAGGTCCGCTTTTGGTCGGTGTGGTTGCGTTGCTGCTTTCGTTCTATGCCTTGGCTCGAGAGCTCCCTGTGCTGGCTTATGGCGATCAGCGAAGCATAGACACGACCGTGGCGCTGGTGCAGGGTGATCTAGGGGGGGCTTTTTCCTTCTATGGCCAAAAGCGGCTGATGGCATCATGCGTGCAGGGTATGACAGGCGGATGGAGTGTTTTGGCTCCGTTGGAACAGCGCCGCACACTTGCGCGAAACTGCTTGGGCCACGCGTTGTCTTTCGCCGAGGCAACTCCGGTGGAGGCGTTGACATGGGTGGTCGCATCGCGTGCTTCATTTCTGCTAGGTAATAGCGAGGAAATGAACCGCTATTTTCAGTATGCGTGGCACGCAGGACCGAACGAGCAATGGGTTGCAGGTCTGAGAGTTAACCTCGCTCAGGAAGCCATCGGAGTTCTTTCAGACTCAAATCAGCGCCGTCACGATTCGGACCTCTCCGTTATGGTAATGAGCCGGAACGGCATATCTGCAATCGCCGCCAGGTACTGGTCAGATCAAGTTTTTCGGGATCGCATCACCAGAATCGTCGAAGCTATGCCGCCTGAAGATCAGCGCCGTTTCATAACAAGCGTGAGGCGCGCTGCTATGAACTGAGACGATCTACAGTTTAGCCGCCGCCTTTAAGACAAAGAAGCAAAACGGGAACTCATGACGCGAGCTAAAGTGAATACGGTCTCCATGTGGATTGTTTCGGCAACCGTCGCTCTTACACCCCTTGCGCTTGGCGGCAACCGGCCTTTACTTTGGCCTATTCTGCTCGCAGTTCTGTCATCGACGCTGGTTTTTAATGCCGCTTCTCTGATGAGATTGGGAGCGGCGCCAGCGGCAGCCCTCTCTGTTTACAAGCTAGAAATTGCTATAGTTGCGTTATTCTTTTTGTTCGCCATCTACCAGATAGTGCCCACAGGATGGATCGAGCCACTGTCAGATTACGGTCTCCCTGACGCTATGACCGTGAGCGTAGCGCCCAATGAATCCCTTCTGTTTATCATAACCTGGCTGAACGTCTTTATACTCGGCTATCTGGTCATTCAGTTTACCCGCAATGAACAGCGTTCGATCGAATTTCTAACCATCCTCTTTTGGATTGTGGTGGCGCATGCGGCCCTCGGGTTCGTGCTGTTTCACGAGTTCGAAGACTCGACCATATTGGGTCCAAAGTGGGCATATCTTGGCTCAATGACAGGTGCTTTTGTCAATAGAAACACCTTTGCAACTTTCTTGGCGAGTGGCGCAGTTGTTGGAACGGCACTCGTTCTAAGAGACTTTGCGAAAAGTGGTAGTGGTCTGTATGGCGCAACCACGAGCTCAATGTCTTGGCTCATTAAGATAGTTGGAATCTGTTTGATCGTGGCTGTGCTTTTCGGAACGGGGTCGCGTATGGGGCTTTTCGTCGGCTTTCTCGGCATTATCCTCACCATTTCTCTGATTGTTCCGCGTCAGATTGCCGAGGGAAGAAGGCTGCGGAAAGTGTTGTCGATAGTGTTCTTTGCCGTCATCGCCCTCGCTATGTTATTGTGGGCTTACGGCACGCAAACAATTGAGCGACTGGGTACTGTAGAGCGCTCCGCCGACGTTCGTTTTGCGCTTTATGAGCAAACCTGGAAGATGATCATGGCTCGACCTTGGACCGGGTTCGGCGGGGGTGCATACGAACTGGCCTTTCCCCTTTTTCACCAACCTGATGTCAATGTCGATCTCCTGTGGCAAAAGGCTCACAACTCCTACCTTGGTCTCTGGGCGGATTACGGACTGATATTTGGTAGTTTGCCGTGGCTTGTTTTAGTCGTGCTGATTAGCAGGATGCTTGGTGCAGTCTGGATTAGATCGGCGCCAGATTACGCCGCGATTGCCTCAATCGTCGTTGCAATCATAGCAATGATCCATGCGACCGTAGACTTCAGTCTTGAGATCCAAGGTTACGCACTACTATTTGCGGCGATTATGGGGACCGGCGCCGCTCGGATCGCCATGAGTCAACGGCAATCGCGATGAAGCACAGGCTTGGTTCTTTTTTCAGCAAGAGGCTGGGGCGCAAGTCTGCTGCCCTGCCCCGGCTCTCGCTTGTAAGGCCACCTGCGGTAACCTACGCGATCGGTGACATACATGGATGTTTGAACGAACTTGTTGCTCTTGAACGCAAGATCATCGTGGACGGTGGCAGCATTCAGGGTGAAAAGTTGATTGTAATGTTGGGTGACTATGTCGATCGCGGTCCGTCGTCGTCCTCGGTAATCGAGCATCTGCTCCAACCGCTACCTTCAGGGTTTAGTCGCATCTGCTTGATGGGCAATCATGATCAGATGTTCGTCGACTTCTGCCGTTCCCCTTCGACCAGTTCACCTTGGTTGGGACTCGGAGGCGATGAAACTCTGGCATCCTACGGTGTCTACCTCGAAGATCTAAGCCGGCACCCATTGCCATCGCAGTTACGTGCTCTGGTACCTCAGGATCACCTCGACTTTTTAACTAGTCTCCCTGTCATGCTTTCATTTGACCAATATTGCTTTGTTCATGCTGGAATTGATCCTGGCCTTCGGCTCGATATGCAGGCTGATGACGTCTTGCTGAAGAGCCGACCTCATCAGTTCAACTGGGCTAATTTCGGGGAGAGTTTCACGGTGATCCACGGGCACACGCCTGTTGATGAGGTGGATCTTCGTGGTCGACGCATAAATCTTGATCTGAAAGTGTATGAAACTGGGAGACTGGCTGCTTTGAGAATTGCTGAAGAGAATTGTCAGCTTATCCACACCAGTTAACCAAAACGTAATTTTTGCATTGCCGAAAAGCTCCACACTGGTACATCGGCAATCTAATCCTTCGAAAATCATTGGGGTTTCCAAATGGAACAAGAGATCGACCTGAAGTCCATAATCGGTCTGTTCAGGCGTCAGTTGTGGCTGATGGTTTCGATTGTCATTGCTATTGTCATATTGACTGGAGGTGTGCTTTACACCCTGACCCCTAAGTATACAGCGACCAACAAAGTTATGGTCGACCTGTCCAATAAGGATCTCTTGCAACCAGACGAGCGAATGAATGTGTCGGTCAGTGACGCAAACGCCCGCGTTGAGAGTGAAGTGGCAATCCTTCGGTCAGATAACATCTATTTAGAAGTCGTCCGACGCGAGAATTTGCTGTCTGATCCCGAGTTCGGCGTTCAGCCAGGACGTTTCGACTGGATCAAGTCTTATCTCAATCTGAATTCTGGGACTGCTCCCTCTGGCGAGTTTCTGTTAGGACAAACCCTTTCAAGACTTCAATCTGCAGTGTCGGTTCGGCGCCAGGGCTTGACATATATTATTGAGATCTCAGTGACATCTCGAGAGCCGGCAAAGTCGGCAAGATTGGCCAACGCAATTGCCTCGGCCTATATCGATCTGCAACTGCAGTCGAAGATTTCAAGAACGGTTTCATCCCGCAACATCATTCAGGCCCAGATCAGCCAGGCAAACAATAGCCTGATCGAAAGCGAGAGGGGTTTCGACCGATATCTGAGCGAGAACCTTGACCGCATCGAACAGGAATCTGCGTCGCCCAGGATCGCACAGCTCCGTTCGGAGTTTGAGAGAATCCGGACTGAGCGCGAACGCGTAAGCGGGCTCGCACAAGTCGTTGAGCTAAGCTTGAATGCCGGCGACATTTCCGCGTTGACCGCAAACCTGCAGGCGGATGCAATTCGTCAGTTGCAGGAACGCCAGCAGGAAGTGAATGCTGCCCTCGGGCAGGTGGCTGATGGCAGCCAGAGAGCGCTGAATCTTCGCTCGGAGCTTGAGCAGATCCAGGCGCAAATCGTCGAGGAAGCAGGCCGGGAGCTCACAAAGCTTCAGCAGGAAGTGGCATCCTATGATAATCGTGGGGACACGGTTCGGACCGAGATGCGAACTGCGATGCTGAATAGCAATCTTCCTCCTGAAGTTCTAACAGAAATCTATTCTCTGCAGCAGTCTTCTGAAATCGCGAGAAACCAGTACCAGAGTCTACTTCAGCGTCTTCAGGAGCTCGATGTCCAGGCCCAACTGCAAGTCGCCGACGCGCGGATCGTGAATGAAGCCTCGGCTCCGACATCGGCGTCTTTCCCGAACAAGCGCCTGATACTCGCCATTGCGGCTGTCTTCGCGCTAGGTCTCGGCGGCGCAATTGCCGTGTTGCGGGAACTCTTCATCGGTGGTTTCACGTCGGAGGAGCAGGTCGAGCAGGTTTTGCGAACACCGCTTGCGACCACAATTCCGAGACAAACTGGTTCCTCGAACTTAATGAAGATTGGCGTGGCTGACATGGTTGTCTCGGCACCGCTGTCTGTGTTTTCTGAAAGCATCAGGCGGTTGCGCGTGTTGGTCGAGCGTCGCAAGGCAGACCTGGTGAAAGACAGTTCCGATGAGAAGAGCGGCCTCGTAATCATGGTCACTTCGACAGAGCCGAATGAGGGCAAGTCGACAACGGCACTCGCCCTCGCCCGTACTCTAGCAAGGTCTGGAAAAAAAACTTTGATCATTGACTGTGACTTGCGCAAACCCAGTCTCAGTAAACTAACAGGGGTCAATGCCGCACCGTGGTTGAGCGAAGTGCTGCGCGGCCAAGAGCTGCCACCATCTGTCTCAAAACAAGCGCTGACAGATCCGTTGAGTGATCTTTCGATGATCTTTGGATCACGCGTGTCCGACATTGCCACGGACGACCTTCTGATGGGCGATCGCTTCAACCAGATCTTGAGGACAGCGCGGCGGCATTTCGACTACATTGTGATTGATACCCCTCCCGTTGGCGCCGTTGTGGACGCGCTTTACCTCGCGCGGTTCACGGACATGGTCGTGTTTGTCTTGAAATGGGCAAGCACACCCCAGACCATGGCCAAAAAGGCACTCGCAGCGCTTAAGGAGCAGAGCGGACCGGAGACCAAACACGTTCTTGTTCTGAACCAGAAGGAAAAGCCGTCTGGTGGCAAGTATAGTTCCTACGCTGCCTATTACGGTCAGTCAGAAGGCGATTGACATCATTTTTCCACAGGTAGCTGCAGTTCTTCTTCTAAGCCTTGATTGGCGTGGAGGACGAAATCGAAGGGGTTGCCTTCGAAGTCGGCGATCTCTGGTCGAATGTTCGGGACAAGTGACGCGACCATTTATGGGTGCGTTCACATGCTGACTGGAAGCTTCCGACGCTACACTTTAACCATGAGAATAGATCGATATTGCGGCGCAATAAAAATATGCTTAGGCTAACATTTAGTTAATATTGGCGTCTGCCGTGGTGTGGCCGACGATTGGAAATCCCGCTCTGTTTGTTGGGGAACAAGCCGGGCGACATGTGAAGCAGAGTTTACATACAAACGGTCATGCACTTCGAAGCGCCTCACTCCCAGCGGCGTCGAAAAGTAGTTGAGGGGCAAAGAGTAGAACATGCGTATAGTAATGATCGGTTCGGGTTATGTCGGCCTCGTGTCGGGAGCCTGCCTTGCAGATTTCGGTCATGACGTCATGTGCGTCGACAAGTCGGTCGAGAAAATCGAGGCGCTTGAACGGGGTGAGGTGCCGATCTTCGAACCCGGTCTTGATGCCATCATCGAGCACAATCGTGCGGCTGGCCGAATGAGTTTCTCGCTGGATCTTGCCGGCCCAGTGGCCGATGCCGACGTCGTCTTTATCGCCGTCGGTACCCCGTCGCGCCGCGGCGATGGCCATGCTGACCTTTCCTACGTCTATGCCGCGGCTCGCGAAATTGCCGCTGCCGTCAAGGGTTTCACCGTCGTTGTTACGAAGTCCACGGTACCCGTCGGTACCGGCGACGAGATCGAGCGTATCTTCCGCAGCGAATTCCCCGAAAAGGATATCGCTGTGGTCTCAAATCCCGAGTTTCTTCGCGAAGGTGCAGCAATCGCCGACTTCAAGCGTCCGGACCGCATCGTCATCGGCTCGGAGGATGAGCGGGCAATCGAGGTCATGCGCGAGGTCTATCGGCCGCTTTATCTCAATGAAGCACCGCTCTTCATCTGCGAACGCCGCACATCCGAGCTTATCAAGTATGCTGCAAACGCCTTCCTGGCAATGAAGATCACCTTCATCAACGAAATCGCGGATCTTTGCGAGAAAATCGGCGCTGACGTGCAAAAGGTGTCCAAGGGCATCGGCATGGACAAGCGCATCGGAGATAAGTTCCTGCATGCGGGTCCTGGTTATGGTGGCTCCTGCTTCCCGAAGGATACGCTGGCGTTGGTCAAGACTGCGAATGACTTCGACAGCCCCTTGCGACTGATCGAGGCGACCGTGCTCGTTAACGACAATCGCAAGCGCGCGATGGGAAGAAAGGTCGTTGCCGCCTGTGACGGCAATGTGCAGGGCAAGAAGATCTCTGTCCTTGGACTGACGTTTAAGCCAAACACCGACGACATGCGCGACGCGCCGTCGATCGCCATCATCCAAGCGCTGCTTGACGGTGGCGCTGATGTGCACGTCTTCGACCCAGAAGGCATGGAGGCTGCCAAGGCAGTGCTCGGACCAGTCAAGTATGGCAACAACCCCTATGAGATTGCTGCGGATGCAGACGCTCTGGTCGTCGTGACAGAGTGGGACGAGTTCCGTGCACTCGACTTCCGTCGACTTAAGCAAGAGATGAAGGCACCTGTCATCGTTGATTTGCGCAACATCTATAAGGCGGATGAGATGGCGAAGTACGGCTTCAGCCATTTTCCGATCGGTAAGCGCAAATCGAAGGCTTGACCATGCATTACTTCATCACCGGCACCGCCGGCTTTATCGGCTTCCACTTAGCCCGCCGGCTTCTGTCCGACGGGCATCAGGTGACCGGCTTTGACGGCATGACGCCGTATTACAACGTCAAGCTGAAGCAAATGCGTCATGCGGCGCTGGCGCAGTATCCGGCGTTCAAGCCGGTCATTGCGATGCTTGAGGATCGTGAAGCCGTCGAAGAGGCGATGGCAACGGCAAAACCAGATGTGGTGATCCATCTCGCCGCCCAGGCTGGCGTGCGCTACAGCCTGGAGAACCCACAATCCTATCTGACATCCAACGTCACAGGTTCCTACAACATCATCGAGCTTGCCGAGCGCCACAAGGTCAAGCACCTGATGCTCGCCTCGACGTCATCGATCTATGGCGCCAACCCGACTGTCCCTTTCCATGAGACAGACCGGGCGGACGAGCCGCTGACGATTTATGCCGCGACGAAGAAGTCGATGGAGTTGATGGCGCATGCTCATGCGCATCTCTACAAGACGCCGACCACGGCTTTCCGCTTTTTCACGGTCTATGGACCTTGGGGCCGACCGGACATGGCGCTGTTCAAGTTCGTCGATCTCATGCTGAACGACCAGCCGATCGAGATCTATGGTGAGGGCAAGATGAGTCGCGACTTCACCTACATCGACGATTTGGTGGAGGCGATCGTCCGGATCTCGCATATTATCCCTAATGAGTCCAACCGCGTCGCGGACGACAAGATCGAGACCCTCTCACGCCACGCACCGTACCGCTTGGTCAACATCGGCGGTGGTCAGCCTGAGAACCTGATGGACTTCGTCGAAATGGTGGAGAAGGCGCTCGGAAAGGCGTCAATCCGCCAGATGCTCCCTATGCAAAAAGGGGACGTGCCCCGCACTTACGCAGCGCCCAATCTTCTGCAAGCGCTGACTGGCTATACGCCAAGCACCAAACTCGCGGATGGCGTTGAAGCGTTCGTGCAATGGTATCTCGATCTCACCAAGTCAGAGAGGTTATCATGAAGCGGCTCTTAGCTGTGTCGTCCTCTGGTGGACATTTGGAGCAGATGATGCTCCTCCGCGATTCCTTTGAAGAGTACGAGCAGACATACGTAACCACAATGCACAGTCTGGCTAGTATGGCCAGGATTGAGTCAGCATACTTGGTAAGTGACTGTAACCAGAATACTCCTTTTCGGCTCGTGGTTTGCGCTCTTCAGTTGATTAAAATTATTAATAGGCTGAGGCCAGACGTCGTCATCACAACGGGGGCAGCACCCGGGCTGCTAGCACTGATAGTTGCTAAAGGTTATGGCGCTAAAACGATTTGGATAGACAGCGTTGCAAACGCCGACGCAATTTCGCTAAGCGGACGGCTCGCGAACAGGTTCGCTGATCTGTGGGTCACCCAGTGGCAGCATTTGGCGAAGCGTAACGGTCCAAAATTTCTTGGGAGCGTCCTTTGATATTGGTAACCATCGGCACTCAGCTACCGTTCGACCGTTTAATTAGAGAAGTTGATTCTGTCGCTCGGTGCACAGACGAAGAATTTTTCGGCCAAGTTGGCAGTGGAAAATATAAGCCGGAGAACTTTCCTTATGTCGATAAGCTGTTTCCTCATGAGTTCGAAGCTAAAGTCAAAGAAGCGCGGGCCATAATTGGACATGCTGGCATTGGTACCGTGTTGACTGGTCAGAAATACAATAAACCGGTAATTCTTATGCCTCGGATGAGAAAATTTCATGAGCATCGAAATGATCACCAAGTCGCTACGGCATCTCGCTTGACCGATATTGCGGGGGTGTACATTTTCCAAGACGCCAATTCGTTGCTCAAAATCCTGAAATTACAAGAATTAGGGTCCGCAGTGATGGACCTCCGAAACCGAGACAGCTTTGTAACGAATCTTCGCAGAGAACTGAAGCTCATGACCAAAGGGGACTGAAGCCTATGACCCCCAAGTTGGTGGCCCGTATCGCAAAAGGTGGTTTCGTCGTAGGGTCGATCAAGCTTGCCGGGCTGGTTGTGAGTTTTTTATTTTTGCTCACAATTGCCCGTTATCTTGATCCAGTACGGTTTGGAATTTTTGCGTCTGCCTTTTCAGTTTCGCTAATGTTAGGCGCCATCTGCACATTTGGTCAGCATACCGCCGTGTTGCGGTTTTGGCCAGCGTTTGATGAAGTCGAGGATACCACATCGGCAGTCTATTCGGTACAGCGCAGCCTTGTTCTATGCCTACTGTTATGCATTGTCGCAGTCGCGTTTTCTTTGGTACTATGGCAAGCTGAGTATACGTTTATTAGCTTTGGTGACGATCCACGTATTTGGCTCATGATTGCGGCGCTCGGAACTGCGTTGGCTGTCTCCAATGTTCTAATGAGTGTCTTCCGTGCAATGCACTATACGTTGGTCGCTTTTCTGCCGCAAAACGTTTTCTGGCGCGTGCTGGCGATGCCGGTTGCTCTTTTTCCGATGACTTGGGCGGAACCTGGAACTGTCCTGGCAGTCACGTCAGGAGTGCTTTGGCTATTAAATTTTGCTCAATTTGCAATTTTGGTGCTTAAGATGCCTGCGGTTGCAGATTTTAGGCTTAAGAGGAAGGTTCTGGCCGAGACAAGGCATACTTTACGCGCAACCCAACTGGGATTGTGGGGCAACGCCGTGATTGGCCCCCTACAACAACAAGGTTCAACTGTAGTCGTCGGAATGGCCCTTGGCCCCCTTGAGGCGGGTGCTTTCTTTGCTGCCTTGCGTCTCGCAAATCTGCTTTCCATTGTCGAGGTGGCCGCGAACCAGATCACCGGGCCCATGATGTCGAGGTCCTGGCGAAGCGGTAGACTGGAGGAAGTTAAAGACATCGTCTCCACCGCAGTTGTGTTGTCAACCGCGATAGCGATTGTCGGAATGCTTGTATACGTTGGTCTCGGCGGGTGGATGCTGGTTAGTTTCGATCCAAGTTATGGCTTTGCGTATACTGCGCTTATAATTTTGTGCGGTGCGCAAGTCGTTAACACGTTTTGTGGCCCGAATGCGCTTCTGCTGCTCATGTCAGGCCATCAAAATAGCATCCTCATGATAAGGTCAGCTGCCGCTCTATTAGGATTAGGGCTCACTTACGCACTTGGCATGATTGGAGGAGTTTCACTTGCCGCGTTCGGAACTGCGCTCGGTGTTGCGCTGCTTAACGTCCTCGGAATGATTGAATGCTCGCGTGTGACCGGCGTGTCCACCTCGTTCAACGGTGTACTGCGCAGATTTCGAGATACGAAGTGAGGGGCAAGATGCCGAGCTCAAATGACGGTCTGCCATTGCTAGTTAGCGGTGAAACAAGTTGGCGGCATGATAAAGATAACGGTGGAGCGGCTAAACACAGAAGCTCGAATACTTTATCAGCTGCATTGACCGCTCTATGTTGGCTGCTAGTCGTCTCTCAAGCTAGCCACATGATAGCTCCACCTTCACTCAGTGGCGCGATATCGTCGCTTGCGCAATTTGGTCTTATGCTATGTATGATAGTATTTGTTCTGGCCGCGTTCACTGGAACATCGGGGAGGCATCAGGTAGCTGGGCTAATTTCGGTCTTATACCTGATGCATTTTTCTTTTTCTTCTTCGATTTCTGAAACCTTCCAGCTTTCTGAAGCTTTCCGGCGATTCGCTCCTATTTTTGCTCTATTGACGTTCTACATGGTTCCAAAGCGGACGAACTTTGACCGCATTCATTTCACTGCAGTCGCGTTGGTTTGGCTGTCTCTCCTCTATGTTCTCAATAGTCCCGCCTATTTTCACGAAAGTGAGTTTTTCGCAAATGCTGGCGATAGGCAACCGCGCTTGTGGCCGTTCATCGAGGAAAGCCCTCATTCCACAGGCTATTACATCGGCGCCCTCGCGATAATATGTCTTGTGACGATACCTGCGAAGTCGCGGCAGCCGTACACGTGGTTCGTGGCGCTGACATTTTGCATCTCTATCTACATTTTGCTCGGTCTAAGGTCTTCACAGGCTATATTAACTTTCCTAGCGTTCTGCGCGGGAGCTCTTGTGTCTGACCATCGCGTAGCATTGGTGTGGCGAACTGCAACAGTGGTTCTAGGTATCATGTTATCTGCTTATGTTGTTGCTCGTCAGATTCTCTATAATATAGATCTAATGGGTTACGTAGATATTTATCGAATGGGCTCCGGACGAATTGGTACATGGCTTGGGCGAATAGACGATTTTTCTCATCGATCACTTCTCGAGATGTTGATAGGTAGTGGCCCGGGCTCTGACGTATACAGAGGTGCGATGTGGACCTATGAAGCAACGGCACACAATACATTCATTACATATCTTATCGAGTATGGTCTGGTTGGTTTTGTCTTCCTTTTGGTGACTATCGCATATCTTCCACGCCTATTCGGTAAAATAATTATCCCCGTATTGGTCGCAACGATAGCGTCGTCTTTGATTGGAAATGGGCTACTTATGCGGCCGCTTCCGATGCTTCTTTATTTATTTGCTGGCTATCTATGGTATGCCAAATTTATGCGCGGCAGAATGCCTGAAGTTGCCGAACCAAAAAAATGAACTCTTGGGGTAAAGTGATGAAAGTATTAGTTATGGGACACTCTGCTGGCCAGATTGGTGGGGTAAGTAATTTTCTGCGTATGATGCAGGAGAAGGCCGGTGCGCGCCATCAGATCGACCTATTTACGGTGGGGCCTAGAGATACTGAAAGTGGTGCCCTTGCCCGGTCGCTCCGGCTGTTGTCCGATTATTTTGCCTTTATCGGATTTGCAAAGAAGGACTACGACCTCATTCATGTGAATCCGTCACTTGACAAACGCTCATTCGTCAGAACGCTTGTATTCTTGCTGATATGCATCATGTTTCGAAAGAAATCTGTCGTTTTTTTTCGCGGGTGGGATTGGGACGCCTTTCGGTTCTTCTTCGTTAAGTCCAATCCTGTGGGGAAGATCGCCAGGTGGATACTTTCCAACTCAGCCGGATTCATAGTTTTGGCTCCGTCTTTCAAAACTGAACTTAGTCGTTTTTTCCCGACACACCGCATAGATGTATTGACTACCATGTTTGATGGTAAATACATGCCTGTTTCAAATTTCAAGTTTTACGATAGCCCACGAATGCTTTTCATGTCACGTTTCATAGATAGTAAAGGCGGTATTGCTGCTATCGATGCTTACGTCGAGATTGCAAAGGTTTACCCGGATGCAACCTTAGTCATGGCTGGTGATGGACCGAAGCGTGTCGACTGGGAGAACTATGCGGTTTCGCTAGGTCAGGCTGCGCATGGTGTGAATTTCGTTGGATATGTAAAAGCTGAAACAAAATTGGCGGCTCTCTCTGATGCGAATATCTTTCTCATGCCGACAAGCCATCCAGAAGGGATGCCAAATGCTCTAATGGAGGCAATGGGTGCGGGTTTGATACCCGTCGTAACTGAAGCGGGTGGCACGTTCGACGCGATAAAGCATGGCGAGTTGGGTTATATGCTAAGCGAGCCGTCAGCGAAAGAAATGCTTCATGCTGTAACTTCAATTATGTCCAATCCTACTGGATCGACTGAAATGTCCAAAGCCCTGAGACTGCATGCCTGGGAAAATTTCGAGTCGAACGCAGTTACCTCGCGGGTAATTAATATCTACGAGGAAATTGTCTTTGCTGGCTAATCGTAGCGCAAAAAGTGGCAATCCTCGGCTGGAGCGGAATCAGATGTTGAGTAAAGATCGTAGTAAAAGTGTCGTTTGCTATATCTATTTAAAGACAAATTTTTTAAATGTTGGTGATGCCCTTATTAATAAAGAGTTACTCAAAATACTTACAGAATTTTCCGATGTTGTCGTAGACGTATCTGGTGCTCCAACTGCATTTGTAGACAGCTTGAGCATCAATGAGCTGCCAAACGTGGCGGTCCGTCGGATGGGGCCATTTCGACTGTATATGAGTATGGTCAGGGATAAAATGTTAGGAAAGCGGGTAGTTTACGTGTTGATGCCCGGTGGGAACCGAGGTGAAAAAAGCTTTGCCCTTTATCTGTTAAACGTTCTTTACAACGGTTATCTCGCAATTATGCGTATCTCTGGAGTCAGGTTGGTACAATTTGGCGTCAGTTTCGAGCATCTTGGGCCACGATATGTGAAAATACTTCGTGGGCGTTCGAAATTTATAGACGCTATTTTTGTCCGTGATCAGATGAGTCTTCAGTATGCAACGAAACTAGGTATAAAGATTGCAGGTCTTATGCCAGATCTTGCCTTTAATCTAAATTTTGACAGGTTAGGATTTGCTTCGCGCACAGACGTTGTTCCTACCCCTGCGCGAATTGCTCTATCGTTTCGTACGGACGGTAAGCATGCTTCTGAAGAGGAGGTGACGCTTTTCGTTCACGCTGTGAAGAAGCGTTACCCCAAGAATCCGCTGAGGTTCGTTTCGCAAGTAAAGTCAGATGCACGCTTCATGAGACAGCTTGCCGACCGGTTTGGGGCCGACGGAGACGGCGATGTGGATTTTATGGAGATTGTAAACGACCCGTATGACTTCAGAACTGTTTATGCTGATTGTTCAATTATTTTTTCTAACAGACTTCATGCCTTGTTAATGGCGATGGCTAGTGGGTGCATTCCTTTTGCCGTCCTAAATGATGAAAGTGGAGAGAAAGTACGCGGTGTTTTCCAGGAGATACGACTTGAAGGTAATGTTCTCTGCGTTTCTGATGAATTAAGTATGATTGACATGCGAGAAAGCATACCTCAAGAATCTGTGAAAATCGTTGAGGCCTCAAAGCAGATGCTGAGGAGCGTCATATCTTTGGCGGTGTTGCGTAGTTGAATAGGCCTAAATCACATGTTGTGGTCTGGAGAAGGACTTGGAAATGCCCCTTATGAACAGGACAGGGGTAATATGTTGGTTATGGGATGGCCCGCCCTTCCGAGGACATCGAGTATGATGTCCCTTTCTTGAAGGGAAAGGAGCAGAGCCATGCAGATTTCTATCTTGGGCATCGACATCGGGAAGAACAGCTGCAGTGTTGTTGGGGTAGATGATCGCGGCGCCGTAGTTGTCCGCCGGACGATGCGGCGACAGACATTGATTGAACTCGTTGAGAAGCTGCCAGCCTGCGTTATCGCGATGGAGGCCTGCTGTGGTGCTCACCATTTTGGCCGGCTCTTTGCCGCGAGAGGCCATGAGATCAGGCTGATGTCGCCGGAATACGTCCGCCCATATGTAAGGCGCAGAAGAATGATGACAGAGATGCCGAGGGCATTGCCGAGGCGGCATCTCGACCGACGATGCGGTTTGTCGATCTGAAGAGCCAGGAGCAGTTGGATATCCAGACGTTGCATCGGGTTCGATCCCGGCTGGTTGCGGAGCGAACGACCTTGATCAATCAGCTCCGTGCGGTTCTCCTGGAGAGAGGTGTCATATTCGCCGCGGGCCGCATGAAGTTCCAGTGCGCTCTGGACGGTCTCCTTTCCGAAGCTGATGAGATTATGTCACCGCGCATCCGCAGCCTGGTCATCGAATTGCGGGACGAGTGGCGAATGCTTGACAAGAAGATCGAGGCATTGAACGCTGAGTTCGTAGCACTCGCCAGGCAGAACATCGCGATGCGCCGCCTGACATCGATTCCCGGCATCGGCGTACTCAACGCTACGGCACTCGTTGCCGCAATTGGTGACGCCGGTAGTTTTAAGCATGCCCGAGATCTCGGAGCATGGTTGGGGCTTGTGCCACGACAGTTCACCACCGGAGGCAAGGCACGTCTGCTTGGGATAACAAAGCGCGGCAACACTTATCTGCGAACTTTGCTGGTCCATGGCGCTCGAGCGGCAATGCACACGCTCAGTCAAAGTGACACGCCAATCGGGCAATGGCTCCAGACTATGTTGTCCCGAGGCGTTGAACCGCACCGGGTTTGCCGGAGGCTTCAACTTCTGAGAAAGTGGAGCCATCATGAGCAAGACAACGAACAAGTTTTCACCTGAAGTCCGCAACCGTGCCGTCCGTATGGTGCTGGACCACGAGGCAGACCACCCGTCGCGGTGGGCGGCCGTTTCATCTATCGCGGCCAAGATCGGCTGCTCGGCAGCTACGTTGCATGAATGGGTGAAGAAGAGCGAGGTCGATAGCGGCAAACGCGCCGGCTTGCCGAGCGATGTGGCCGAGAAGATGAAGGCTCTTGAGCGGGAGAACCGCGAGCTTCGTCAGGCCAACGAGATTCTGCGCAAGGCGTCGGCCTATTTCGCCATGGCCCCTAACGGCGAATGCAAGCATTCGCCTGTCGGGTAAGAGGAAGCTCGACCGCCCCTTCAAGCGATGATTTCGTTCATCGACGAATACCGTGGTGTGTTCGGGGTCGAGCCGATCTGCAGACTGCTGCCGATCGCCCCATCAACCTACTACGAGAATGTCGCCAAACGCCCGGACGTGGATCGCCTGTCGATCCGCGCCCGCAGCGATATCGGCCTGAAGATCGAGATACGTCGGGTCTTCGAACAGAACTTCCGCGTCTATGGCGTTCGCAAGGTCTGGCGGCAATTTAAGCGTGAAGGCTTTGAGGTCGCCCGCTGCAGTGTCGCCAGACTTATGAAGTCGATGAGCCTGCAGGGGATCATCCGAGGAAAGCCGATCCGCACGACATCCTCGGACAAGTCGGCCCCGAGCCCGCTTGACCGGGTTAACCGCCAGTTCAAAGCCCCTGCACCAAACAGGCTATGGGTTTCGGATTTTACCTATGTCGCCACCTGGCAGGGCTTCGTCTACGTTGCCTTTGTCATCGACGTCTTCGCTCGTCGCATCGTCGGCTGGCGGGCGAGCCGGACGGCGCATGCTGGCTTTCTCCTCGATGCCCTGGAGCAGGCTCTTCATGATCGGCGTCCCGTTCATAGCGGCGGCCTCGTGCATCACTCGGATCGCGGTGTTCAATACGTGTCCATCCGCTATTCCGAGCGGTTGGCAGAAGCAGGTATCGAGCCATCTGTCGGAAGCGTCGGCGACAGTTACGACAACGCCCTCGCAGAAACGATCAACGGTCTTTACAAGGCCGAGGTCATTCATCGACTCGGACCATGGAGGAGCTTCGAAGCGGTCGAGTTCGCTACCTTGGAATGGGTTGACTGGTTCAACCACCGGCGTCTCCTGGAGCCAATCGGGAATATACCGCCAGCCGAAGCTGAAGAGCGACATTACGCCATGCTGGACGAAGCAGCCATGGCCGCATAGCTTAAACGAAATGGCCTCCGGCAAACCCGTTGCGGTTCAATACGTTCCGCCTTCTTGATCTAAGCGAGAGAGTAGTCGGCCAGGATATCGAGCTCGAAGCCAAACTTGCTCACGGGGGAGGATTGCCCGAGCTTCTGCAGGATCAGGTTCCAATACATCTACTTGAAAACCTGGCGCCGGTTGCCCAAAATGTTATCGTCACTTGTTGCAAAGATGTGTAGCGTTGCTGCATTGCAACATTCTGCTGGTGGCTATCGACCAAAGTTAACTATTTGTTAAGTTTGCTAGTGACTGACCGTTTTGACTGCAGTAAGTGTTTTCTTAGAAGAGGCTAGGCGGTCTTTTCTTGTCCCGTTACGATCAATACATTCAGAGTTTGAGATATGGCAGAGCTGGGCGCCGTTGGTCATAGTCATGCGTTTGGATCCTCGATTGGTGGATCCGGCTTCCGCCGACCTAAGTCTATGGACCTTCTCTTGAAGAGGGCGCTTGATGTTGTGGCTTCACTTTCGGTCCTCATTCTACTGATGCCTGCACTTTTATTGATAGCAATCCTTGTGCGGCTTGAGAGCCCCGGCTCGCCGATCTTTTCGCAGTTGCGCTGGGGAATGAATGGCAAGAAGATCCGTATCTATAAATTCCGTTCTATGCGTGCAGATCTTTGTGACTCCTCTGGCGTTGCACAGACCGTGAAAGATGACCCTCGGATTACCAGACTAGGTGCCTTCTTGCGTAAATCTAATCTCGATGAATTGCCGCAGTTGTTCAACGTGTTGATTGGTGACATGTCGCTCGTTGGACCGCGCTGTCATGCAATTGGCATGTTGGCAGGTGGAATGCTCTATGAAGAACTCGTACCGACCTATCATCAGCGTCACAAGATGCGCCCAGGTTTAACTGGCTTGGCACAGATGAGGGGTTTAAGGGGGCCTACCGACAAGGTTTCGAAGGCGAAAGCCCGCGTCCATGCTGATCTACATTATGTTGAAAATTTTTCCTTCATCTTAGACTTGAAGATTATCTTCGGCACGATCTGGTCGGAGTTGAAGGGTGGCAAGGGCTTCTGAGCACGTTCGCTTCTTTCGGCTCGAGACTCGAGTTCCTGTAGGTGACGAACATTTCAGAGAAGGCTACAGGTTTGGCGATACTTTTGGTAGAGTTACCCCCTAACAACCGGACAGGATCAGGTTTCGGTTTGACGGTTTAAGAACTCATGTGGCGAGCGATACCCAATGCCTTGTGCGGGTGAAGGGTATTGTAGTGTTCGAAGCATGAGGTCAGTTGCGCGATAACGGTTTCGGCGTCAGGTCGAGGGTTCACTGAGACGTGGTCGCGCTTGAACGTTTTGACGAAAGCCTCTGCCATCCCGTTGGATTGGGGGCTGAGAATGGGCGCGGAGTACAGCTCCAAGCCGATATCGATAAGTAGTGACCTGTGTTCTTTGCGATGAATCAGGAGCGTTGTCAGTCAGCCATTCGATTGGCTTTGGAAGGGTGTTGATGAGACCGAAGCGGTTTTCCACAGCCGTAATGACCAGGTCCTGGATGTCCTCACTTTTGATACCCTCTATTGTCGCGACATGGGCAATGGCTTCGCGATCACAGCAATCGAGCGCGAACGCAACGCGGACCTTCTCCTTGTTGTCGCAGCCGATCTCGAAGCCGTCTGAACACCAGCGCAGATTGGATTGCTCGACGGCAACGCGGCCATCGTGTCGACGGGTGTCGAGAGCACCGGTGTGGCGCTGAAGAAGCATGCCGTGAACCTTCATCACCCGGTAGACGCGTTTGGCATTTGGCCACGGTCGGCTTTCGCTGCGGGCTTTCCGATAAAGGATGGCGTGGACCCTGCGATATCCGTAGGTGGGCATATCGTCGATGATGGTCTTGATCTCATACACCAGCTCCCGATCAGCAAGCGGCGGACGCCCTCTGGCTTTGGAGGGACGTTGCTTCACAGATTCCGTGATGTTGGATCGGGCGACATCCAAGGTCTCACACATCTTCGTCATCGCGAACCGTCCTTCGGCAACAAGAGCGAGCGCAACAGGTGTTTTTTGACCCTGATGCGATTTCAAGCGCTTCCTTGAGCGTTTCGCCTTCCATCGTCTTCTTGCCGAGGAGGCGCTGCAGCTCTTTCACCTGGTTCTGAAGCGCTCTGTATTCGGATGCATGAACGGCCTCTTCCTGCGATGCTGTATCCGTCAGAGCACCCTGCGCTGCAAGTTTGCGCCAAGCAAACAACTGGTTCGGCTGAATGCCATCCCGTCGCGCCACGATGCTCACCGTGACATCAGGCTCGTAGGTCTCGTGGACTATCGGCAGCCTCTCCGCTGTCGGCCAGCGACGGCGACGCTCACGGCCGGACAGCACTTCTATTTTGGGGATGTGACTGGTCATAATGTGTACATACTCCTAACAATTTACAAGTGGGAGATCGTGTCCGGGATTTAGCATTCAGTTTTATGGCCATCATACACTTGGGCGGGATTCATTGATCGACGCGGGGGGGGGCTATCTCCGCCTTAACGCAATCCTTGCTAGCGGCCAGAGAGTTACGAGACCTTCAGGCGCAGATTGACATGGCATTCTGGGCTCAGGCTATGTTTTGGACAACGCTCGTAAGCCTCTTTCTGACGGTCATCCTAGCCCGCGCGGCATTCGCGTCTTTCAATCAATCTCGAGAAGCCACTAGAGCACGTCCATTGAAAGCGGAAGCGCGTTGTGGATTCCCTTGGCTACCGAATTTCTGATTCCTTCCCTCCCACTGGTGATTTGGTCGGAGGCAATATGATCCGAGCTTTCAGTGATGATCTGCTTAGCCGCGTTCTGGCTGCGTCACGGGGTGGCATGTCGGCACGCTCAGCAGCGGCCCGATTTGGAGTCGGCATTTCAACGGCCATCGCGTGGATCGCCAGCGCACGGGCGGGTCGGTTGACGCCTGCAAAGCAGGGCCGACGCGGCGGCTCGCGCCTGGATGCTGATGAGGACTTCATCATCGGCATGATCGGAGAAGAAAAGGACATCACGCTTATCAATATGGTTCTGCGATTGCATGAGGACAGAGCCGTATCGATCGGCCGCAGTGCGCTTGACGTCTGGCTGCGAAAGCGCGGCTGGACTTTCAAAAAGAGACCTCAAATGCAATGGAGCAGGACCGTCCTGACCTGCTGAAGCGTCGCCGGGATTAGTTCGACTGCCAGCTCGATCTCGATCCAGCGCGCCTCGTCTTCATCCATGAAACCAGCCTGGGCACAAAAATGTCTCGGCTTCGCGGACGAGCCCCTTGCGGAGATCGATGCCGTTCATCGGTCCCGCACGTGCAATGGAAAACAACGACATTTACCGGCGCGCTCAGGCTATCCGGCATGACCGCTACCATGGTCCTCGACGGTGCGATGAATGGCGTCGCGTTCCAGGCCTATGTCGAACAGGTTCTCATTCCAACCTTGGTGCCGGACGACATCGTCATCATGGACAACCTGCAGGCACATAAGGCGGAGGGCGTGCGTCTCGCAATCAAAGGCGAGGGGTGCCGTTTGCTCTACCTTCCTCCCGACATTCCAGACTTCAATCCTATCGAGAAGGCCTTCGCGAAGCTCAAGGCGGTCTTGCGCGCCAAAGCTGAGCGAACGGTCGAGGGCTTATGGAATACCGTCGGCCAGATCGTCACGCTGTTCGAACCACAAGAATGCGCCAACTACTTCAAATCCAGCGGATATGACCCCGAGTAGAGCGGACGCGCTCTAGGTTGGCGCGCGAGGTCGGCAAATACCAGATCGAGCTGTATGTACTCGCAGAGCGCGTCGCCTGTGGGCAGCGCAATAACATACTGATGTATTGCAATAATGGTGGAGCGACCCCGGCGACGCACTTTAGCATTTGCGCAAAACAAAACTGGTCGGTCTTAATGATATCAAAAACTTAATCTCATTCGACGGCGGTGACTAAAAAGCTGGACGTTGATAGCAACTGGGAACTCCGCCCAGCAGGTTTTTTGGAAGACGAACCAGTCGGTAATCAGTTCAGGAGGAACCCGAATAGAAGTCAGAGACTTCTGAACGGTGATCAGATTATCTACTGCTCTGTGTTCAAACATGAACACCTGACGCAATTCGCTTTTTATATAAATCCTCATCAACCGAAGTTCCTGAAGCCGGCGACTAACACGGTGACCTTCCGCCGCGTGGACAGTTCTATACCGAGCAAGTTTTCTCGGGTGACGCTGGATGACACTCGAGAGGCCGGTTCAGCGGACTGACGTTTTAGGCCCGCCGGGCCGGCGAACCACGCCGCGCCTAGCGCCATGCGCCAAGCAGGAGGTGCGCGAGGCGATCGGGCAAAGGTAAAGGGATCTCGATCAATCGCAGGCATTGAATCGGCGAACACGTGAGGACCAGGAATGGAACTGGAGAGGTCGCCGCAGTCTCTACATCCGAAGTCAAACGGTACAGTTCGCCCCCGCCCCCCCCCCCCCCCCCAATATTGCCGTAATCGTGGGGCGGGTGAGCATTGTGAGTTATTCGGATACTGATTCCATGGAAATATTAGCTGAACACACAGTTGCCCAGGTGGAAGCTGATCAACGACTTGGGGGTGGCCCGTTGGTCAACGTGGCGTATGTGCCAAGACCGCGCGCCGAGGAACACGCACCATCGTCGAGGGACTACTACCCAATCTTGAAGCCTTCTGGTCTCTCGACCTCTCGTACTTCCTGGTTAGGGTTAACGATAGGCGTCCACACAGGCGCAGTATCCTTCCAGGACATGCCATATTCTCTCCAGCAATCGATAGACAAAACGAAGTTACGTTTTGAGCTGCGTGATACGGTCATGGACCGCCGTCCAAACGACCCGGAATATAAGCGCAGAGCAGAAGTTTTCTGGTCCACATTGGTGGGTAACGCCTCGTTGCGTTATGGAACCGAGTACTGGACCGCGATGCAGTTCAAGTTTGCAACCCCGACGGACCCCGTCGGCCTCGGCAGCAGGAACATCGTAATTGATCAGATTCCTGATCAGGATCTCCCCGGCTCCCCAATCCTGAGCACACGTTTCGTAGGAGGCAACCTGCGAATTGTTACGCGAGCGGCGAGTGACAAAAATTTCGGTACGGTGCGCTATGACCAGCCAATATTGACAGACGTCGTCCATGATCTGGTGCGACGCGTTGTGCTTGGCGAATCCGGAAAAATTGACGTATGGCTGGATGGCATCCAGATTGTCGGCCTGACCGATATTCCAATCGGTCAATCTGGGGGATCTTTGCCTTTGGTTCCAAAAATGGGGCTTTACGCACCCTCTGGTGTGTCAGGCATCGTCAGTTGCGAGTTTGCGAATTACGCGTTTTGGGGCACAGTCAGCCTCCAATCTCGCATATCATCTCCTCCAGACTGGCCCAAGGACTGAGATCCTTCACCCGTTTACGATCGCCAATTTGTGCGTGTGAGTTCATGCTGAAGCGCGACTTGCGGGCAGAGCGAAGCTATACGGCATGCCTCAGCTGTGCGAGCAGTTTCTTGCGGAAGACTTCTGCCGGTGTCCTGTATCCCAGGCATTTACGCGGAATCTCATTGTGCTGATTGCAGATCGCGATCAGTTCCGCGTCGGTTACGGATAAGGGCTCGACCTCTCTCGAAAGCCATTTTCGCGCTCGCCTGTTGGTGTTTTCGACCGTGCCTTTCTGCCAGGGCGATTGAGGGTCGCAGAACCATGTCTGCGTGCCAATGCTGGCTTGCAGATAAGGCCAGTCTGTGAACTCTGTGCCGCGGTCGAACGTGATCGAGCGGCGGGCGAGGTGGGGCAGCGCCTGTAGCGCTTGCACAAGACCATCCATAACTGGCCGGGACAACAGTGACCCCACGTTCCCTGACCAGTTTCACAGCTTCACGCTTATACTCGCGGCTGAATATTCGTCTTTGCATTCATGCTCTCCGGTTTCAAAAGGGACACCTTAACTGGATGCCCATGAAACCGGTAGCAGGCCATTCGGCTGGTCCGACCTCAAGATGGCGAACCACTACACGCAGAAGGTGGCACGAAAAGACCTCGCAAATCGAGGCGGGAGAACGGCTGGCGAACAAATTCCAGGTCGCACCTTTAACAAATTCATATAGTTAACTGGGGAATGGCGATCCGCTGTAGGTTTGAGATCGGTCACAAACTTGCCTGTGAGGATTGGTTGCTTTCGACTGGCTGGCAGGTCTTAACTTCGGGGCCGCGATAGCGTCCTTGCTATATCAATGATGTCATCGCGTGCTGCCGTCGGATCATCCTTGCTCCAAGCGACACCAAGCCCGATCTTCAGATCGATCCCTGTCACCTTCTTCAGCACGACGTCCCTCCCCGGCAGCTCTCCCGTCCATTCCGGCGCAAAGGCAACTCCCAGGCCTGAGGAGACGAGCGAGATCAGCGAGAAGGTGTCGTCACAGGTATAGGCGACATTGTCATTCAGCCCGTGCTCGTCGAAGGTCTCGGCGAAATAGCGCTCGGTGAAGGACAGGTTCTGTCGTTTGAAGGCGATGATCTTCTCCGCCCTCAAATCCTCGATCGTCACCTCGTGCTTCGAGGCAAGTGGGTTTCCCATCGGCACGGCCAGCAGGTACCGCTCATGGGCGATCGAGAAGAAGCGCAGCGAGCCGATATTCTCGACAGGCCGAATAAAGCCGAGGTTCAGCTTGCCGCATTCGAGCTGCCGGATGATCTCTGATGTCGAGCCGTTCGAGACATGCAGACGGATATCGGGAAACTTCCGCCCGATCCGGGCGAGGAACGCTGGCAGCACGCCTGTCGTTGCCGGATAGATCGTGCCGATCCTGATCTCCCGCATGGTTCTGCCTCCTGCCGCACGCGCCATCTCTGCTGACAGATCCAGTTCTCCCAGCATTCTGACACAGCGATCATAGAACACCTCCCCTGCCCGCGTCAGTTCCACCTTGCGGGTCGAGCGCGTCAGCAGTTGCACACCAAGCCCCTTCTCCAGCGCCTGGACCTGCGTGCTCAGCGCCGGCTGGGCAATGTTCACCCGCATGGCGGCACGACCGAAGTGCAGTTCCTCGGCAACGGCGACAAAATAGGAGAGTTGGCGGAGTTCCATTTGATCCTCTCAACTGAGATCCGGAATATCTGAATTTAAGATAACTGATTTTCAGATATAATGGAAGTGCTCCTCGCAACTTACGATGGGGCAAGCAGTGAAAACACTCGGAACGAAGAGCCACGCAGCGCTTATAAGCACGCTGATATCCATCCGCGAACAGATGGGGTGGACGCAGACAGACTTGGCGAAAAGGATCGGTGAATATCAGTCCTTTGTTGCCAGACTTGAAAGTGGCCAACGTCGTCTGGATGTGATTGAGTTTCTGGAGTTGGCAACGGTAATGCAATTCGATCCATGCCACATCCTGAGGAAGGTTCAATCAGTCAAGGAATAACGGCTGGCCGAATGTCGCAGTCCCTCAATGGACAGCCTTTCGGGACGCTTTCAATCTGTTTTCTAGATCAATCTATCATCTCATGAATTAGACCGGCTGCAGCCATGACGGCACTTTCTCACTGGGAACAACCAGAAGAAAGTGAGAGCTACCATGGATATGCGTATGCGACGGCTGATCGTCGGTCTTTTTCCGTTGCTTGGTTTTGTGGGTGGTGTGGGTGGTGCCGGCTCGGTGACTGCAGAGCAGCTGGTGCTGAACAGCTATGGCGGGCCTTATGAGGAGATTATCCGCTCTCGGATCATTGAGCCGTTTGAGGCTGAGACCGGCATTCGTGTGGTCTATGATGCGGTTGGGTCTTCGTCGCAGGACTATGCGAAGATCAAGGCGACGGGCGGGCGGCCGGGGTTTGATGTCGTCGTCATGACGGCAGCCCAGGCTCTGCAGGGATGTCAGGAAGGTCTGCTTGCGGAACTGCCGGTTGATGTGATTGGTGAGCTTTCGCACTTGTCCCCGCGCCTTAGCTCTGTTGCAGGGCCCTGTGGGGCTGTGCATGAAGTGCAGTACATGTCGCTGCTTTACCGCACCGATCATGTCGAAGGCGTGCCATCCTCCTGGAACCTCTTGCTGGATCCGGCTCTTGACGGCCGGGTGATCCTGCCGACCTTCCAGAATGTTATGGCGGTCAATCTGCTGCAGGTCATGTCGGTGATGAATGGTGGCGGACTGGTCGATGATCTTGACCCTGGTTTTGCTGCCATGGCCTCTGTGGCACGTCAGTCGATTGGCTTTGAGCAGTCCTCGGCCCTTCTTGAAAGCTATATCAGGGACGGTTCCGTCTGGGCCATGCCGTTCTGGAATGGTCGGGCGCAGCTGCTTGTCGATTCCGGTGCACCTGTTGATTACGTCCGCCCTGCGGAGGGTACGATCCCACTGATTGCGACGCTGAGCGTGCCGGTCGGTGCTGAAAACAAGGACGCGGCCTATCGCTTCATCGACTTCTTCCTTCGGAAATCCAGCCAGGAAGCCTGGGTTGAAGGCTACCGTGTCAGCAGTGCACGCAGTGATATTACTGTGCCGGAGGCGCTTCTGTCCCGCCAGATCAGCGCGGAAGAGCTTGATCAGCTTCTCCTGCCTGATCTGACTGTCATGGCGACACGCATGCCCGAATGGTCCGAGCGCTGGGATCGTGACGTCGTGTCAGCGGCGCGGTGAGGATCAGTCATGAGCAGTCTCTCTCTTGTCCTGCCCGCGGCGCTGCCGCGGGCAAAGGGACCGGCGCATCTTTATCTTGCGCTTTCGCCCTCCGTCCTCATGCTCCTGATCTTCTTTGCCCTGCCGATGGGCATGATGATCGGGCTCAGCTTTACCGATCCCGTATCAGGCCTGCCGTCGCTCGCAAGCTACCAACGCTTCTTGACCGATGGTCTGTCATTGCCGGGTATCTTTCGTACGGTTGTGATGTCGCTTTGCGTGGCGGTCTGCGTCACGGTGCTTGGTTATCCCGTCGCCTATTACCTGGCGCGGGCGCGGGGACGGACCAGGGCACTGGTCTTTGCTCTGGCGCTGGCGCCTGAGCTCGCCGGCGTCGTTCTTCGCACCTATGGCTGGCTGATCATTCTCGAGGATCGCGGCTTCATCAATGATGCGCTTTTGCATCTGGGCTTGATTGCCTCGCCCCTGCCCTTGTCGAAGAACATGTTTGCCGTGGTTGTCGGGCTGACCCATGTGGTGCTGCCTTTCGGCATATTGTCCTTGATGACCAGTATTCAAGGCATCGATCCCAATCTGGAGCGGGCAGCCCAGGTTCTGGGAGCATCACGGATCAGCGTCATGCGCCATGTGGTCTTACCGCTTTCCTTGCCCGGTATCATCAGCTCCCTTCTCATTGCCTTCACCATGGCCGCGAGTGCCTATGCCACCCCTGCCCTGCTGGGTGGCGCGGGGTTCAAGGTGCTGGCGACCATGATCGCCGAACAGGTGCTGTTTTATGTCAACTGGCCGTTTGCGGCCGTGATGGCCAATGCCCTCTTTCTGATGATGCTCGGGGTCTCCTTTCTCGGGATCCGCTTCGAGGCACGTCGTCGCATGAGGCTGAGTGGCCGAGGAGGCGCTGCATGATGAACCGTCTCTCCAGTGTTCTGTTCTGGGTATCGCTTGTTGCGGTCCTCGTCTTCATCACCATGCCGATCATCGTGGTTCTCGCTGCATCCTTTAGTCCGACCTCCGAGGTGACGCTCAATCCCCTCAACTGGACACTTCGCTGGTATGGGGATCTCGTGCATCCACGCTGGCTCGAACCCTTCTGGCTCAGCGTCAAGATTGCCGTGATCGTCAGTGTGATCAGTGGATTGGCGGGACTGATGGCGGCCTATGCCATCGTCTTTGAGCGCTTTCCGAAAAGCGATGTCGTCATGTCCTTCCTGCTGTCGCCGCTTTCGGTGCCGCAGATCGTTAAGGGTGTTGCGGTCGTCCTATTCATCTCGCAACTGGGCCTGCAGCAGTTCCTCGGGACGGAGGCCCTGATTGCCGCCCATGTCGTTCTGACCCTGCCATTTGTCACGCGCATGGTCGCCGGTTCGATTGCGAATTTCGACCGGGGGCTCGACCAGGCGGCCCAGATACTAGGGGCCGGTCGCTTTGATCGGTTGCGTTACATACTGCTGCCTCTGATCAAGCCGGGCCTTTTGTCCGGTGTTACCTTCGCCTTCATCATCTCCTTCAACAACATCCCGCTCTCGGTCTTTCTGGTCCGGCCGGGTGATACCACGCTGCCGATCAAGGTGATCAATCACCTCGAATACAGCCTCGATCCGGTCATGGCGGCCGTCAATGTCGCCTCGATGATCTTCATTCTGGCGGCAATCTTCATCTTTGAAAAAATCGGCGGTTTTTCCGCCCAACTCCATGGTGGAAGCAAATGACCCCGCTCGATATCGAACTCCAGTCGGTGACCAAGTCCTATGGCGCAGTGCCTGTTGTGCGTGATCTCAGCCTGTCCGTCCCGTGCGGCGAGTTTGTCAGCATTCTTGGGCCTTCCGGCTGCGGCAAGACAACGACACTAAACATGATTGCCGGTTTTGCCGCACCGTCTTCCGGTGACATCAGGATCCGCGGCAAGAGCCAGGTGCGGGTCTCGCCTGAACACCGCAATATTGGCCTCGTCTTTCAGAACTATGCGCTCTTCCCGCATATGACGGTCTCGGAGAATGTTGGCTTCGGGCTCAAGATGCGCAAGGTGCCCAAAGAGGAGATCGCGGGCCGCATCGCTGAGGCATTGGAAAGCGTTCATCTGTCCGGATTTGCCGAGCGCTATCCGCGCGAGCTCTCCGGTGGCCAACAGCAGCGGGTGGCACTGGCCCGAGCAATCGCACCACGTCCCTCCGTCCTCCTCCTCGATGAGCCACTTTCCAATCTGGACTTGAAGCTTCGCGAGGCCATGCGCATCGAGCTGAAGGAAATCCAGGCAGAGCTTGGCATGACCTTTGTCTATGTCACCCATGACCAGGAAGAGGCCATGGCAATGTCAGACCGGATCATCGTCATGTGGGGTGGCGAGATTGCCCAGGAAGGACGACCAGGCGAGATCTATCGCAATCCGAAGTCCCGCTTTGTTGCGGACTTTATCGGGCGCTCGAACCTTATTCCCTATTCCTCCTGGAAGACGACCGGGCGAGGCACGGAGGTGATGCTGGCCGATAGCGGCATCTCGCTGGTCTCTGCGGGCAAGAAGGTGACACCGGAAACAGGCTTTGTCTGCATTCGTCCCGAACATCTGCATCTTTCGACTGCGGCAGGGGATGGACCGAACCGGCTTACTGGTCGCCTGAGGCGGGTCGTCGATCTCGGGGCTCAACTGGAGCTTTCTGTCGAGCTCGCTGCCGATCTTCTGATCACCCTTGTCTGCAGCGCCTCTCAAGGTCTCGCCCTGCCGGCACCGGGCGGTGAGCTTTGGCTGTCGGTGGCGCCGGAGGATGTCCGGCTGCTTTCTTCCTGAAGGCTTGAGCGATTGGCCGCGCCTATCAATCGCGGCCGATCGCTATTGGAGCGCCGGGCAAGGACCGGCCTAGGGTTTGACAACGGCTGGGTGCCGTATCGGTTGAGGACTTCCTCGCCGCATCTCAAGGAGACAGGACTATGATGCTCAAGGAAAAGATCCACGCGACGCAGAACTCCACAAATGTCTGCGCTGAAGTCGAGGGATTTGACTTTCACGACTATGACGACCGCGATATCGCGGAGCTACGCCGGCTGTGGCTCGAATATGGCGTGCTACGCTTCAAGCGCACTCAAATCAGCGACGCTGACCAAGTGCGCTTCTCGCGGTATTTCGGGGACTTCGTCATTCACCCCAAGCAATTGCAGGAAGGCGGGCACCCCACCCATCCGGAAATCCTCGTCATTTCCAACCAGATGAAGGACGGCAAGCCGAGCGGTGCACTCGGCAATAGCGAAGCGACCTGGCATACCGATACCTGGTTCTACGAGCGTCCGCCGGCTGGCGCCATCTTGCGGGCAATCCAGGTCCCGCCCTCTGGTGGTGACACCTATTTCCTCTCCACCTATCTCGCTTATGAAAGCTTGCCTGAGGCGCTGAAAAAGGCCGTGACCGGCCGACAGATCTTCTTCCAGAATGTCTATGACAAGACCGGCAAGCTCCGGCTCAACAAGCAGGAGCCGAAGTCAAAGGACTTCCGCGAATGGGACGGGGTCGTTCATCCGCTTGTCCGCACCCATGGCGAAACGGGTCGCAAGGCACTTTATCTCGGTGGCACGTTCGAGGGTGCCTGGATCGTCGGCATGCCGCAGGATGAGAGCTTCGGCCTCTTGCAAGAGCTTTGGGCGCACACGACAGGGCAGAGCGACATCTTCGTCCAGTCCTGGGAGGAAGGCGATATCATGATGTGGGACAATCGCTGCACCATGCATCGTCGTGACGGCTTCGATCCCAACACCATCCGCATCATGCATCGCACGACCACGTCGGGCGAACGTCCGGTCTGAGGCGGGGGAATGCGAGAGCAGGAGAAGACGATGCGAACAGACTATCAGGTCGAGCCCAACCAGCCTCCTTTGTCGAAGGCGCTCGTTGACCTGCTCTCGCAGACCGAAACCGCCACGATCGGCCATGTCGAACATTTAGGATTTGTCGGAGACGGCATCTTGCCGATCACGCCTGCACGAGTTTCGGGCCAGGCCTTGACGGTGGCAGCACCCGGTCGCGACGGCGTTGTGATCTACAGGGCCATCGATCTCATTCAGCCCGGCGACATCATGGTCATCTCGCGGGTCGACCGGGATGACATCGCCTGTGTCGGTGGCGGTGTTGCGCTTGCCGCTCAGGCGCGGGGAGCTGCAGCCATTATCATCGACGGGCCGGCAACCGATCTTGAGGAGATCGTTGCGGTCGGCCTGCCCGTCTGGTGCCGCGGTCGTTCATCACGGACCACCAACCGCAAGATCGCCGTCGGCGGCTCGATCAATCTGCCGATTGCCTGTGGCGCTACCGCCGTCCTGCCAGGCTATGCCGTGCTCGCCGATCACGAAGGTGTCTTTGTGGCTGAGCGGCAGCGTATGGAGGCACTCGCCCGTTTTGCCATCGAGCGACAGAAACGTTCGGCACGTCTTCGCGCCCATCTGGCCGAGGGCCTATCCATCTTTGATTTCGAAAGCGATCAACAATCATGAAGATCTCACTCATTCAGATGAATTCGCAGCCGGATCGCACAGCCAACCTCGCCCAGGCTCTGCGTTTGATGCGCGACGCCTGTGCTGTGGCAAAACCGGATCTCCTTGTCCTGCCGGAGCATTTCGACTGGACGGGTGGGACGCCAGAGGACAAGCGCCAGGCGGCCGATCTTGTGCCCGGTGGTGAAGCCTATGAAATGGTGCGTGCCTTTGCTCGCGAGACAGGTGTCGCCGTTCATGCCGGTAGCCTGCTTGAGCGACGCCCTGATGATCCGACGATCTTCAACACCACCATCGTCTTCGATGCCAAGGGGCGTGAAGTCGGCTGCTACAGGAAAATCCACCTCTTCGATATCACCGCACCTGACGGCAAGCGCTATGCTGAATCGGCAGTTGTGGCACCGGGTGATGGGCTGCTTGTCTATGACGTCGGCGGGTTCAGGATCGGCTGTGCCATCTGCTATGATCTGCGTTTCTCGCGCCTCTTCGATCGGCTGGCGAGCCTCGAGGTTGATCTGGTGATCCTGCCAGCCGCTTTCACTGAGCAGACAGGCCGGGACCATTGGGAGATACTATGCCGGGCTCGCGCAATCGAGTTCCAGTGCTTCTTTGCTGCCTGTGGGCAATGCGGCAGCTACAGGGCTCCAGATGGTGGTGACCGCGCGATGTTCGGGCATTCCATGATGGTTGATCCCTGGGGGCGGATCATTGCAAGGGCGGGTCAGGACATCGGCGTCGTCGACGTCGAGATTGACCGAGCAACCGTTGACAAGGTGCGCCGGATGATCCCGATGACTGAACATCGACGTGATCTGAGCCATATGCCGGTCGCGTGTGTCTCGGTTGATCGCGGGCGGCAGGCCATGGGTTGAGCAGGGCAAGGCGCAATTTTACTAGGAGAAATTGAGATGGTCGTTGTGTCTCAGGTCATGCCGGGTCGAAGGGCGCATGGCTACCCTGCATTGGCGGATATTGATCAGCGCTGGTGGAGCTGCGATATCGCAAGCCTGCCAAGATTATAGCTCTTGCGGCTCGGTTGGCTTTCGTCGCTGGCGGCTTTCTTGCCTTGCCGCTGGTATGCGTATTTTTTGTCATGGATTGCCGACCATTCGCAGTTTCGTCCGCTTTGCCGCCGGGACAGGGTTGGCCGTCATCATCTTGTCACGGTAGCACCGATTGGGGCGAGACCCTCGACGATAACCTCGGCAGATCTTGATCGAGCGATTGCTTTCGTCGTGATGTCGGCGCTGTTCGCGATCGCCTATCCGCGCCGGATACTTCCAATTGCCCTCGCGTTGATTCTGGCCGTTTTCTTGATCGAGCTGGCTCAGTATTTTTCCGTAACGCGGCACCCCCAGTTTCATGATGCTCTGGTCAAGGCATTCGGCGTGCTGATTGGTGTCAGTACAGGCAGGTTGATTAACCGCATGTCACGCAGAGGAGAAAAACTGCTTTAGGCCCATCCGGCTGGGCGACGGACAACATCTACAGCCATTAATCGAGCACCAGTGTCTTCACTTACGGTAAGCCGGCCAAGCACTTCACTATAGCTCTTGCCGCTGCGAGTGACCCACCTGGGGAATTCCCGGTAGAATTCGCAATCAATTGAGGTGCTGCGTAAACTGAGCGAACACCCATCAACTATTTCCCCTTTTGCCTTCAGTTTGGCGGTTTGGAGATACGCGGGTTCTCCGCATCGTTCTCAAACAGTGCCGGCGGCCGAGGGCGGCTTTTAAACGCTATGGGTCATGCCGCGCAAATCGCAGAAGTAAGTCGCCTCGGTGTTCAAGGGTCGAGACGTCAGGCTTCGTTTGTAAGACCTGACATACCAGATTGCTCAATCGGCTGGATTTCTTGCCTCGCGCTCTCATATGGGGAAGTTTTCTCGATTGAACAACTTAAGGCTACGCCCAGATTATGCCAATAGGCAGTCGATGGAATGTCTTGCCATCAACACCGTGATCGCAGTTTAAGGTATTCAAACACAAATGCACCTCCACAGGTGCTACATCGCTGTTCGTTCATAAATATGGACGCAAGATAAGTTAAGGTTCATTATAGTGAACGTAGTTTGACAGTGTGATGAGCTCATGTCACGATGTTCGCGATGACGATGACCAAGAGCCCCTGCCTCAGCAAAGTGAACAAGGCGCCACCCCAATGCCGCGCAACAGAAGCTATTCCAGGGTTACGCGAGACGCCCTCCTCGTCCTAGGTAAACTGATCCGTGTCTCTAGAACCGAACGCGGCCTCACGGCTCAGGAACTCGCTGACCGCGCGGGCATCAGTCGGACAACCCTTTTCAACATCGAGAAGGGTTCACCTGGACTTGAAATCGGCATTGTCTTCGAAGTCGCGTCGATCGTCGGAATTCGTCTGTTCGACCATGATGAGCGTAACACGCTCAAGGCGCGCATGACCTATCTCGATGAAAAACTGACCTTGCTTCCCAAGAGTGTTCGTCACAGCGTGAAGGATGTTGACGATGACTTCTAAGGCAGAGGCAAAAGAGGCATTTGTCTGGATATGGCTGCCGGGAGCCACTGAGCCAGTCGTGGCCGGCCGCCTCGATCAGGATGGCGACCAGTTGCTCTTCATCTATGGTGCAAGTTACAGGCGTCGTAACAATGCGATCTCCATCTACCATCCGGAGCTCCCCCTGCAGGAGGGCGTTATCGAGCCTGCCAATGGGCTGAACATGCCAAGCGCAATCCGTGATGGATCGCCTGACGCCTGGGGGCGCCGCGTGATCATGAACAGGCTGACCGCACAAGCGCCCGTCGGAGCGAGTGTGTCGGATCTCAGCGAACTGACATTTTTGCTGCAGTCCGGATCGGACCGGATCGGCGCGCTCGATTTCCAGCAGTCCGCAAGCGAGTACGTTCCTCGCCTCGCCGCGCAGGCATCGCTTGACGAGTTGATGGAAGCTGCGACGCGCATTGAGAGAGGAATGCAGCTTACGCCTGCGCTGGCTCAGGCTCTCAACCATGGCACATCGATTGGCGGCGCGCGGCCCAAGGCGCTCATCGACGACAATGAAAAGAAATTCATCGCAAAATTCTCCGCCAGCAACGACACCTATAGCGTCGTAAAGGCGGAGTTCATCGGAATGCGGCTGGCATCAGCCTGCGGCCTTAATACCGCACCTGTGTCGATAACCCAAGCCGCCCACAAGGACGTGCTGTTGATTGAACGCTTCGATCGGCGACGCTCGGCAACGGGCTGGACACGACGTTCCATGGTGTCGGCACTGACGATGCTCGGGCTCGATGAGATGATGGCGCGCTATGCCTCTTATGAAGATCTGGCAGAACTCATTCGACACCGCTTCAGCGATCCGAAGGAAACGCTTAAAGAACTCTATGGCCGCATCTGCTTCAATGTGCTTTGCGGCAATACTGACGACCACGCCCGCAATCATGCCGCCTTCTGGGACGGCAGACAGCTGACGCTGACGCCTGCATACGACATATGCCCGCAAGGTCGCACCGGCAGCGAGGCCACTCAGGCCATGCTGATCAAGGGCAACCTTCGTGCAAGCACGCTTTCCGCATGCCTCGCAGCGGCGCCCGATTACCATTTGACACATGCACAAGCGTCTAAGCTTATCGAACATCAGCTCACAACCATCGCGCAAAACTGGCGCTCGATTTGCGATGAAGCCGAACTGACCGAGGTGGACCGCAAGCTGTTTTCCAGACGCCAGTTCCTCAACAGCTACGCTCTTGAAGGACTTGATGGGCATGGCTCCTTGCGGGATTCCTATGAAAGTGCACAGGACACGCTGCTTGCCCGCGGAGAGACCTGAATGAGACGCATGAACCCGGCGTGGTTTGATCGGCAGATGCATCAGCTCCAGGAGACAGCCTGACGGGGCGCCGACCTCGCAACCGATTGCGGCGCCTGCCCGACGCAAGGCGCTCCATGCATGCCATGCCGCGTCTAGAGGTTTTCCTTGAGCAGGGTTTGGATGCGGATCTTTTCCTGGGCAGCAAGCGGTTGGCGAGCATCCGAACGGGCACGCATGATGCGCATTGCGCTGCGCACGGCATGGCCTGGGTCCTGCGCGATGACTGTATCGATCCGGTCGTCGCGAAGCGCTTGTTCGCCGAAGGGCGTTCGTTCGTGCACAGCCACGGCAATCTGACTAAACTCGACGTTCCCGGCAGCGGCGAGGATCGGCACCTGGGCCTCTGCGCTCAACACATACCCGCACGCATCACTCAATCTTTGGGCAGCGGTGTCGTCGGCGGCATGGACCAGAGGATCAGTGGATCAGTGGATCAGTGGAGTTCTGGCCGCCAGATACAATCGAGTACCTTCCCCGATGAAAACCGTCTGGGCTTCAAGAAACTTCGAACTGGCTGGCGAGGCAGTTTGTCAATTGTGACGCAAAGCGTGCAGCAGCCACTGGCAAGGTGCGGCCCTTCAACTGACCGAGATAGAGGATGCCGGCGGGCACATCGCGTCCATCAAGCGGCAGTGAGACCATCCGGCCCGTTGAGGTTTGGTCCGAGAGACCGATCGGTATCTGGAAGGTGAGGATGTTCTCCATCACCGCGTGGTTTCGCAGGAATTCAAAATTGTCGGACTGGATAACCGGATCGAGGCGCACACCGGCAATGCGCATGGCAATGTCGAGCAGATGGCGCACACCATAGGCCGTCGTCGGCAGCGCGATCGGGTAATCGACACAATCAGATAGCCTGACCGTCGACCTCGCCGCCAGCGGATGATCGGGGGACATCACGACATGCACCGGTTGGCGCACGCGGATGAGCGTCATGAAATCCGTGAGGCGCACAGGTTCGAAAACGATAGCAAGATCGGCGCTGTGATCGACGAGCGCGTGCTCGGCCGCCTCGCGATCCCGCAAGTGGACACTGAAGGTGACGTTCGGGTGTTCCTTGCGATAGAGCGCGATCTGGCTCGGCAAGAAATAAGGCAAGAGCGCCTGGCTACAGGCAATCGACACATGGCCGCGCCGCACGCCAGAGAGATCGGCGATCTGCGAACGCACCCGCTCCATGTCCGAGAGTTGGTTGCGAATGTGGTGAATATAGATCTCGCCGGCGGCCGATAGGCGCACACCATGGGCCAAGCGTTCGAAGATCGGCACGCCGAGCTCCTCCTCCATGGCGAGAATGCGCCTATTGAGCGCCGTCGAAGTGATCGCGAGCGTATCGGCGGCGGCCCGGATCGAGCCCGCCTTCACCACGGCATCGATGTATCGAATGGAAGCGAGGTAGCGCATGAAGGGCCCTGTATAGGCTGCTGCATTTTTTGCAGCAGGCCGGCCAAAACATAGCACAAGACAGAAGCGCGTCCATCTGGATTACTGCCGTCGAAAGCCAGACGCGGAGCCCTCGAGACCGGGCCACGCCGGCAAAACAAGCAAAAACGGGGAACGTCCACATGTCGAAGATCCTGATGCCCAATCGTCGCCAGTTTCTGATGAACTCAGCCGGTCTCGCCGGCGCAGCTGCCCTTTCGGGTCTGCTGCCGGCTGGAATGGCACATGCGGCGGGCCTCACGGTCGGCTTCATCTATGTCGGACCGAAGGATGATTTCGGCTACAACCAGTCGCATGCTGAGGGCGCCGCTGCGGTCAAGGCTATGGAGGGCGTCACGGTAGTCGAAGAGGAGCAGGTTCCCGAAACGGTCGACGTGCAAAAGACCATGGAGAGCATGATCAGCTTTGATGGTGCAACACTCCTTTTCCCGACCTCCTTCGGCTATTTCGATCCCCACATCCTGGCTCTGGCACCGAAGAATCCGGAGGTGCGCTTCCAGCATTGCGGCGGCCTCTGGACGCCGGACAATCCGGCAAATGTCGGCTCTTATTTCGGCTATATCGGCATGGGCCAGTATCTGAACGGCATTGCGGCCGGCTATGCCACGAAGTCGAAAAAGATAGGTTTCGTGGCAGCGAAGCCCATTCCGCAGGTGCTGTTGAACATCAATTCCTTCCTGCTCGGCGCGCGTGCCGTAGATCCCTCGATCACCTGCCAGGTCATTTTCACCGGCGAATGGTCGCTGGCGGTCAAGGAGGCGGAGGCCACCAATGCGCTGGCCGATCAGGGCATCGACGTCATCACCTGCCATGTGGACGGCCCGAAAGTGGCGATGGAGACCGCGGCTGGTCGCGGGATGTATCTGTGTGGCTATCATGCCAACCAGAGCGCGCTCGCGCCGGACAAGTATCTGACCGGAGCGGAGTGGAACTGGGCCAAGGTCTACACCGACATGGTCAAGACCACGCTTGCGGGCGGCACGATCGACAACTTTGTCCGCGGAGGACTGGCAGACGGCTTCATCAAGATGAGCCCGCTCGGACCGGCCGTCAGTGAGGAGGCGCGCACCCGCTTCGAGGCAGTCCAGGGTGAGATCATGAAGGGCGGCTTCGCGGCGATCACCGGGCCCCTCAAGGACAACAAGGGCAATGTGGTGGCAACCGCCGGGCAGGCTCTGGTTGAGACCGATGTTGCGCTTGAGAGCATGAACTACCTCGTGGAAGGCGTCGTCGGCTCCACCTCATGACAGAACAGCGCGAACAGGAGGCCAGTTCATGAGCCTGCAGGTCGATCAGATGGCGCCACTTGACCGACGGACCGGCTTCCTGAACGAGGCCGGTGCCCGCCGTATCGAAGCGGTCCTTCTGCCCATGGCAGCCCTGCTTGCGGGAATGCTGGCCTTCGCAATCTTCCTTCTTCTGCTAGGCAAGTCACCGGTCGAATTCTATGGGCTTGTCTTGAAGGCGGGCTTCGGCACCGCCTTCTCCTGGACGAACACCCTGACGCGCGCAGCACCGCTGCTTCTGGCAGCGCTCTGCGTTGCACTGCCGGCCCGCCTCGGGCTCGTCATCATCGGTGGCGAGGGCGCGATCGTGCTTGGGGGCGTCGCGGCAGGCGCCGTCGCCATGCTGATGCCGGGCCTTCCGGCTGTTATCGGCATCACCCTCATGGCGGTTGCCGGCATGGCGGTCGGCGGCTTCTGGATTGGCACGGTCGGTGCACTTCGCCACCTGCGCGGTGTGAATGAGACGATCTCAAGCCTGCTGATGGCCTATATCGCAATTGCCCTGATGAACCACCTGATCGAGGGCCCCTTTCGTGATCCAGCAAGCCTCAACAAGCCTTCCACTGCACCGCTGCCCGAAACCTGGCAGATCGGCGAGATGCCAGGCATCGGCGTCCACTGGGGGCTTGCCCTTGGCATTCTCGCCTGTATCCTCGCCTGGATACTGATTGAGCGGACCACCATCGGATTTGCGGCACGCATCGTTGGAGGCAACGTCCGTGCGGCAGAAATCCAGGGGCTTCCGGCGGGCACTCTCGCCATCGGCTTCACGGCGCTTGGCGGCGCCTTCGCAGGGCTGGCCGGCATGATCGAGGTCGCAGCGATCCACGGCTCGGCCAATGCCTCGCTTGCGGCGGGCTACGGCTATACGGGCATCCTCATTGCCTTTCTCGCCCGCCACAACGGGCTCGCCATCATCCCGGCCGCCATTCTGTTTGCCGGCATCGAGGCGTCGAGTGGTCTCATACAGAGACGGATGGATTTGCCGGATGCGACTGTACTGGTCCTTGAGGGCATGGTCTTCATCGCCATCCTCTTGACTGACACGCTGCAGGGTCGCGTCCGCTTCCTCACTTTCCTCGAAAGGAGGCAGACATGACTGACGATATCGGCCTGTGGGGCGTGCCTCTTGCAATCCTTGGCGGCGCGATCCGTGTCTCCACGCCGTTCATATTCGTCTCCATCGGCGAGTGCCTGACGGAACGATCGGGGCGTATCAATCTTGGACTCGAGGGCACTCTGGTCTTCGGCGCCATGAGTGGATATGCGGTCGCCTATCACACGGGATCGCCCTGGCTCGGCACCTTGGCCGCCGCCTTCTCCGGCCTGCTCTTCGGCCTTCTGCATGGCTGGCTTTGCCGCCTGCCGCGCGTCAACGACATCGCCATCGGCATCGCGCTGATGATCTTCGGCACGGGCCTCGCCTTCTTGTTCGGCAAGCCCTACGTGCAGCCCGTCGCACCGGACCTGCCGGCCATCCCGCTCGGCTTCTGGTCAAGCCTGCCGCAGGTGCAAGCGGCACTGAATGTCAATGTGCTGTTCCTCGCGGGCATCGTGCTCGCATTCGCCACGGCCTGGATGCTGAAGAATACCCGCGTTGGGCTGACGATCCGCGTGACCGGCGACAGCGCAGATGCAGCGCGCGCACTTGGCATCGACGTCAACCGGGTGCGGCTCTGGAGTACAGCGGCCGGCGGTGCGCTTGCCGGTGTGGGTGGCGCCTATCTCTCGCTCTATTATCCCGGCAGCTGGAACGAAGGCATCTCCTCCGGCCAGGGGCTGATGGCGGTGGCACTGGTGATCTTTGCCCGCTGGAATCCGGTCAACTGCCTCTATGCCTCACTGCTGTTTGGCGGCGCCGGCGCGCTCGGTCCGGCGTTGCAATCCGTCGGCATCACCAGCGGCTACTATCTCTTTTATGCGGCCCCTTACGTGCTCACCCTGGGGCTTCTGGTTGCGACCAGCTCGCGCGGCCGCGCCATGCCATCAGCACCCGGCGAGCTCAGCATCGTCAAGTAAACAGTGCCGCAGCTGCGGCAAGCGACAAGCGAATGGAGACCGAGATGACCACCATTCAGGCCGATCCTTATCTCTGGCCCTACAATGGAGATCTGAGACCGGACAACACGGCTCTGATCATCATCGACATGCAGACGGATTTCTGCGGACCAGGCGGCTATGTCGACAAAATGGGCTATGATATTGGGCTCACCCGCGCACCGATCGAGCCGATCAAGGCCGTGCTTCAGGCTATGCGTGACAAGGGCTACCACGTCATACACACCCGCGAGGGTCACCGGCCGGACCTTTCCGACCTGCCGCCGAACAAGCGCTGGCGTTCACAACAAATCGGCGCTGGCATTGGCGATGCGGGTCCCTGCGGACGCATTCTTGTACGCGGCGAGCCGGGCTGGGAGATCATCGACGAACTGAAACCCCTGGATGGTGAGCCTATCATCGACAAACCGGGCAAAGGCTCATTCTGCGCCACCGACCTCGAACTTCTCCTGCGTACCCGAGGTATAGAGAACATCGTGCTTTCGGGCATCACCACCGATGTCTGCGTGCACACCACCATGCGCGAGGCGAATGATCGCGGTTTCGAGTGCCTGCTTCTCGAAGACTGTTGTGCGGCGACAGATCCCGGCAACCATGCGGCTGCGATCAAGATGGTGAAGATGCAGGGCGGCGTCTTCGGCGCAGTTTCCGACAGTGGTAAGTTTGTCGAGGCCCTGCCATGAGCACCAACGCTCAGCAGCCCAAGGCACTGACACGCGCGATCGCGGTGGAAACGGTCGGCATGACGATGCGGTTTGGAACGTTCACCGCGCTGAACGACGTCTCGCTGAAGGTCAAAGCGGGCTCCTTCCATGTCCTGCTCGGCGAAAACGGTGCGGGCAAATCGACCCTCGTCAAATGCATGATGGGCTTTTATCGTCCGACGTCCGGCCAGATGATGGTCGCTGACCACGAGGTGCAGGTCCGAGACCCGCGCGACGCCCACGATCTGGGCCTCGGCATGGTCTACCAGCATTTCACGCTTGTGCCCTCACTGACGGCGGCAGAGAACCTGGTGATCAGCCGGGCGGATGTGCCGGCCCACATCGACTGGGGCAAGGAGCGCACTGACCTTTCAGCATTCATGGAAAGAATGCCCTTCACCGTGCCGCTGGACGTGCCCGTCGGACGGCTTGCGGCGGGCGAGAAGCAGAAGCTGGAACTCTTGAAGCAGCTTTATCTCGGACGCCGATTTCTCATTCTGGACGAGCCGACCTCGGTGTTGACGCCCTCGGAGGCCGACGAGTTGCTCGGCATGGTGCGCGGCCTGACCACGGCTGGCGAACTCACCTGCCTGATGATTTCACACAAGTTCCGCGAGGTGACGGCCTTTGCTGACGCAGTTTCGGTATTGCGCCGCGGCGAGTATGTCGGGGGTGGCAAGGTGGCTGACCTGACGACCGCAGAGATGGCGGCGATGATGATAGGCGAGAAGGAATTGATGCGGCCTGCGGCCCGCACCCCAATGAACGGCGCACCGGTGCTGACCGTCTCCAGCGTCAAGGCGCCGGATCGGTCGGGGCTCAAGACCATCGCCATCGATGACCTTGCGGTGCGGGCCGGAGAAATCGTTGGCATTGCCGGCATTTCCGGAAACGGGCAGATGGAACTGATGGAGATCCTGTCGGGGCAGCGGCCGCTGTCTGCGGGAAGTGTGGAGGTCTGTGGCACGCCGTTTCGCGCCACCCGTGGCGAGATGCGGGCGTTGAATGTGCGCACGCTGCCGGAAGAGCCCTTGCGCAATGCCTGCGCTCCAAAGATGAGCGTAGCCGAAAACATCTTCTTTCGCGATTTCGATTTCGTGGCAGAAAAGCGCAAATTCTGGCTGGATCGGCGCCGTATGGCCGCGCTGGCAGCCCGGCTGATTGGCGATTACAAGGTCAAGACTGCGTCGCTGGACACGCCAATCGCATCCCTTTCCGGCGGCAATGTTCAGCGTGCCGTGCTGGCCCGCGAGCTGAGTGGAACCGTTGACCTGCTGTTGATCGCCAATCCCTGCTTCGGTCTCGATTTCTCGGCCGTGGCGGAAATCCGCGCGCGCATCATGGCGGCGCGCAACGGAGGTGCTGCCGTCTTGCTGATCAGCGAGGATCTTGATGAGATCCTCGAACTCTCCGACCGCATCCTTGTCATGTCGGAAGGCGCAATCGTCTTTGAGACGCAAGCTGACGGAGCCGATATCGGGGAGATTGGAAGACATATGGCAGGACATCACTGATGGCAGTTATCAAGGCACGCCCCTTCGACATAACGATCACCCCGGAACAGACCGCACTCGTCGTCATCGACATGCAGCGCGACTTCATCGAACCGGGCGGCTTCGGCGCCACGCTCGGCAATGACGTCACGCTTCTGCAGGCGATCATCCCTGCCACAGCGCGGCTGATTGAGGGTTTTCGCCGTGCCGGCCTGCCGGTGATCCACACGCGCGAATGCCATGCATCAGACCTTTCGGACTGCCCGCCTGCCAAGCGGGCGCGTGGAAAACCATCACTGCGCATCGGTGATCCCGGTCCGATGGGACGCATCCTGATTGCAGGCGAAGACGGCGCCGATATCGTCGCTGCCCTTGCCCCTCTGCCTGGCGAACCGGTCATCGACAAACCCGGCAAGGGCGCGTTCTACGCGACCCATCTTGGCGAAATTCTGCAGGAGAAGGGCATTTCCCAGCTCGTCTTTGCCGGCGTGACCACGGAGGTCTGCGTACAGACCACCATGCGCGAGGCGAACGACCGCGGCTATGAGTGCCTTCTCGCGACCGACGCCACCGAAAGCTATTTCCCCGAATTCAAGAAGGCCGCCATCGACATGATGACCGCACAAGGCGCGATCGTCGGCTGGGCGGCGACAGTGGACCAGATTGTCGAGGCCCTCGATGCGTGAGACCCTGCACATGGAACAGTTCCTGGCGAGCCGCTGGAAGGAAGCCCCCTTCGAACATTTTCGCGATGGTGTGGAGATTTGCCGTCTCATCCAGGGCGAACCGGAACTGGCGCTCTTGCGCTATGCACCGGGCGCCAGCGTGCCGCAGCACCGGCATACGGGGCTGGAGACCATTCTGGTATTGGAGGGCTCGCAAAGCGACGAGAACGGCCACTATGGGCCAGGCTCGCTTGTCGCCAACCCGGAAGGCACGGTGCATTCCGTCTCCTCGGCAGAAGGCTGTGTCGTCCTCATCCAGTGGACGAAGCCGGTTGAAATCCTGTGACATCTGAAAGTGCCGTCATGAACATAATGACAATGCCCTTCACCCTGAAGCATCTGCATAGCGCCTATGCCGCCGGCCTCAGCCCAGTGACTGTGATCGAGGAGGTCTATCGGCGCGTCGAAGAGGCTGACGATCCTGGTATCTTCATCCATCTGGCACCGAAGGAAGTAATGCTTGCAGCCGCCGCAGCCCTTGGCCCCTACGATCCAGCGCGGCCGCTTTACGGTATACCCTTCGCGGTTAAGGACAATATCGATGTCGCGGGCATGCCGACCACCTGCGCCTGCCCGGCCTTCGAATATGCCGCAACGGCTGATGCTTTCGTGGTGGCGAAACTGAAAGCCGCCGGTGCGCTTCCGATTGGCAAGACCAATCTCGACCAGTTCGCCACCGGCCTTGTTGGCGTGCGCTCCCCCTATCCGATCCCAAAGAACGCCATTGATCCCTCCATCGTGCCGGGCGGTTCCAGCAGCGGCTCGGCCGTGGCTGTGGCGCGTGGCATTGTGCCCTTTGCTCTTGGAACGGATACAGCCGGCTCCGGCCGCGTGCCAGCCGCGCTCAACAATATTGTCGGGCTGAAGCCGACGCTCGGCACACTGTCTGCCACCGGCATGGTGCCGGCCTGCCGCACGCTCGACACCATCTCGATCTTCACCTTGACTGTCCCGGATGCTTTCGCGGTCTATATGGCAACCGCCGGCTATGACGAGGCCGACGCCTATTCCCGCGATCTTGCAGCCCCCTTCCTGGAAGTCCCGGGGGCGGGCTTCAGCATCGGCGTTCCCGATATAGCCTCGCGCCGCTTCTTTGGCGATGTCGTCCAGCAAGGATCCTTCGAGGCGGTGATTGCTGTTTTGGAGGGTATGGGACACCGCATCGTGCCTCTCGATTTCACTCCGCTCTATCGCATCGCCGAATTGCTCTACGAGGGTGCATGGGTGGCGGAGCGTTATGCGGCCATAGAACAAGTGATCCGCACCATGCCCGATGCGCTTTTTCCGGTGACCCGCGGGATCATCGGACGGGCTGAAACCTTAACCGCGTCAGATGCCTTCCGTGACATCTACCGACTTGCCGATCTCAAGCGCAAGGCAGCCCCATTGATCGCCGCGGCGGACCTCCTTTGTGTCCCCACCATTCCGTGCTTCTTCAGCGTCACGGATCTGACACAGGATCCTGTCAGGCCGAATTCGAAGCTCGGCACATACACAAACTTTGTCAACCTGCTGGATCTATGTGGGATCGCCGTGCCGGTCGCGACGCGCACCGACGGAAGACCTGGAAGCGTGACCCTGCTAGGTGCTGCCGGGCTGGATGGCCGCATCGCTGGCATAGCGGCCAGCCTGCAGGTTGAAGCCTCCCCTCCACTTGGTGCCACAGGCTGGGAGCTAGAGCCGATCGATGCCCTTCCCCCGGCCGCCGGCCCAGCCGAGATCGCAATCGCACTGGTCGGCGCCCATATGCGCGGCCTGCCGCTCAACGGCGAGATCACCCGTCTTGGTGGCCGCTTTCTTGCGCAGCGCCAAACCGCACCCGAATACCGCTTGCACGCACTTGCTGGCGGACCGCCTCAGCGGCCGGGGCTCGTCCGGGTGAACGAGGGTGGACAGGCGATTGCGCTTGAGGTCTGGGCGCTCCCCCTCGACCAGTTCGGTTCCTTCATGACAGGTGTTCCTTCGCCGCTCTCGATCGGGACCGTAAGGCTTGATGACGGATCTGCCGTCAAGGGCTTCCTCTGTGAACCGGCCGGCCTCCGGGGGGCCGAGGACATTACACCACTCGGCGGCTGGCGCGCCTTCCTGGCCGCAGCGTCCAGATAGAGTGATGATCACAAGCCTCAACCGTAGCGACTTGCCGGAACAACAGTCGCCCGACATCCTGTCACCTCAGGAATGGCTGTGAGGATAAAAAAGAAGGCCAACAACTCACGAGCCTCTGTTGGCCTCCGCGCAAATGCATGAGGTGGGGCAAGAGGTCGGTTTCGAGCCCTCCGCTCTCTCGCGCGCCTTTCGCCGCCTGACCGGCATGAATTTCTCCGACTACAGCCGTTCCGTTCGTGTCTGGCGCGCACGAATCCTGCTGAGCGAGACCCAGACGTCGATTACTGATATCTGCTTCGAGGCGGGCTTCAACAATCTATCGAACTTCAATCGCACCTTCCGTTTTGAGACGGGTCTCACGCCCCGGGCCTATCGAAAGGCGGCAAGGATCAGGGCTAAGTCGCTCGTCTGACCCTCGATCGGGTTGGTGGATTGAATTTTTGAGCGATATCAGACGATGCTCAAGCTTGGTCGGACCTGTCTCCCCCGTGTCCTGGTTCCCCGCTTTGTCCAAGTCTTTGCCAAGACTTCGCCTCTGTAACCTTCCCCCTCGGCTATCATCCTCTTTTGTCGCGTCAGCGAGGTTAAGGGAGGATCAGGTCACATGGAAGGTAATCAGACCGATACAAAACTGGCTTCGGTGTTGCGGTTCACACCGCATCGGGCCGAGCCGATTGTGCTGGACGAAAAGGAGATCGCCGCCAGTGGCTCTGCGCTATCGGTGAGGGAAGTGCATGACGTGCTGGAGCAGGCCTGGCACGATATCCGCAACGGTCGGGCACTGGGGCATAAGTCCGTGCTGTCGCTTCCCGAGGAGGCGTTCTGGCGCGAGGCAGGTTATCAAAGCCGACCAAAAGAGTTTGCCGGTGAGAGGCTCGGCTGGAAGCTCTCCTGCCTCTATGGTGCAAATCCCGAATTTGCCGGGGTCAAGGTCATCGGTGCCAATGCCTTCAACCGGCATTTCGGCCTTCGACGCTCCAGATCGACCTATATTCTCATGGAGAAATTCTCCATGCAGCCGCTCGCAATCATCGATGCGACCGCGCTTTCGGCAGCACGTACCGGTGCTTATGCCGCTCAGGTGCTTCGTCTTTGTCCGATCGAAAAAGATCAGATTACGGTGTTTCTGTTCGGTGCGGGGCCAGTTGCAAAGGCAATCCTCGCTTCGCTGGCGGATTGCACAGCCCGTCAAATTGGCCGCGTCTATCTCAAGGCAAGGAGGCTTGAAAGCGCAAAGGCGCTGCAAGCCTCGCTCTCCATGACACTGCCCTTCGATGTCGTCGCTGTCGAAGACAACGGTTTTCTGGCGGAAGCTGATTTCGTCATCACAGCCACAAATTCCGACCGTCCGGTTTTCGGTGATCACGAGCTCAGGCACGACGCCTGTCTTCTGCATCTGGGGGGCGACGAAGTGCCAGCCGAGACCTTGCGCCGGATCCTTAGGCAGGGTCAGGTTGGCTGCGATGATCTGGCAACCGTCTCCAGGCGAAACTCGCAGAGCCTTGCCTTGCAGTTCTCAAGGGTGGGCGGCTCGCTTGAAGCACTCGGGCCCCATCTTGGCATTCTGGAGCTATCGAAGACCAAAGACTGGCGTGTTCAGCCAGGTGCGCCGCTCTCTGTCACCTGTGTCGGTCTGCCAGTGCTTGATCTCTATGTGGTGGCGGCACTCTTCCAAAAGTATCGGGCAAATCGCGAGATTTAAGAACTGGGTATTTGCGCATTCCGCGCTGACCTGAGAGGGAGGACGTCATGCCACCCATGACAGAACGCCTTGCACGACATGCGCTTCAAACCGATGTCGAGGCAGGCGGCCCCGAGCTGAAAGAGATTGCGCTTTGCTGCGTGCTTGATCTTCTGACGGCCGCAATTGCTGGAGCGGGGACCGCAGCACCGCATGCAGCACTCGGTATCACTGACATGCATGGCAAGGGAGATGCGCCTGTCTGGTTTGAGGATCGCCGATCCTCCCTGTCGCTTGCCTTGCTGCATAACGGTCTTTGCGCCTCCTGCCTCGACTTGGACGACGGCAATCGGGCAGCCCGCGGCCATCCCGGTGCCAGCGTCATTCCAACCGTGTTGACACTCGGTGCAAGTCTGCCAGAGGTCACGGGATCGGCGATCTTGTCGGCGATCATCGCCGGCTATGATGTCGGTGTCCGGATTGCGGCCTCGCAAAGGCTGGACGCCATTGCGACGCGTCAGACCGGGCGATGGGCGGCCTTTGCATCCTGTGCGGCTGCCGGGCGTCTTCTTGGTGTCTCGCAAAAGGTGCTGTCTGAGGGGCTCGCGATTGCCGGCGTTCTGGCACCGAACCAGCGGGCCAATGGCAGTTCCGGTTATTCCAGGGCGACCGGCAATCTGGTCAAGGAGGGGATTGCGTTCAGCGCAAGGACCGGGCTTGAGGCGCTTTTCCTGGCGCAGCGCGGCTTTACTGGTCCAATCGATCTCCTTGATCATGACGGGTTTTATGACCAAGTCCGCCTTACAGCTGAACTCGGTGATCGGTTCGAGATCCTTGACACCTATTTCAAGCCCTATGCCTGTTGTCGCTATATTCATCCAGCCCTTGATGCGCTGAGCCAACTGATGCACGGCCATGACTTGGTCGCCGATGACATCGCCCGGATTGACGTGCATACTTTCTCGCAGGCGCTGCGGCTGGCCAACAGTTGTGCCCCGCAAACACTTGTCGGTCTGCAATACAGCCTTCCTTTCTGCCTGGGGGTTCTGGCAATCGAAGGCGACGAGGCGCTCCTGCCCGTCTCGGAGAGGCTTCTTTTTCGCAAGGATCTTGTGCTTTTTGCAGAGAGGGTCACCCTTTCCGTCGACGAGGCGGCGGAGGCACGGTTCCCGCGCGAGACCTTGGCCAGACTTCAGCTCACCCTGAAATCAGGCAGGATTGTTTCCAGCGCATTGGTGACGCCTCGCGGCGATCCCAGCCAGCCCATGGAGCGCGCGGATCTGGCCTTGAAGCTCCAGCGTGTGATGAGCAATCGCGGCATCACAGATGTTTATGAGCATGTTGTTGGTGCAGTCGGCTGTCTTGGTGGGGGCGATCCGGGGCCCTTGCTAGGCGTGCTGGAAACAGGGTTCCAGCGGTCGTGACCAGGGCTTGGAGACGGAAACAACGAGATCCCGGATATGATTGTCAGCAAAGGCAGGTCGTCTTAATGTTGTAATCGCAGCATGCTCGACAATCGGTGCAAGCCGCTGTGCTTTTGAGGATGGACATGGCCGATCGTGCGCAAAAGACCGATGAGGAAAAAGGCGATGAGGTGCTTCGGCGCCTGCTCAAGACCCTGCCCGACCCGAAGCCCGGCAAACAGCCCGTGCCCGTGTCCGTGTCTGTGCCTCAAGGCTTGAGCGACGATGGTAAGATGCTCGAGAATTGAGCGCATATAACTTCGTCTTGACCGGGTACTCTCCAGGCGAGCGGACTATTTCAGGACATTGTCGATACGCTCTGTCATGTGGCAGGCGGATTTGTAGCTAACGTCAAGCATGCGGTGAAGCTGATTGGCATTCATGCGGTACCGGTAGGCGCCCATGAGATGGGCAGCGAGCACCCATTTGTGCAATGGGATGTTGGAACCTTCGAGCGCCGTACCGACGGTGACCGAAAAAGGCTTGCGGCATTCCTTGCACTTGTAGAGGCCGGGCCGGGTTGATTTGCCGGCAAACTTCATGATCCGGAACTTGTCGCCATTGCCGCAATGCGGACAGATCGGACCTTTTGGCCAACGGAGCTTTTCCAGGTGTTGGCGTGCCGTCTCGGGATCGTTGTAGAGATCAATCGTAAGGTCAAACATCCGTCTTGGTCCGGCCCTGGAGATTTAAGCGTCCTGGTCAGCAGGTGGCGCCAGAGTTTTCATAGCAGATTTTCGTCATCGACCGTCCCCAAAGGTCGGCAGGAAATCGAGATCATCGTCGCATATGGGCAGCGCGGCCGGGGCCGTCCTGAGATCGCCGACCTCAATGCCGACAGTGCGTGCGGCGATCAAAGACTTTGCCAAGCTGGCAGCTCGGCTTGCCGGGCACAAGCTCGACGATAAAACGCTCATCCGTACCAGGCCGTCTGGCCAGCTCAGCCTGTGTCCAGCCCAGGAACTTCCGCCTTTGCCTGATGGCAGCACCGAGATCGCCTGCGGATCTGAACATGGACCAGTTCCTGACTTGGCTGACCGTAGAGGGGGATTTGCTGAGAGACAATGCGATCCTTACCAATCGGGAAGCATTGACGCAAAAGAGCAAGGATCGACCCGGTCGGGAAGTTTTCGGCGGCCGCCGCTATCGAAGAAGGGGTCTCGATATCGGTTTCGCGCGTGTTTGTCCCGCTCGGTCTCATGGGCTTGATGGGTGAGGAACGTCTCGTCCCTGGGGCTTCCCCTGCCCTCTCCTCTCCTCTCGCCTGCCCTGGCACGTTCTCAACGAGTGATCGCCAGAGATGGCCTGACGTCACCCTGTGGCGAACCAACTCGCCCTTCTCGCCCGGCATCATGTGGCCTGCTGCCTGAGGTGTTTTGTCCCCGGATGACGAAACTTGGGGCCTCCCCCTTTATTGCAGGTGCGAAACCTGTATCTCCATAGAGCGATATTCCGGAGGTATTCATGGGGCCTGGTTTTATTCTGGTGATTGTGCAGATTCTTGCCGGCGGGACGGAGCTCGAGCATGTCTCGGCTTTCGAGAGCCGCAAGGAATGCGTGAGCGTTGGCGAGCAGTGGGTTGATGAGACGCTTTCTGACGCCCGGGGTGAAGCAACGAGTGCCGTCCTATCCGCCTGGTTCTATTGCCAGGAGGTCCGTGGTGCCAAGCGTTAGACGTCCTCAAGCGCTCAGCAGGTCATGCCTGACACGATCCGCCTCTTCGAGCTGTTTTTCCTCTGCAATCCATGGACAGCACTGGGAAATAGCATCCCGTCTGACACGACCAGCCGGCCGTCTTTGTAGACATGGCGGATCTTCGAGATGTTATGCGGCTCTGCGATGACGATATCTGCTTTTCTGCCAGCTTGGAGCAGTCCTCTGTCGGCGAACAGCTCGGGAAAGACATGCGCGACGTTGCCAGTTGCAAGTGCAACAGCACGTGGCAGGCTCCAACCGTTCTTTCGCGTTATCCGGTGAAGAGCAGATGCGATGCTATCCCAGTCGCCGCCGGCATAATCCGTGGACAGGGTATCGATGAGACCCGCATCGACAAGCGCATCGAGATTGTCCGGGTGGTTTCGAAACCTTGTTTCGATCATGTCGAGGGTCGAAACGTCAATTGTAACACCCAGCGCTTTGAGCGCGCGCGCATAAGCGCATGCCTCTTCAGGCCGGAATGACGGATGATTGGCATGGGCTGCCACCATTCTTGACCCCGGATACTGCTTGGCGAGCGCTATGAGCGTCGTGGCGGTTGGCAAGGCATGATGGAAAATGGCAGGTAGCTTCAGCCGCGCTGATGCCTCGGCAATTTCTTCAAGGCCAAGCCGCGCGCAATGAACGGGGGCAAGCACTTTTGTGCGCAGCAGTTCGGCAAGCGTGTGGGCGGTGAGATCGATCGCGTTCTCATCGAGCAGGTCCTGGAGTGCTGCCTCGCTGATCCTAATCTTTCCGTCGAGGTTTCGGCCGAGCACCGCTTCCTTCAGCTGGCGTGCCAGATGTGCTGAGATCCTGACACCTGTCTTTTCTTCGATGGCATCGGGGATAAACCGATAGTCCTGGGCACCGCCGCCGAGCGTCTGTCCCCCACCGGCTTCGCCAAGCACCCGGCACCCCCGTGAAACGAGATCTTCGAGCCTGGCTGATCGATGACGCGGTGTGAGCCCTTGGCCATCGATCTGGTCGGCTGCCGCAAGGCTATGCGGTGTATGGGCACTCGTCATGTGGATGTCGAGCGCATGGGGCTCGAGCGCTCCGTCTCGTTCTTCCGACAGGGCGAGCCCACAGACATTGATGAGTGATGTCGTTCCCGACAGCAGATGCCGATTCCGTTGATATCTGACGTCATCGAGTGAAAGCGGGGCAGAACCGCTCGGCATTGACGGGCCTGCGATCGTGGCATGGGCATGACCATTGATGAAGCCTGGCAGCATCAGATGCCCCTTGGTCGAAACGACGGTCTCGCTATCGCTCGCTTCGATCGGCCCCTCTGAGATTTCGATGATCACGCCGTCCTTTATGCGGATCGATGCTCTTTCAAGATGCGTCTTGCCATCGCCGGTAATCAGACTGCCGCCTGAAAGGACAAGGTGAGATCCGTGGTCGTTGCCTCTGCCTGCCATAGGGGGGCCTGTCATGGGGTGCTCCTCTCAAGGTCGAGATCTGTTCGATCAAGCGCATAGCCGTAGCCGCGCACGGTGCGGATGAGGTCCGGCCCACCATGGGCGTTCAGTCGACGTCTGAGATGGCCGATATGGATATTGACCGTACGGGCTTCGACAAAGACGCCACGCGGCCAGGCTCGAGCAATCAGGCGCTCGCGCGAAAACACCCGGCCGGGTTCACGCATGAGAGCTGACAGCAGTTCGAATTCAATGCCCGTTAGTCGGATTTCTCGGCGCCGCCGCCAGACTTTCCGAGCGGCGATGTCGAGCTCGATATCGGCAAAGAACAGGCGGTTGCGATCGTTGACGCGGATCTGCCCCGCAAGGCGCCGGATTGTCTCGATGAGACTGGCAGGATCGAGCGGGCGGGGAAAGCTGTGAACTTTACCCATGTTTTCGTACCCCAACGGGTCGTCCGCCCCGTCATGAGCGTCAAGAGCCAGAATGGTCAGGCTTTCCTCTGGCATGACATGTGAAAGCGCTCGAAGGAGCCATGGCGCTTCTGGAAGCTGGCAGTCGATCAGGGCTATCACCGGTTCCTGGCTGATGATCTGGTCAAAGCCTTCTTTGGCCGATGCGGCAAAGATCGCGGCGATGTCTTCGCATTCGAGACTATGTCTCAGAAAGAGCGAAAGCTCCGTTGCTGCCGTGCAGACAACAACCAGCGGTGCGCTGTCCTGCGCATCTGGATCCAGGTTTTGCATGAGCAGGCCTCGTACTTGGGTTCTTTGCCCGCATGACGAAGATGCCACGACCCGTGAGAAGGTTCAAACGGCAAGTGTCGGATCTAGATGAAGAATTGTTGCGGGGGCAAGGCGGGTCACTCTAGCAGATTTGTCACTTGGCAAGCCGGAAGGAATGGATGTCAATGGTAGACATGCCCGCTCCGGTTGAAGGCTCTCGCATCATCGGAAGGGCGCTGTTGGGTCTCGCGACGGTGGCGAGACAAACATGGAGTGCCAATCGCATGCCGATATCGCCATTCTCTTCATTCCCGGCACGGCCGGATCCGCGCCGTAAAGCAGAAGTCGTGTTCTTGAGCCTTCCTGATCGGGCCAGGGCGCGCATTCTGAAAGCCCTTCAGGCTGAGCACCAGATCCGCTCGGTCGAAACGATCGAGCAATTGCGTCAAACGCTTCTCATCAAGGGAGTTGATCTTCTCATTCTCGATCGCTCGGCCAAGCCCCAGGATGATGTCATCCAGCTGTGTCGAGACATCCGCCTGACCAGTTCGGTCGCCATTATCTTGATGGTCGGTTCAGACGACCCTGATCTTCGCATCGAAGCGCTCGAGGCGGGCGCAGACGATTGCTTCTCGCGAAAGCTCGGTTTGCGAGAGATCAAGGCACGCGTCGCCAGCCTCTTGCGGCGGGCAGCCTTTGGTGCAGCCGCGCTATCCATGGGCCGTGTGCTGTTCTTCGAGGGGTGGTCGATGGATCCCCACAAACGTGTTTTGACCGATCCCACCGGTCGTCTGGTCGATCTGACGGCAGCCGAGTTCGATCTGTTATGGGCCTTTTGCCGCAATAGCGGCAAGACCCTGTCACGCCAGACGCTCTTGAGTTTGACCAGGGTGGGCGCCGCGCGTCCCGTTGATCGCAGTATCGATGTCCATATCAACCGTCTTCGCAGCAAGATTGAAGCCGACCCGCACCGGCCAGTGTTCTTGCGGACAGTTCGACTTGGTGGATACATCTTTACGCCGGCCGTCGAGTTCGATCTCCTTCCCAAAGGCAATAGGGTCAAGAAGGAACAGGGGGCGACAGGGGTCGAATGCAATCAGAAATGACCGAATACCAGCATTGCTGACCAGGCGCTGGCTTTCACAGCGGGCTCAGACGATGGATCCGCAGGGGCTCTCAGCAGGCGGTATGCCCAATCGGGTAGCCTGTGAAAATTGTTAAATTTTGTTTCTTTTGTCTGTTAAAGTTGCGCGCAACAGATGTGCAGCTATAAATTGCCAGCATAACGATTTCACATGACACTTTTTTGGTACCAGCCGGCGTTGCCTTAAGGGCTGGCTCTTTCATGAGTTTCCATCGATGCGCGTGTAACCGGTCGCTTACGGTGGCCGGCCCTCGACCCTCATTGCCGAAAAGGATCTCTCTATGGGCAAGAAGCATCCATTTGACAGCCTCATCGAAGCCATCTCGACAGCGAGTGATCCCGATGCTTTGACAGCCGCCTTGTCAGAGTTCGGAGAAAGACACGGCTTTCCCTTCTTTGCTTATCTTCGGCTGGACGGCTCGCGTTGGCGAGCAGTTTCCAACTATCCCTCTGAATGGCAAGATCGCTATCATCGCAACAATTACGGCCGCATCGATCCCATCGTCCGTGCTGTCAAACGCGGTGTCCATCCCTTCTGCTGGTCACTCGACGATCCTGTCTTTGACACCGAACGGGCCGAGGTCGTCGCCTTTCGTGACGAAGCCATTGCCCATGGTATTAGGGCGGGATTTTCGATTCCAATCCGGGTCGGCTTCAGTCATCAGGCGGTTTTGACCTTTGCCTCATCCGACACGCATTGTTTGAACCTCGCCGCCATGCTCGACATTGTCGAGGCGGCGGCGGCCGCTGCAATGCTGCATGTTGCTTTCTCCCTTCCCCGCATGCGTTGGCATCAAGCTGCCCCCAGCGATCTCACCTCGTTCGAGAGGATGTGCCTGCGCTGGGTTGCGGAGGGAAAGACCATGCAGGACGTGGCCGATCTTCTCGACGCCAAGTATTCGACAGTGCGGATCTCGATCGACAAGGCACGGGACAAACTTGATGCCGTGACGATACAACATGCGACGGCTGTCGCTATACGCCTCTCCCTGATTTGAGCGCACTTGTCGCCTGGATGAAATTGAGAATTTTAGGGTAAAGCTGTCGTCTTATGCCCGTTGGTCAGATGAAACTGTGGGCTACTCCGAATGGCCAGAACCGATCATCCAAACACCAGGTCCTGATCAACCAAGATGTTGAAGCGGTAGCCCGGTCTGATCGTCAAGGTCGGCTGCGTGTCGAGTCCTTTTGAAACAGAGCCTTCGGCAAGCCGTCCGAAGGTTTCTGCAAAGCTGCGTCTGGCGGCGTCCGACGGGTCTGAGACCCCAAAGGCAGTTCGCGACTGCGGAAGAGAAAGGTCGATGCCGGTGCCAATCAGCGCCACCAGCGCTGCAGTCCCGAAGTTTCGCATGAAATGGCGGTTGACCTTGTCCTTGAAGCCCGCCTCCCCTGCTTGGTCAATGCCGGCCATTGCGCCAATTTCAAGACGCTTGCCGTCCGGCAGGACGATATCGGTCCAGACAACCAGCACCCGGGACTGACCGTAAGAGACCTTGGAATCATACTGGCCGACCAGTCGTGAGCCTTGCGGGATCAGGAGGTGTCGTCCCGTGGCGCTGTCATAGACGTTCTGGCTGACCTGGGCGAGAAGGCGACCGGGAAGATCAGCGTTGAGACCGGTCAACAGCAAAGCTGGAATGACGGAACCGCGCAACAATGTTCTAGAGCCCAAAGGCTCAAGGCGGCCCCCAGGGTTTCTCGCCGCTCTCGCTTTGTCGAGGAAGGCCTGCTTTTGACCCTGCCCGTTAGGATTGCCCAAGCCCTCCCCTGCCATATCGATGGTTTGGGCGGCCGCCATCAGCCGCTGTGTCAGGCGATCCTTCGAGCCAAGGTCATTCCTGACGGCTCCAGTCTCTTCCCCTTCAGGCAGTGGCGACAGTCTTTCGGCAAGCACGCTTGTATCGATCCTGAGCGGCGAGGCCCTGGCGCCCTCCGCCCTTTGCAGGCTTGCCATGACCTGGCGCTGGCGCTCGTTGAGGATCTGTTCCTGGTGTTCGCGCTCCAGTCGCTTGCGCCAGAGATCATCCTCGTTGAGCTCGAGAGGAGCTGGCAAGACCGCCTGGTCTCTTGCCGGTCTGGTTTGCGTCACAAGCCTGGGCGCCGGGATCACTTCGGGCACGTCCGCGATCCTTGAAGGAGGCTGGACTACGGGCGGTGGCGGATTTTCCCCGATGATCCCGTCGCCGATCCCCTGTTTCAACGTGTCGGCAAAGCTGGTCGCTGGCCGGCGATCCAACCCATCCTCTGACCCTTGTCCACTGCGCCACAAACCGCGTGAAGACAGCCCAAAGACGATTGTTGCGATCACGAGAATGGCGCCTGCCAGAACCAGGATGACCGGCAGACGGTTGAGCCGCTGCATCCTCTGCCCAACCCGATTGCCGGATCTGGCTGTCAAGACTTGAGGCGCACCGGAAAGCTGCAATGCTTCGCTCATGGACCGATCGCTCCGCCGACGGTTTCGAGGACCGGCGGTCCTGCAACATGAATAGTGCGCATTGCCGGGGCGCCACCGGCATCATCGGCGACATCGCCATTTTGGGCGCTAGCTGCTAGCTTTGTGCGATACACTTTCGACAGCCTGATGGCCGGCGTCGTCACCCGCAGAAGAAGATCCTCTCCCACCTCGAAAACTGTGAGCCTGAGGAGGATGTCTTTGCTTTCCGTGTCATCTGCTCCACCGACACGATAGCCCTTGGTTGATAGGGCTTGTCTGAGGGCAGCACGCATGACCGGCGGCATATCCTGATCGAAGACAAGCTTCGATGTTTTCGGGATGAGGCCTGCAAGATCCTCTGTGAGATCAGTTGCAATCGGCTGAGCGACGGCCGGGTTCTCAAGCGTCGACAATAGCGCGTTCTGGCCGGTGGACATCGGCTTGCCGCCTTGCAGCTGGCAGGAGGCGAGCGTCAAGCCGATCATGAACAGGCTCGGGACCAAATTTGGGATCAAGGCTTGGCTGTTTTTCATCTCAACGCCCCCGCTTGATGGTGATTTTCTTCTGTCGCCAACCCGTTCCTGACAGAAGCACGGCTGCATCCACCTGATGGTCGACGATCATCAGGTCCTTGTTGACCCGGTAGTTGACGATTTGCCGCGCCCCCTCCGACATGAGGAAGAGAACGGGCATCTCGCCATTGGCAATCCCGGCTGGAAACTGGATGTAGGTCTTTTGGCCATCAAAATAGACACGTTTGGGCCGCCACTTTGCCTGCCCCTCGATCCTGTAGGCAAAATCAAGCCGGCCGGGCGATGCTGCATGGCCCCTAGCCCCAAGCCTCGCATTGACGATCGCGATCTGGCTTGACGCCGTTTGGGGGTAGGAAAAGCCGATACGCGCCATATAGCGGCTCTCATGCGATCTCAGCCGGATGTGATAGGTGCGCATCGATGTCGTGACGATCATCGAGGTTGCCAGATTGGCCTCTGTCGGGCGCACGATCAGATGAATTGTCTGTTGCGCGCCCTCGCCGGAGCTTGCAGCCTCCACGCTCCAGCGCACGCTGTCGCCGACCAGAACGTCCTTAACGGTCTCCTGTGCTTGAAGCTCGATATCGCAGACCTGCAGTGGCGCACAGATGATCGAAGCCTGCCCGTCTGCGAAGACGAAGAGGACCTTGCCATCGCGGCCGTGTGTGACACCACCCCGCCCGCCTTGCCAGGCACTGGAATGGCTGAGCGCCTTGACTTCGGCAGGTGTCATTTCCTGTGACAGGGCCTGGCGGTGGCCGGCACCTGAAAAGGCCAATATGCTGATCAGAATGCCCGTTGCATGCTGTTGGAACCTGTATGTCACGACGATCTCCATTGCTCTCTGAAAAGCCGCCTGTCGGGTCGCTTGTCGGATCCCGTTGCTAGAGCTGTGCGGTCCAGTCGAAGTCGCGCACGTAAAGCCCGATCGGATTGAGCCGGATCACGGCCTCATCCTGGGGTTCGGTCAGCGTTACCGACGCAATGGCGCGAAATCGTCGGCTTGCTGTTTCCCGCCCTCTGCGGTCTCTTTCAAACTCGCTCCAATCGATCTGGTATGTTCGTTCCGACAAAGCGACGATGCTTGAGACTTCGACTGAAACCGTGACCCGTTTGGCGGCCTCAAAGGGCGAATTGCTCCGAAACCAGGCATTGATTTTCTCAGTCGACGGATCGGATGCCCTTAAAAGCGCGTAGGTGCGGTCGATATACTGCTTTTGAACCACTGCATCGGGGGTGACAGAGCGAAAGCTTGATATGAAATTGCCAAGGATTGCCCTCACGACCCGCTGGTCGGCATATTCGATCTGTTCGGGAACTCCTGCTGCAACCGGACTGCCCAAGCGGTCGATCTCGACGATGTAGGGAACGAGCCTTGTCGTCTGGCTGAGAAAGAGGGCATAGCCAAAGCCGGTGGTCGCCAGGCAAAGACTAAGCAGTGCGACAGCCCTCCACACCCTGGCCTCCCGCACGAAACTGCCATAGCGCTCATTCCATTCGAGCCGGGCCGACAGATAGGGGTTTTCCGGAAAGGAATTGCTCTTTGTCATCACCGCCTCTCCTCAGGTCTTGGCGTTTTGGGGGAGGATCCTGAAGCAGAGGATGTCTTGTTGATCCCTGCTGACGCAGCCGCTTCGAGTTTGGCGTTGGCAAGGCCAAGCAACGAAGCGTGCTGGGCACCGGGTGCTGCAATCATCTTGTCGCGAGCCGCAGCACCCAAAGCCCTTCCTGCCTGCCCGGCGCCGGCCGAAAGCCCGATCATGGCAGCCTCAATGCGAGAGGCGCCTCCAGCCCGTGCCGCATCGGCGGCACTAAATCCGGTGTTTGCAGCCGTCGCGGTCAGGAAGGCGCCGCCTGCAGCCATCGTGCCCGCCTGCGTGCCATGGCGGATCACTTCAAGGCCCTGGGTGACCGAAACACCCTGCACGACGCCCTGGACGATGGTCGGGACATAGAGCGAGATGAGGAACACCACCACGGACAGACCGGCCATCGAGAAGGTCGAGAGCAGTGGATCACTGTCATTGACGGGGGCGGCGGCAAGACCAAGCAGAACGTCAGATCCGATCCGGGCGATCATCACCAGTGCCATCAGCTTCATGCCGACCGAAAAGGCATAGACCAGATAGCGTAGCGAGAAATCCTTGGTGAAGGACGAGCCGCCAAGCCCCAGCATGATCATTCCGGCCAGAAGCCCGACATACATTTCCACCATGACGGCGACGAAGATGGCCGCCACGAGCGAAAAGCAGATGACCACGACACCCATGGCAATCACCGAGGCAATGGCCAGTGCATTGTCCTCGAAGACCCCGAAACGGGCCTGCTGCGAAAGACCGGAGGCCACCTTTATGCCCGCGTCGAAAATCTCGGCAGGCGAGGCGGAACCCTGCCCTGCCCCGATCGCAAACAGACTGTCGACCACAGACTTTGCAAAACCTGGTCCCTGTTCAAGAAGGAAGGCAAAAAAACCGATAAACAGGATCCGGCGCACCAATTCTGCAAACCAGCCGTCAAGTGACGCTGCAGACAAGGCCAGCCAGATTGCCGCAAGACCGATTTCGATCGCGGCCAGGATCCAGAACAGGGATCGTGCGGCTTCCATGATGGTGGACTGCCAGTCGTGAGTTGCTGCAACCACCTGGTTTTCCAGCTCGCTGAGCATGGCGCCTTGCTGTGCAAGCACTGGTGTCGACAGGCAAACCAGGCTGATGGCTGCAAGCCAGATGCGGGCAGACGCAGGCCAGGATAGGCAGCACAAAATGCAGTGTTGTCGTCTTGATCTTCTCACCAGCGTGGCTCCATTTTCTGACCTTCCGGGATCTCCTCAATCGCATTGCCAAAGAAGGCTTCCCGCCGGGCCTGGGCCAGATCTCTCAAGGACTGCTCGGATTGCAGCCATGCGGCAGACAGGGTCATCTGCTGGGCAAAAAGACCCCGCAGTTTCTGCAGCTGGGCGATCTGTTCGACGGCAATGTCATGGCCGACCTGCAGGGCCTTCATCTGCCCGTCGGATGTCTCGGACAGACGTTTGAGCGCCCGCGTGGTGTTGGCTTCGTTTTCAAATTGCTCGGTGGTCATGCCGGCGATGCGCAAGGTCGCTGCAATCGTCTCCTGATTGCTTTTCGACCAGGTCTGATAGGTCTCTGCGAAGGTTTCTCCGTCCGGACGCGCTTGCCGGAAGTCGGCATAGCCGCCAAATCGCTGCGCGAGGATCTCGTCGGCATTGCCCATCGTAAAGGCAATGCCCTCGCCTTGCGCTGCAATGTCTTTGAGCTTCAGGAGATCGGCTTCGACATCGCCCCAGACATGCGCGGGAAGGGTTGCCGTGTTCTGCAGCAGGGTGGAATAAATCTGCAGCTGGTTCTGGATCTGTTGGGCAAGCTGGCTGATCTGTGTCAGTTGATGACTGACTTGCGTGCCTGAGCTTTCCAAAAGCCCGACGAGTTCGGCATTGTTGGCGAGTTGCGTCCATTCGGTCGCCGCCCCGGTGACGGAGCCAGCAAGCGCACAGGAGAAATGGCCAAGAACCATGGCCGAGGACAAGAACGCCAGCCATGGCCGCTTCAGGTGGGTGCTGTTAACAATCAAGCAGCGACAACGCATCTGTCTCTCCTTTCAAGCTCAGCCAGTGCCTCGGCCAGTCCGAGCCATGGGCCTGAAAAAGTGTCTTGATCGTCCTGATCTGTTCAGCGTCCGACACGCCAGTGAAGGCGAGTGTCAAAGGACCAAGCGCCATCTCGAAAAGCCTGCGTCCTTTAGGCGTCACGCAGTAGTAGTCCCGCTTCGGGCGAGCCGTGGCGATGATCTCGATCTGCCGCTGGTTGAAACCGAGCCGCTCGTAAAAGGATGCCATTGACGTGGTCTGGGCTGCCGGATTGGCAAGGCAGATCTTGGTCGGGCAGCTTTCAATGAGAACATCGACGATCCCGGACCGTTCGGCATCGGAGATCGACTGGGTTGCAAGGATGACGGCGCAGTTTGCCTTGCGCAGCACCTTCAGCCATTCGCGGATCTTCTCACGGAAAACCTGGTGGCCCAGCATCAACCAGGCCTCATCGAGAATGATCAGGCTTGGTGCTCCGGTCAGCCGCTTTTCAATGCGCCGGAAGAGATGCACAAGAACCGGAACGAGATTGCGCTCACCCATCGACATCAAGGCTTCGAGCTCGATGCACTGGAAGGACTGGAAGGCGAGCGTATCCATCTCTGCATCCATGAGATGGCCCATCGGCCCATCGATGGTATAGTGCTTCAAGCCATCCTTGATGTCCCGCAATTGAACGCCGCTGACGAAGTCCGACAAGGACCGACCGGAGGATGCCGCCATCAGGGTAATCTGGTGGGCAATTGCGTTGCGGTGCAAAGGTGTCACCGTGACGCCCTGAAAGACCAGAAGCATCTCGATGAACTCCGCGGCAAAGGCCTGGTCGGCATCGCTTTCGAGGTCGGCAAGCGGGCAGAAAGACAGGCTTGCCCGTCCATGCTCTTCTCCACCGATCTCATGATGGTCACCACCGACTGCGCGTGTCAGCGGCATCAGCGACATGCCTTTGTCAAAGGCAAAGACCTGCGCATCTCGGTAGCGACGAAACTGTGCGGCAATCAGCGCAAGCAGGGTCGATTTTCCAGACCCGGTCGGACCGAAGATCAGCGTGTGGCCGACGTCTTCATGATGGAGATTGAAATGAAACGGCGTCGACCCTGATGCCACCTGGATCAAAGCTGGCGCATCGGACGGATAAAATGGGCATGGGGCAGTCGTTTCGCCGGTCCAGACCGAGTTGACCGGGAGAAGATCTGAGAGGTTGCTCGTGTTGATCAAAGGGTCGCGGACATTGGCGTACCAGTTTCCAGGCAAGCTGCCGAGATAGGCTTCCGTTGCGTTCAGTGTTTCGATCCGGGCGCCGAAGCCTTCTGCCTGGATCATGCGTCGGACCAGTTCGGCGTTTTCAAGCAATCGATCAGGGGCATCGTCAAAGAGGATGATCACTGAGGTGTAGTAGCCAAAGGCGACGAGGCCCGAATTGGCCTGGGCAATGGCGGTTTCTGTCTCGGCCACCATGGCCGCGGCATCCTGGTCGAGAGAGCGTCCCTGTGTCTGAAACAGCTGATCGAGAAACGGCCTCACCTTTTGCTGCCATCGCCGCCGTTTCTGTTCGAGCCTTCGTCTGGCATCGTGAGCGTCAAGGAAGATGAAGCGCGAAGACCAGCGATAGGATAAGGGCATCTGGTCGAGTGAATTCAGGATGCCCGGCCAGCTTTGTGACGGAAAGCCATCGATCGCAACCACGCCAATATGCCGGTCGTCGAGCTTCGGCGTCGTGCCATGCTCCATCTGGGCGGTTAAGATGCAATCGAGATACATGCCGACATCAGGAAGCCTAACCGGCATGTTTTCGCCGCTGATACAAAATCTGACGAACTGAAGCAGGCTGTCGAAGCGCGCCTCGCGAAGACCGAAGGCTTCATTCAGGCGATGAGCCTGCATCTTTTGCAGCGAAATCGTTGCCGACAGATATTGCTCGATTTCCCTGATCGCGTTGGAAAAGGCGGCGAGCGCTCTATCGGCCGGACCAGCCTTTGCAGCGCCATCACTCGAGAAGACAAACTGCGATAACCCCTCCCCCGCCTGATGACCGGGCTTGTAGGTCAGGACAAGGCTCTGCCGACTTTCGAAATGGCGATCCTGGACCGCAAAGTGACGTCGCCGCTCCTCATCGATCGCTCGAGATACGGTGTCTGGAAAATGCGAACGGTCACGGTCATGATATCCCGCGCTGGGGACCCGCAGACTGTCGACCTGCAACATCCAGCCCGAGCCAAGTTTTGATATTATGCTATTGATTTCATGTGATATTCTGTTTCTTTCATAGGCTGTCGCGCTCTCTGTGTCCGGCCCGAAGAAATACCAGCCGGCAAGCAGGCTGCCGTCCTTCAACAGCAGCGTTCCATCCTCGATCAGGGCGGCATAGGGCATGAGATCCGCAAAGGATGGGCCATGGTGTCGAAACCTTGAAAGGCCAACCATCTTTCTTCTCCTCTTCACCTGGCAAAGGGGGTGGATGTGGCGCGGTAGACGGGGCGGTAGCGGATATGGCGCAGATAGATGCGGCGCATCATCGGATCCTTGCGTGCCATGAGGCGAAGAACCGAAAGCACGATGACCCATGCCAGGGCGCCGAGAATGGCAGCGGTGATGGTAATCACCACAAACACCAGAATGACGCAGACTAGCCCGGTCAACAGGACGAGTTCGCGATCAGCGCCCATCAGAAGATTGGGGCGCGACAAGGCGCGATGGATAGGATGAGTGATGAGAGCATTCTCAGACACGGGCATCATACCAAGCGCCCTCTTTCCTGTTCGAGGATGCGACTGGAGAGGTCGGGGCTCTGAACGGCAGGTCTCGTGTTTGTTGCAAGTGTGGCGCCCGTGGCACCAAACAGGCCGACGATCTGGCTTGCCCCGAGCAGAATGCCGGCTACGAGCACGACATACATCAGCCTTCGGGCAAAATCGTTCAACTCGCCGCCGAAGATCAGCATGCCGCCGGCGACAGCGACGGCTGCAAGGGCGATGAAGCCTGCGACAGGCCCCGTGATCGATTGCTGGATCTGTTCCAGCGGCGCTTCCCAGGGAAGTCCACCGCCAGAGCTTGCATGCGCGGCACCTGTCTCAATCAAGGTCGCTACCGCGGTCGATGCCACGATCATCGTTTGAACAGCTTTCATCTTCAGCTCCTTTTTGATCAAACAAGCAGGTATCGTCCCGCGTCGAAGCCCTCGACGCTGACGACTTCGTCGATCCGGCGCTTTCCGTCTGAGCGCTTGATCGACACGATGAGATCGATCGCGTCTGCGATGACATGCTGCATCGGCATGTGGCTCACTTCGCAGACCAGTTGCTCTAGCCGCCGCAACGCGCCTGGGGCATCATTTGCGTGCAATGTCGTGAAGCCGCCGGGATGGCCGGTATTCCAGGCCTTCAGAAGTGTGAGGGCCGCCCCGTCCCTCACCTCCCCGACCATGATGCGGTCCGGGCGCAGGCGAAGCGTGCTTTTCAACAGCCTGTCGATGGCAAGGCTGTCACTGCTTCTGAGCGTGACTGCGTTCTTGGCTGGGCAATCGATCTCGAGCGTGTCTTCGATGAGGACGATGCGATCGTCCGGGAAGCACTTGTGGATCTCCTGCAGCACGGCATTGGCAAGTGTCGTCTTCCCGGACCCTGTGCCACCACAGACGAGGATGTTGTGCCGCGCCTCGATCGCCCGCAGCAGACGATCATATTGCGTGGCGCTCATCGTCTCCTGTCTGACATAGTCCTCAAGGGCGATGCGGTTGACGGCACGTCGCCTGATCGAAAAGGTCGGAGCACTAACGGCCGGCGGCAGCAAACCTTCGAAACGATGTCGGCCAAGCGGGATTTCGCCAGAGACGATCGGCATTTTGTCGTTGACCTCTTGGTCAAGCGCATGGGCGACGAGTCCAATCAGAATTTCCGCCTGTTCAGGCTCAAGTGAGCCGGTACACTCCATTCCGCCGCGCAGTCTCTCGATAAACAGTTTGCCGTCGGGATTGAGCATGATCTCGATGACCTCGGGGTCTGCCAGGCTGAGGCAAAGATCAGTGCCGAGCGCCTGCTCCAGTTTGCGGTTCAGGCGGGCGCGGCTTTCAATCCTGTTCATGATGAAGCCCTTTGCTGTGTGGTCAGCGCGAGGAACGGCCGATAGCCCTCAGGCCGCAGCCTCTCGAACACCGCCTTCGAGATCTCAAGCGAACCGGCAACACTTTCCGTCTCGTTGATGACAGTGACGGGTCCGAGCCGCTTCATGGGCCAGCCGGCCATACGCAGGATACGCTCGAACCGGACATCTGTGGCCGTCACCAGTTCCAGGTACTCGTTCGACAGGCACCAATCGATGATGCCGGCCAGAAGCATTCTCGTTCTCAAACTGGAAAACGAAGGCTTGGCGATTGCGGCGGGCTTCAGACGCTTGTAGCCCGGTGACGGCGAAGGCTGATGCTTGTCGATGCAAAAGCGCGAGCTCTCGATCATTCTCGGATGCACACGAAGCTTTCCGCCCTCAAGCAGCATGGGAAAGACTTGCCTGAGCATGCTGAAGCGCGCTGCAGGGTGCAGCCTGACGCTGCCGACGACCTGATGGCTCCCTTCCACAAGCAGGATGTAGACCGGCGCTTGATCGTCAAATTGATCGCGCTCTTGGCCGTCCACGTTTTCGACATCCCAGTGGAGACGGTCGGCAAACACCTTCGACCTCAACTGCAGCATGGCTTGCATGAGTGATGCGGACTGGGGCTGCCGGGCATCTTCGATAACGACCAATTGCATGACGGTTTCCTCGTTGGTCCTCTCATGAGAGTGAAACGAGGCGAGGCGGTCCAGATACAAATCTGTTGAACGGCTGAGCTTCTGCCGCATGGGACGTGAGTCGGGACTTGTGCCGCTGAGAGAATCGGTTTTGCTCGACATCACCGGTGCAATCCGCCCCGGCAATGGGCCGTTCTGCTCGGCTTTCCACGACAAATCTGTCATGGGCTCCTTTGGACTTGCCACCTGTAGATGTGCCCAAGCCTCTGGTTTTAAAGGATCATTCAATCAAGGGGGAATTTTTAAGCGCGGCAGCAATGTCCAAACTGGCGCCGCAGCTGGGGGCTTCTTGCTTGCCAAGTGGGGGGAATCGGATAATAGTCCCGATAATTTCCGGATTTACACGAAAATATCGTGACTAGAGGCTTCCTGGCAAATGAATGTGAGACGGGCAATGCAGGATACGGTGACGAGCTTTGCCGATATCATCCTCGAGCAGGGCGGAGAGATCTCGGCCAAGCTTGACATGCTGCGTATGGAGAAGTTTCCGCCCAATGCGCAAAAGACCCTTCGGTTGTTTCCATTGGCAGAAGTTGCGCAGTTCGTTGGTGTATCAGCAAGCTATTTGAAGAAGCTCCATTTGCAGGGCAAGGGCGTCGAGCCGTCGGTAACCTCGACAGGACGGCGATATTACACGGCGTCGCAGATGGATGAACTGCGCGCCCTTCTCGACCGTGTCCCGCACCGGCGCAATGGTGAAAAGCTCCAGGTCCTTGCCGTTGTCAACTTCAAGGGCGGCTCCGGCAAGACCACGACGTCTGCCCATCTTGCCCAGTTCCTGGCTCTGAGCGGCTACCGCGTCCTTGCCGTCGATCTCGATCCGCAGGCTTCGTTGACGGCACTTTATGGCATCCAGCCCGAACTGGACGAGAAACCGTCCTTCTACGAAGCCATCCGGTATGATGACACGCGTCGCTCGATTACGGAGATCATTCAACCGACGAATTTCCCAAACCTGCACATCGTTCCGGCGAATCTCGAACTGCAGGAATATGAATACGAGACCCCGCTTGCGATGCAGCGGAAGGACTCGATGGAAGGCAAGCTGTTTTATACGCGGATCGGCAAGGCGCTTGCCGAGGTCGATGATCAGTATGATGTGGTCGTCATCGACTGCCCGCCACAGCTCGGCTATCTGACGCTGACTGCACTCACGGCTGCGACCTCCGTGTTGATCACGGTCCATCCTCAGATGCTCGACATCATGTCGATGTCGCAGTTCCTGCTGATGCTCGGCGATATCTTGAAAAGTGTCGAAGGAGCCGGCGTCAACGTCAGCCTCGACTGGTTTCGTTATCTGATCACGCGTTTCGAGCCCATGGATGTGCCGCAGCAGCAGATGGTGGGCTTCATGCAGTCGATGTTTGCTCAGCAGATGATGAAGAACCACATGGTCAAGACCACAGCTGTTTCCGATGCGGGCCTGACCAAGCAGACACTCTACGAGGTCGAGCGTTCGCAGTTTACATCAGCGACATATGACCGTGCGCGCGAAGCCATGGATCTGGTCAATGGCGAAGTGGTCGACCTTCTGGAGCTTTCCTGGGGGCGCCGTCGTGGGTGAGCCGTTGTCAGCCGTACAGATTGATGTTTTGTCCAAGTTTTTCAGGATCTTGGGGCGCAAAAAGGACGAGTATCATGGCGCGTAAGGACATCTTTGCCAATATCACCTCGACGGAAGGGCCGCGACTGGAGCGTCGGGCAACGCCGGGCTACGCCAACAAGGGCGCCTCGCGGTCAATGATCAGCTCGCTCAGCGAGTTGGCAGAAAAGGCCGCGATGGCCGATCAGACACTGTCTGGTGAAGCTGTTCTCGAACTGGACCCTGTGCTGATTGATGATTCCTTCGTCTCGGATCGCATGGGAGAGGACGAAGAAGCATTTCAGGAGTTGGTTGAAGCCATCCGGGAGCGCGGTCAAGATACGCCGGTTCTGGTTCGCCCTCACCCGGATGCGAAGGATCGATATCAAATCGTCTTCGGTCACCGGCGTGTGCGCGCTGCACGGCTCCTGAAGCGTCCGGTCAAGGCCGTGGTCAAGACGGTGTCAGACACCGATCATGTGATTGCCCAGGGACAGGAAAACTCTGCACGAGAGAACCTGTCCTTTATCGAGCGGGCAAGTTTTGCCCACCACCTGCAAGAGATCGGTCATGATCGACGCGTAATCCAACTTGCTCTGTCGGTTGATGGTGCGCTGCTGACCCGCATGTTGTCCGTCACAAGCAGGGTGCCCGCCAAAGTGATCAAGGCGATCGGTTCGGCCAAGAGCATCGGTCGCGATCGTTGGCTCGATCTTGCCCAGACTGTTGAACATCCGGATCTTCGCCTTGTGGCGGAGGCCTCGATTGCCAGGGATGATTTTGCAGATCTGCCATCTGAAGCGCGATTCGAGCGTCTTGTTCAGGATTTGCGAAATGCACGCAAGCCAGCCAAGAAAACGCGCCCTGCAGGCAACTGGCAGTCGGGAGATGCCGCAGTCAGCGCCGAGTTCAAAGGTGCTGGCAAAAGCTACTCGATTTCCCTGAAGTCCCGGGAAGCCGTGAGTTTTGGTCGCTTTATTACCGAAAACCTGGAACGGCTCCATGCCGAATTCAGAGCCCAGTCAAAGTCGTAAGGAGACGAAACGCAAAAGAAAAAGGCCCCCCAAGCGTCGCCGCCCTGGAAGCCTTCCTCATATCCTAGCAGAATGAGAATCGCATCTCCGGGGATTTCAGTCAAGAGTCTTTGGCACCGTTTTTGGTGAGCAGTTTTCCTTTGCCTTCAAGAAGGTGAAGAAAAATGCAGAGGCATTCCATAACCACGCCCTTTGGGCGGGGATCGATTAAACTCGCCCATGTCAGTCGTCAATTCGAGGCGGCTCGGACCAAAGAGGGCAGGACCGCCGACAAGTGGAAGGTGTTTCGTGATGTTTGCGAGGCACGCCTTTTGATTGGGATTCCGGATCGGGCCTTGACGGTTCTCGACGCTCTTTTGAGCTTTTATCCGCAAAGCGATTTGTCGGAAGAAGCTGGTCTGATCGTCTTCCCGTCCAATGCGCAACTTTGCCTTCGCGCGCATGGTATGGCTGATGCCACGCTCAGGCGTCACCTGGCACTCCTTATCGATGCGGGGCTGATTTCTCGCAAGGACAGCCCGAATGGCAAACGTTACGCCCACAAGGCACGTGATGGGCGGGTCGAAGATGCGTTTGGCTTTTCGTTGGCGCCGCTTCTTGCTCGCAGAGACGAGCTTGCGCAACTGGCCCAACAAGTGGTGGAGGATCGCCGGCGTTTGCAGCTGGCGAAAGAGGCACTCACGATATCAAGACGTGATCTGCGTAAGCTGATCACCGCTGCGATCGAAGAAGGTGCTGCTGGCGATTGGCATGCGCTTGAAGAGGCATATATCGACATTGTGTCCCGACTGCCACGAAGCCTGACGATCCAGCTTGCCGAGGATTGCCTGCAGGAGCTCACCGCTTTGCACCTGGAGGTCTCTAGCCTCTTGGAAAAGCAGCTTATTTTTCAGAATATGAGCGGCAATGGCGCTGAAAATGAGCGTCATATACAGAATTCAAATACCGAATCCTTCAATGAACTTGAACCTAGCTCTGGAAAAGAGCAGGGCGAAAGCCCGAGCCTGGAGCTGAAAGCGAAGCGGGAGCCGATAAAGGCATTTCCTCTTGCTATGGTGTTGAAGGCCTGCCCACAGATTATCGACTATGGTCCGGGGGGCGCGATTGGGACCTGGCGCGAGCTGATGCAGGCTGCGGTCGTCGTTCGGTCGATGTTGGGGATCAGTCCGTCAGCCTATCAGGACGCCTGCGAAACCATGGGGCCGGAAAATGCGGCAGCGGCGGTTGCGGCCATCCTCGAACGGGCAGGGCATATCAATTCGGCTGGTGGCTATCTGAGGGATCTGACGCGGCGGGCGGAGCGTGGCGAGTTTTCGCTCGGTCCGATGCTGATGGCCTTGATGCGCGCCAATCTGGAAGAAAAGAAGCGCTCGGCTTGACCAGAGCGCAGGGAGGGGATCCACTTGATATCAGTCTTCCAGAATCCTGTTCCTTTGAACAGACGGGAGACATGCTCAACCAATGTACGGCACAGCTGAAGCAGTTAGCGAAGTTGAGATTGGCCGGGTGCAGTTCTGAAAGAGGTGGCGCCTTTAGAGCGGCACTTGCCTCGCCAATTCATGGAACGACCGTGGATCCGTGCCATCTGAAAAGAACCATGAACGGGGGGCACGGCCGGGTCACCTTCCATGTTCTCTGGCGATTTCCCTGCTTCAAGCGCCGTGACTAATTAAAGTGGTTTGTGCCGATCAGACCGATAAGGGAATGATAGCCCATCCTCTTGGGCAATGACCTCACCGCTCAGTTCCGCGGGGAAACCACCCACCAAGCCGACCCCTGTGTTCAGCAAGACACGCCTGTTATTGAGGCCCAAAACCCAGCGTTGTTGGCAGGTACATAGCCGAAAATCTATTCAATTGGATGCTTTCTAACCTTGCCTCTCTGAAAAGCCATCCACGTATTGATCAAGGGGCTAATTGAGTAAAATTTAAACAATTGGGCGCACACTTCAGGTACATACCAGTCGCATCCTCTTGCCGGAGACCCCCATGAAACGTCTGTCCATCAGAGTTGCTCTAACCAGCATCTTAGGCATGATCGTTGCTGCAATTCTTGCGCTGTCGTTCACATCCTATTCCAGCTTGAACAAGCTCAACTCGAACACGCAAGACATCGGGCAGTACTGGATGTCGCGCATGGTTCTGGCGCGTGAGGTCAAGGGCAACTTCAATCTTATGCGTCTTGCCTATGCCCGTCTGCTAATGGCATCTACGCCCAGTGAGCTAGAGCGTGAACTTCAAAACATTGCCGACATGGCCGAAACGGTTCGCAAGTCCATGCAGGAATATGAAGCAGGCGTTCGCACGGAAGCCGGCCGCCAGCTTATCACTGCTCTGAAACCTGAGTTTGACGCTTACAATTTGCTTGGCGAGGAACTGGCAGAAATCAAAAAAGACGGTCAGACGCTTGTAGCGACAAGTCTGTTCAAAAGTAAAATGAACGCGCAGTCGGACAAGGTGAATGAACTCGTCGATGAGCTCGTCGCCAAGGTTATCGAAAATTCCAACAAAGCAGTAGCCGATAGCGGGCAGGTCTATAGCGTCAATCTATCGACGACCTTGGGCATTGCCATGGTCACCCTCCTCATCTCGATTGCGGGCATCGCCTATGCGATATTCGGTGTCACCCGCCCGATCGGACGTATTTGTACCGCGATGCGCAACCTCGCCGCTGGCGACCTGGACAGTCAAATTCCTTTTGAAGGACGAGCCGACGAAGTCGGTGAAATGGCCGCAGCAGTGGAAGTCTTTCGGCAGGCTGGGATCGCCAACAAGGAGCTCGAGCGCCAGGCAGAAGAGGCACGTATCCGCGAAGGGCACCAGGATGCAGAGACACGTCGGCGTACTGCCGAGGAAGCAGAAAAGCTGCGCTTTGCGACCGCAACGCTCGGAAGCGGCCTGAAGCGACTGGCGGATGGTGATATCTCGTTCCAGCTCGATGAACCTTTTGCCACCGAGTATGAGCCCTTGCGCTATGACTTCAATGCCTCGCTGAAGCAGCTTGGCTCCACGTTGTCGTCCGTCATGCAATCTGTCGAGAACATCGACAACGGGACGCGAGAGATATCTTCTGGCGCCAATGATTTGTCCAAGCGAACCGAGCAGCAGGCGGCAGCCCTTGAGGAGACGGCCGCAGCGCTTGACGAGATCACTGTGAATGTGTCGACCTCATCCAAGCGCACCGAGGAAGCACGGACCGTCGCAATCCTTGCCAACCAAAATGCAGCCAAGTCGGCAGACGTCGTGTCTAATGCCGAAGAGGCTATGCGCCGCATCGAGGAAAGCTCGCAGCAGATTTCCAATATCATCGGGGTGATCGATGAGATCGCCTTCCAGACCAACCTGCTTGCGCTGAATGCCGGCGTAGAAGCCGCTCGCGCAGGTGACGCGGGCAAGGGGTTTGCCGTCGTTGCCCAGGAAGTTCGTGAGCTCGCCCAGCGTTCGGCAAGCGCTGCCAAGGAGATCAAGGGTCTTATCCATAATTCCTCGAGCGAAGTCGACAACGGTGTCAAGCTGGTGCGTGACACCGGCATGGCATTGAAGGCAATTGGCGACTATGTTTCGCAGATCAATCAGCTGATGGATGCGATTGCCACCTCCGCCCGCGAACAGTCCACTGGACTCGCTGAAGTCAACACCGCTGTGAACCAGATGGACCAGACCACGCAGCAGAATGCCGCGATGGTTGAGCAGTCGACTGCAGCCTCCGCAGCACTTGCCCAGGAAGCCACGCGCCTTCGCTCGCTGGTCGGCCAGTTCACTCTCTCTGGCCGCGCAACATCAGCAGCGGTCTCAGACCATCGGCCAGCAGCCGCGCCTGTTCGCCGCGCTCCGGCAGCCCATGGTAACCTTGCTGTGAAGGAAGAATGGAGCGAGTTCTAATCGGGGACTGCAAGCAGGCCTCCGATGAAATTCGGAAGGCCTTGCTTGCTGCCGGTTTCATGGACACCGAGATGAGCGAGTGACCCCCTGGTTTCAAAGCCATGAGGGCAGCCTGGGTCCGGTTAGGTCTTCCTCTGGACAATGTTCGATGCGCGGGGGCTTTACACCATTGACCAAGAGCATTCGCGCCAATTCAAGGGTCTCAAAGCCGAAGTCGTTGAACTGCTTTGCCATTATCCAAGAAGACGGGACGCCCTCCCGCTCCTTCTTTGCGCATGATTATAGTACTCTGAAGCCTGCTGCACGGAGCGATGTCTTGATTGCTCCATAGCCTCAGGCACAGGGGTTCCGCGATCGGCTGCCTCAGTCAGATAACCAGAACGCAGGCCATTAGCGGAAAATTCTCTTGGATCTAGCCCAAGCCATCTGGGCACGTTGCTTAACGATATCGTTAATAGCCTTTGGGTCCAGCGGTCGACGCGAAACATTGCCCCACCGATCCATTGCCCTGAAGACACTGCCCTTGTCGATTTTCGCAGCCGCAAGCCACGCGTTCACGGCATCGACCGGTCGACCGCTGATATAGACCACTTCATCGTTGTCCGCATCGCTGGTCTTCGTGCGACCGAGATGAATGGAAAGAGAGAGCAGGGGAGGGCCCCCGTCAATCTGGATTGGCTCTTCCGGCAGTAGCTGTTCTTTTCCGAGACCAGCGATCTCGCTGCGGCGCCGCTCGAGCAGTCCTCGAAAGAGATTTCGAACATCATCAGTGTCATTGCTGAAATTGCGTTTCAGACGAACCTGCTTGCGCTCAACGCAGGCGTCGAGGCCGCAAGAGCGGGTGAGGCAGGTAAGGGCTTTGCGGTTGTTGCCCAGGAAGTCCGCTAACTTGCCCAACGCTCTGCAAAGGCCGCCAAGGAGACCAATCAGCTGATCAAAAGTTCCTCGGACGAGGTCAATACGGGCGTCAAGTTGGTGGCTGATACGGGCATTGCGCTCGAGGGTATCCAGAACAATGTCGCGAGCGTCAACGAGCATATGACTGCGATCGCTGGAGCGGCAAAAGAGCAGGCGATCGGGCTGTCGGAGGTGAACAGTGCCGTCAACCAACTGGATCAGGTAACGCAGCAGAATGCTGCGATGGTGGAAGAGTCCACGGCAGCCAGCAATGCTCTGCTCAACGAGATTGAGGGGCTGCGACAGTCGCTTTCTCGTTTCGCGAAGACCCCAAATGACAAGCCGGTTCGCGGATTGCCTCGATTGATTGCGACCGCAAGCTAGTCTAGGCGCATGAGAACGGCACGACCTGGTGTCGGTGAAACCTTTGGCAAACTCAACTCGGGTGGAAGTGCCGCTGGTCGGGTCCGCTCATGGAAGTAGGTACCGCGCCGCAAATGGGGCTAAGACCGATGTTGCCACAGCGTTAAGCGCCATTGCAATGCCGGCGAACAGTCCTGCTGTGGCGTTTACCTCGTAGGCGCGAGCCGTACCGATCCCGTGGGACGTCAACCCTACAGCAAATCCACGAGCGGCGTAGTCGTTTATTCGCATCATGGTCATGAAGGGCGTAACGATCAGCGCGCCGAAGATGCCGGTCAGAATGACTAGTACAGCCGTCAATGAGGGATCGCCGCCAAGCGATTGTGAAACCGCCATCGCCACGCCGGCTGTTGCCGATTTTGGAAGAAAAGACAGCAGTATGTCCCGCGGGAGGTCAAAGACTTGGCCGAGCGCGATCACAGAGGCCATAGCCACGATTGAACCGACCAGGAGCGCCACAGAGATCGGCAGCAGTAAGGCCCTGACTTCGTTCCATTTCCTATACAAAGGTACGGCGATTGCCACTGTAGCTGGGCCCAGCAAGAAGTGGATGAATTGGGCTCCCGCGAAGTAACGCTCATATGGCACTTCGGCCGCGATCATCATGACGGAAAGTGCAAGTATGGAGATGAGCACTGGATTAACCAGGGGATGCCGTCCCAGTCTTTTTGAAAGCTCGGAAGCCAAGATCCAGGTAAATAGGGTCAATGTGAGCCATAAGAGAGGGGAGGCTGAAAGGTAGACCCAGAGCTCAATCGGCGATCGGTTCATGACCGACGCCGTACAGAGATCAGCTTTCTGACCAGGATGAATGCCCAAACCGTGAGCATCAATGTGATAATCGCGGACAAAATGAGCACGGCACCGAGTGCCCATATCTGAGCACTCAGAATGCTGGCCAGCGCTACGACGCCGACACCTGCCGGTACAAAAAACAGCCCCAGATTTGACAGTAGGGTTTCGGCGGCCTCATCGATACTTGCTGCTTCCTGCGTCCATAGGCGATCCAGTACCGGAAGAGCTGCAAACAAGAGCACAAGCCCCGCCACGGGACCTGGTATGGATACTCCCAGCAAGAACACAAGGCTCTCGCCCACCAACTGGAACAGCAGAAGGACGGCAAGTCCACGAAGCATCGGGCTCTCCTAGAATCGCATTTGGGCCAACAGCCCCGGCATTTGAGTGTGTCGTCAAAGACTGCGCAGTTAAATTCTCAACGCCTTCGATCGATGGACAAATTTAGCTTAGAAGGCGGGATGCACGGCCGCTGCGTCTCTGTGCGTGGTTATAGTACTCCGCAGCCTGCTGCACGGATCGGTGACGCGACTGCTCCATGGCCTCAGGCAGGGGAATGCCGCGATTCGCCGCTTCGGTCAGATAACCAGAGCGTAGGCCATGGGCGGAAAACTCCGTCGGATCGAGCCCGGCCAGTTCCGCCCGGTGCTTTAGAATGTCATTGATGGCCTTCGGATCCAAGGGCCGGCGCGAAACATTGCCCCAGCGATCGATCGCCCGGAAGACGCTACCCTTGTCGATCTTCGCTGCGTCGAGCCAGGCGTTCAGAGTGTTGACAGGGCGGCCGGTGAGATAAACAAATTCGTCGTTGTCGGCACCGCTGGTCTTGGTGCGGCCCAGATGGATGGAAAGAGAGGGCAGGGGAGGGCCGCTATCGACCTCGATAGGATCCTCCTGCTGTAACTGTTCTTTCCGGAGGCCCGCGATCTCGCTGCGACGTCGGCCCCCAGAAGCAAATGCTACCATCAGAATGGCCCTATCTCTCAAGTCACGCAGACTGCCGGTGGCACAGGTCGCGAGGAGCTTTGCAAGTATGTCTCCAGTGACCGCCTTCGCGCTCTTTCGCCTCCTCGGTCGCGGCGTTGCTCGGATAGCAAGTCTGATGGCGGACCGGAGGGCGGGCGAGCCGAAAGCCCCCTGAAGCCCGCGCCATTTGGTCAGCGTCGACCAGGTCGCAAGCCGTCGGCGTACGGTATCAGGCGCATGCGGCCCGAGAGTACGTAGAAATCCCTGGATCCGCAGCTTGTCCTCGACTTCTGCCGGCATTCCATGTTCCGGATCCGCCAGGCGCTTTTCCGCATCCCAAAGATGATGAGCGACGAACTTCAGCAGCATCGCTTCAGGAGTAGGCCAAGGAAGAGAGCGTCCAGTGGCTGCGAGTGACCAGGCCTGCAAGTAGGCCAGATCGGAGGTGAGTGCGCGCAGCGTGTTTGTGCCCATGCCCTCGTTGACGAGATGACGGAGTGTCTCGACATCCTGATCCGTCAGCAGCTCGGCGAGTTCGTCACGCCGCTCCATCGGCAAGACGGACGCGATGGTATCGAGTTCTTCCACGCGGCGCGCGAGTGTGTCGCTGCTGGAAGGGGCGTTTGGAGCTTTCCTTGTCATCTTGTGCTTCCAGATTCCTTGGAGCGTTTGCAAAAGTTCCGGAAAGCCCGTATATCCCGTAACAAAGGGGATCTGCCATGACATCGATTGTGACAGCAGCAGCGGTTTCGAAGAATTTCGGCGCCTACCAGGATGCGGCCGTGCGAGAGCCGGTCATCATCACCAAGAATGGCCGGCCGCGCACAGTGCTCTTGGCCTATGAAGATTATCTCCGGCTGGCCAAGCGCGATCGGAAGGTCAATCTGACGGCTGCGATCAGTGACGACGAGCTTGCCGCGATCGAGGCTTCGACAATGGAGCCAGGCCTGGATCATCTCAATTCCGAACTGCTGATGGACAAGAATGCTGCCGACTGAACCCAAGGTCGGCTGGGTCTTCCGTTATTCCTATCTCTGGCACTGGCAGCATCTGGAAGGACGAGAGGAGGGGGACAAGGATCGTCCTGCTCTTGTGCTGGCGATTGTTTCTTTGCTCGAAGATGGGACACCTGCGGTTCGTGTCCTGCCGATCACCCATTCCCCGCCGTCCGATCCCAGCGACGCAATCGAAATACCGCCGGCTACCAAGCGCCGCCTCGGTCTCGACGACGAACGGTCGTGGATCGTACTGACTGAAAGCAACCGCTTCGTCTGGCCGGGGCCTGACGTTCGCCCTGTTGACAGCGAGAGCGGATATCACGGGCCACTGCCTCCAGCACTCTTCGAAGAGGTGAAGCGCCGGTTTGTCGAGCTTGCCAGAAGCCAACGGCACAAAGCGACCATTCGTAGCGACTGAGCTCTTCATCCTGTTGTTAGCCCTCTAGTTCTGCGCGTCCAGCTGTGGTTTTCGCCGTGATTTGCCACGACTTTAGGCGTCGAACGCCGTCAAATCAATCACTTCCGATAAGGGTTACTTATCGGAGGTCAGAGACCCGCAGACTATTTATGCACTGTATGGAAACATAATGACTATATAGCTTTCGCTTAACGAATCATTTACCATAATTTCAATGTCTTACGATCTCGCCAAATTACCCATCCAGAGCTTGCTGCGGCCGATCTCCGAGGCCGCTGTCGCGCTTGCCCGTCTCGACGAGCGCATTGCCCGCTCCCCCGTCGGCGAGGGTTTTCTCGAGCGCTCGCATTTCCTCGAGGCGCATGCCTCGCTCTGGGTCGATGGCGAACTCGTCCATCTTGAGGACCTCGTCCTGCATGATGCGCTTCGAGATATCCGCGCACCGACCCACGAACTCACCATCGCCCGCGACATCCTGAAAACCCGCCGTCGCATCGCCGCCCATCCCCCGGCCTGGGCGCTTTCTGCCCAAGGCCTCGCCTCCCTCCGCGGGCAGGCGTGGCCTGCAGCATCATCGGGTGACGACGGGGAGGGTTTGCCGGATGGGAATGTTGAGGTCAGCGACACTCGGGCTGGGGTGGGGGAGGCCGAAGATCCTGATGCCGACGGTCTGAGTGATGCGTTTGCCGCAATCGATGCGGTGCTCGCCCGGTCGGAAGCCGCGATCGAAGAGGCGAAGAAGCCGGCGCGCGCCAAAAACGCTCCGGAAAAGGATCCCTTCGTCTACGATCTAGACTGGGATGAGGACGAGCGGCTGGCGGAGTGG